>CAYVQQ010000118.1:0-9678 GCA_964453085.1 uncultured Mycobacterium sp.
CTTGGCCTCGTTGTCCTCGTCGCCCTCCCACGCCAAGATGTGCGTACAGGTGCGGTCGAGGAACCAGCGATCGTGCGAGATCACCACCGCGCAACCGGGAAAGCTTTCCAGGGCGTTCTCCAGCGAGCTCAGGGTTTCGACGTCCAGGTCGTTGGTCGGCTCGTCGAGCAAGATCAGGTTGCCGCCCTGCTTGAGCGTCAGCGCGAGGTTGAGCCTGTTGCGCTCGCCACCGGACAGCACTCCCGCCGGCTTCTGCTGATCGGGACCCTTGAACCCGAACGCCGAGACGTACGCCCGGGACGGCACCTCGCTCTGGCCGACCTCGATGTAGTCCAGCCCATCCGAAACGACTTCCCACACGGTCTTTTTGGGGTCGATGCCGGCGCGATCCTGGTCGACGTAGCTCAGCTTGACCGTTTCCCCGACCTTGACCGTGCCGCTGTCCGGCTCCTCGAGACCGACGATGGTTTTGAACAGCGTGGTCTTGCCGACACCATTGGGGCCGATCACGCCGACGATGCCGTTCCGCGGCAGGGTGAAGGACAGGTCCTTGATCAGGGTGCGGCCGCCGAAGCCCTTGTCCAGGTGGGACACCTCGACGACCACGTTGCCCAATCGTGGCCCGACCGGGATCTGAATCTCCTCAAAGTCGAGCTTCCGCGTCTTCTCAGCCTCGGCGACCATTTCCTCGTAGCGCTGCAGGCGCGCCTTGCCTTTGGCTTGACGCGCCTTGGTCCCGGACCGGACCCACGCCAACTCGTCGGCCAGCCGCTTCTGCAGCTTGGCGTCCTTGCGGCCCTGGACCGACAACCGCTCGGCCTTCTTCTCCAGGTACGTCGAGTAATTGCCTTCGTAGGGGTAAGCGCGTCCGCGGTCGAGCTCGAGGATCCACTGGGCGACGTTGTCGAGGAAGTAGCGATCGTGCGTCACCGCCAGCACCGCGCCCGCGTAGGAGGCCAAGTGCTGCTCGAGCCACTGCACGCTCTCGGCGTCCAGGTGGTTGGTCGGCTCGTCCAGCAGCAAGAGGTCGGGTTTGGACAACAGCAGCTTGCACAACGCCACACGGCGGCGCTCACCGCCGGACAGGTTGGTCACCGGCTCGTCGGGCGGCGGGCAGCGCAGCGCATCCATCGCCTGCTCGAGCTGCGAGTCGAGGTCCCACGCGTCGGCGTGGTCGAGCTCCTCCTGCAGCCGCCCCATCTCCTCCATCAGCTCGTCGGAGTAGTCGGTGGCCATCAGCTCGGCAACCTCGTTGAAGCGGTCCAGCTTGACCTTGATGTCACCCAGGCCCTCTTCCACGTTGCCGCGAACGGTCTTCTCCTCGTTCAGCGGCGGCTCCTGTTGCAGGATGCCGACGGTGGCGCCGGCGGCCAGGAATGCATCACCGTTGTTGGGTGTGTCCAGTCCGGCCATGATCCGCAAGACGCTCGACTTTCCGGCGCCGTTAGGGCCGACGACACCGATCTTGGCGCCCGGGTAGAAGCTCAGCGTGACGTCGTCCAGGATGACCTTGTCGCCGTGCGCCTTGCGGACCTTCTTCATCGTGTAGATGAACTCAGCCATGCCGCGGTTTCGCCTTTCTGGTCTTGCAGAATGATCCCGCGGACCATCCTAGGCATCGCCCGGCGGCGCCGGATGGCCGCTAGGCCGACAGCGGCAGCGGATTGGCCCCGATCACCTCGTCGGCGGACCGTTCGTCGTCGTCGGCGGCGGTGGTGTCCGCCGGCGTCGAAGCCGGATCGGGGCCGGTGTAGGCCGGCTTTTCGATCCGCGCCACGCAACGCGACAGGTCCGGTCCGACGGCGGTGGCCCGCATCTCCAGCGACGAACGGCGGTTGCCGTCCCGGTCGTCGTACTCGCTGGTGTACACGAAGCCCGTCACGACCACCGGGGCTCCCTTGCCCAGCGCGGCGCCCACACCGGTGACCAGCTTGCCCCAGCAGTTCACGGTGACGAACAGGGAGTGGCCCGGTTCCCAACTCCCGTCGGCAGTGCGCCGGCGCGAATTGCTGGCCACCCGGAACCTGATCACCTCCTGGTCGCCGACTTTGCGGCGCTGGAGGTCGTTGACGATGTGACCGACGACGGTGAACGGGGTTTCGAACATGGCCTGATCCCTTTCTCAGTTGCTTTCCGGGCCGGTGAGCACGTCACCGCCCGTTCCGCCTGCCATTCAGCCCGATGCCACCGACGGGAGCCGCAGCGACGGGGCCCTGGGCGGCATCTCTGTGGAGAAACCCGAGACTGTGGATCAGTCCGCGGGTTGGTGCGCACCGCTGGGCGCCTCCCACCGTGTGGGCCGCACCGCCATCGCCCGTGTGGGCCGCACCGCCATCGCCACGCGTCCACCGGATGAGCAGCGCGAGCGTCACGATCACCAGCGTCCGCCCCGCCGGCCACCGGTCGAAACGCCGGTCCCACGCGCGGCGGGCCCGGGTCGCCCCGCAGCGTGCCGCCCCGGCGCCGCATGTACGAAAGCAGCGCCGGAAGGCCGCCCACCCACAGGGTGGCCGGTGGGTGCGGCCATCCGGCGTCCAGGCTGCGGGCGGGCGGTCAGCCGGTTCGGCTGTCCCGGCGGTCGTGGCGCGCCTCGAACTCGCGGGCGACGAATTGTTCGCGCGCGATCCGCTCGACGTAGTCGACGTCACGCAGGATGTCCCGCAACTCCCGCCGGAAGGCGCTCCGCCGGTCGGCCAGCTCGGCACCCCTGATTTCGGCGGGGCCGATCAGGTCCTGATCCGCGGCGACCTGGCGCGCGGTGGCGAACAGCAGCGTCGACACCGATTCGCTGCTGTGGACCCGGGTCTGCGCCACGTATTGCCGTCCCACCCCGAGCGCCAGGTCCGTCAGCTCCCGCTGGCCGATGTCCGGCGGGGCGTCGCGCAGCACGTCGGCGACGATCTCGTAGGCCTCGAAGAAGACCCGCAGCATCGCACCCGCCGTCAGCGGGCGCTTGGCGAACAGTATCGCGTCGATCTCGTCGCCGCCGGCGGCAACGTGGGCCTCCCAGTGGTCGTGCCAGGTCATCTCGTCGGCGATGTTGTCCCGGAACGCAGCCGAGTCGGCGAAATAGAAGTCGAACTTCAGCAGATCGCGCAGCCGCATCGCCTGTGCCCAGAACGCCGCCATGCGGTCGGCTCCGGCGTCCCGGAGATGACGGGCATGGGCGAGCGCGAGTTCGACGATCGAGGTCTCCAGGAAGGCGTGGATCACCGAGTTGCGATAGAACGCCGCGGCGTATCCATCTTCGGGCGCGATGCGCCACACCGGTTCCCGGCCGCCGTCGACCCGCGTGACCGGGTGGCCGTTGGAGAGCGCGTCGACCGCGGCGCGCACGCCCGCCCGGGTGCGCAGCCGCAGCGCGCTGGTCGACATCGGGGTGTGTTTGCGTTCCAGGTAGTCCAGGGAGTCCTGCAGGGTGTGGTGCAGCTGGTCGAGCGTCAGCGCCGCACCGCGAGTGGCCAGCAGCAGCGCGCACACCAGCCCCGTCGCGGTGACGGGAGTGGCCTGCAGGATTCGCCACGCGACCTCGAAGGACATCTTCTGCAGAGCAAGCCTTTTGGCGTCCTGATCGTGGCTGAGCGGACCATGCTGCGGGCCCAGGTATTGGCGCATCGACACTGCCTCGGGGAAGCGCACGTAGATCTTGCCGTAGTTGCGTTCGCCCTGCGCCCTGATGAAGTGGTACAGCCAGCCGATGCCCTCGGGGGTCTTCTCCCCGCCGCGGGCGTAGGCGGCGTACTCGGCCGTCTCGTGCAACTGGTCGAAGCTGATCGACACAGGTTGCAGCAGGATGTCCTCGCTGCGGCCGTCCAGGTAGGCATCGGCGACGTAGGTCAGCAGACCGAGCTTGGGTGGCAGCATCTTGCCGGTCCGCGAGCGGGTGCCCTCGATGGACCAGCTCAGGTTGAACCGCTTCTCGACGATGTAGCCGACGTACTCCCGCAGGACGTACTTGTAGAGCGGGTTGCTGCCGATGTTGCGGCGGATGAAGATGACCCCGGACCGGCGCAGCAGCGGCCCCATCAATCCGAACGACAGGTTGATGCCGGCGAACACGTGGACCGGCGGCAGCCGATTTTCCTGCATCGCCACCGGCACCACCGCGCCGTCGATGTAGGACCGGTGCGAGAACAGCAGCACCGCAGGGTGCGTTTCCAGGCCGGTGCGCATGGCCGCCACCTGGTACTCGTCGTAGTCGAACTCGGGATCGAAGCCCCGGCTGATCGCCCGGCCGAGGACGGACACGAGGTCTACGGACACCCTGCTCCACCCGGTGGCAAGTTCGTCGAGCATCTTGCCGGCTTCCTCGACGGTGGCGCCCGGGATCTTCTGCAGACCGGCACGGAACCGCGCCGACGCCAGGATCTCCGGCTTGAGCAGCCGCGGCGACTTGTAGTGCGGGCCGAGGATCCGGTACTCGACCCGCTCGGTCGCCAGGATCGCACGGCGGACGACGAACTCGGCGAAGTCCAGCGGATCCTCACCCACCGTGGTGTCGCGCCACTGCTGGCGCAGTTCGGACACCTTGGCCGGCTCGCCGGCGACCATCCGTACGCGGCCGGGAGCCTCACGCCGAATGCGGCGTTGCCGTCGTTGGCTGGGGTGGTAGGGGTCCAGGCCGGGCAGCAGACCCGCCACCTTGGCGAGCCTGCTGCGATCCGGGGGCGGCAACCAGAACACCCGCACCGGCACGATCGAACGGTCGTCACCGGATTCCAGTTGCCGCGCCAGCGCGGTCAGCGCCGACGCCGGCGCGTCGGGCTCGGGCAGCCGCAACAGGTCCACGCGGGTCCCCGGGTGCGCGGCGCGCTGGCGCTCCACCCAGGCGGTGATCAGCTCCATTTCGACCGGCGAGGCCGCGGCAGCCAACACCAGCGAATCCTGGGCCCTCAAGATCGCGCTGGTGTCTGCGGCCGGTTCGGTCACGCCCGCCCCCGGGGCCGGTGCTCGGGCGCTTCTGCACCGGGAGCCGTGGGCAGGGCTTGCGCCGGGGTCTCCTTCACCGTGGTCTTCTCGTTCACCGTGGTCTTCTCGGCCGCGCTCGTCTTGTACAGATCGAACCGCGGCAACACGGACGGGTCCCCCGCGGGCCAGTCCGCCAGTGTTTCCAGAAACAGCCGGCGCACCTCGGCGATGCGCTCGGGCAGCGTCTCGACCGTCCAGCCGTCGACCGGGATCGGCGGGAACACCGCGACGTCGACCGTGCCCGGGTTGATGGTCATGGAGTTGCGTGCGGCGACGATCTCCGCGTTGCGGATCACGATCGGCACGATCGGGATTCCGGCGGCCATCGCGATGCGGAAGGCGCCTTTTTTGAAGGGCCCGACCTCGGTGGTGTCCACGCGGGTGCCTTCGGGGGCGATGACGATCGAGAGTCCATTTCTGGCGAGCTCCTCGACCCGGTGCAGCGACTCCACGGCGGCGCCCGGATCGTCGCGATCGATGAACGCCGCGTCCATCGCCCTGCCGATCGTGCCCAGGATCGGATCCTTGGCCAGTTCCTTCTTGCCCACGGCCGTCCAGTTGTCGCGCACCAGCGCGCCGACGATGACGGGGTCGACCTGGTTGCGGTGGTTGAAGATGAACACGGCCGGACGCTGCGCGGTCAGGTTTTCCCGGCCGATGACGTTCAACTCGACGCCGGTGACGGCGAGCAGCACCTGGGAGAAGGTGGAGGTGAAGAAGTTGACGCCGCGCCGCCGGCTGCGGGTGAGCAGCCCGATTCCCACCGCACCGGTCGCGATGGGGAACAGCGAACCGAACCCGGCCAGCGTGCGCAGGTGCCGACGGATGCCGACCGATCCGCGACTGTTGAACCGCAGAATCGGCCAGCCGCGCCGCTTGGCCACCGCGGCCATCTTGCCCTCGGGGTTGGTCGGCCGCGGATTGCCGACCAGGTACATCAGGGCGACGTCCTCGTCCCCGTCGGCGTAGAAGTAGCTGCTGCTGAGGTCGATGTCGTTCTCGGCGGCAAACCGCTGCACCGCGGCCGCCTTGCCCGGCCCCCACAGGATGGGCTTTTGCACGCCGCCGGTGAGCATGCCGTCCTCGGTGGTCTCGAACTTGTTGGTGAGCACGTTGGTGATGCCGAGGAACCGGGCCACAGGATTGACCTGGATCGTCAGCGCCGACGAACTGAGCACCACGGTGTGTCCGCGCGCCACGTGCGCCCGCACCAATTCGCGCATCTCCGGGTAGATGCGGCCCTCGATCCGCTGCACGAACAGCCGCTCGCCGATCTCCTCGAGGTCGTCGATGAACCGCCCGGCCAGCGCGGCGGCGGCCTTGCCGATGAGGTCTTCGAACTCGATGCGTCCGAGCGTGTGGTTCAAGCCCGCCAGCACCGTGCTGAGCAACTCCCCCGCCCCCATGTCGCGGCGCAGCAGGCGCTCCTGGGTGAGGATGACAGCGGTGAACCCGGCGACCAGGGTGCCGTCCAGGTCGAAGAACGCCCCGATCCTGGGCCCCGACGGACCGGCCATGATCTCGGCGACCGATCCGGGCAGTCGCATGTCCGTCGCCGGCTTCTGCATGTCGCGTTCGCTCTCCCGTGCCCCGGACGCGCTCATGGTCCCGACACCGATCCCGACGCCGACGCGGTCGGCTCGCCGAACGAGGCGGGCACCGCGTGGGGCACCGGATCGCCGGCCAGCGCCAGAATCTCGTCGAAACCCTCCAGCAGGCACCGGGCGAACAACGGTTCGTCGCGGATCGCCGCCCTGTCGTAGCGGACGGTGATCGTGCACCACCCACCCCGCGAGATGAGCACCACCATCATCGCGACGCCGGGAAGCGGGCCGATGCCGTACTGGCGCAGGACTTTCGCGCCGGCAATGTAGGTGTCTCCCGGGTAGACCGGCAGATTGCTGGCCTGGACGTCGGAGCCGATCACCGCGCCGGTGATCCCCTCCAGCACGGCGGTCGGCAGGACGCTGAGCACCGGCGCGAGGGAACCGACGATGTTCATCGCGGGCTCGTCGCGGCGCTGGGTGATCTGCGCACGGATCTTCCTCATCCGGGACACCGGATCGGCGGTGCCCAGCGGCGCCGCCAAGTTGACTCCGGTGAACCGGTTTCCGCCGGCCGTGTCGGCGTCGGCCCGCAGGTTCACCGGCACTGCCATCGGCAGCGTGCTGACCGGCACGCCGAGGGCCTCGTGGTAGCGGCGCAGGGCGCCGGACAGACCGGCGAGGTAGGCGTCGTTGATCGATCCCCCGCCCGCCTTGGCGGCCTTGTGGAGGTCGGCGAGCAGAATGTCGATCGCCTCGGTTCGGGTGGCCAGGCTGCGCCGGCGCAGCAGCGGCGACGGCTCAGCGGCCCGGTTGAGCACGCGGATCCCCGACATGGCATAGCCCACCATGCCCACGATCCCCGAGACCGCCGACGCCGGCTCCAGGAACACCCGCCCGGCCGCCGACACGGCACCGGACACCGCGCCCAGGACGCCACCGAGTACCGACAGGGGAAGCCGGTTGATGCCCTGCCGCATCAACTCGTTGGGCGTCAGGTCCTGCGGAACGGGCAGCGGAGGCGATGGCCTGGGTGGGGGGTCACGTTCGAGGTCGTAGATCTCGGCGAACATCGCCACGCCACCGACGCCGTCGGTGACCGCGTGGCTGACGTGTAGCAGCGTCGCGGCCCTCCCGTCGCGCAGGCCCTCCACCAGGGTGGCCGTCCACAGCGGGCGGGAGATGTCCATCGGTGACTGCAGGACGACCTCGGCGAGGTCGAACACCTCCCGCAACGTGCCCGGCTCGGACACGCGCACCCGGCGCACGTGGAAGTCCAGGTTGAAATCCGGATCGACCACCCAGCGAGGCGCCGTCGTCGGCAAGGTCGGGACGACGACCTTCTGCCGCAGTCGCACCACCCGGCGCGAGGCATTCTCGAAGCGGGTGCGAAAGGCGTCCCAATTCGGTGTCGCGTCAAGGATTTCCACGGCCATGATGCCCGAGCGGGTCCGGGGGTTCGCCTCGCCCCGATGCATCAGGTAGTCAACCGGTCCGAGCTCGTCGGACAATTTCACGACGGCCGCGGAATCGGTGGCCTCAGCCATGATCACCCACCCACTCGACGTGCCACACGTGTCACCGCCGGCCAAGCCTCTCGCCTCGGACCAATCGCCTCACAACGCTAGTCGGGTTGACACGCTGGAGAAAGGCACGATCCGGTCGCGAGACCGGTCCCCGGCAACGGGTCCGCGCCTCAGCCGGCGGACGTGGCCGCCAGGGGCGGCGAATCCATCAGCGAACCCGAGCGCCGCCCGTAGACCACACCGAAGAAATCGGCGACGGCGTCGGCGGCCAGCCGCGAGCGCAGCGTCGGGGTGATGTCGAAGGCGTGGTGGGCGTTGGCGAGCTCGGCGTAGCCGACCGTGGGTGCGCCCGCCGCGCGCAGCGCCGCACAGAAGGAGCGGGCCTGGCCGCAGGGAACGATTTCATCCTTCGCGCCGTGGAGCACGAAGAACGGCGGGGCGCCGGGGTGGACGTAGGAGATCGGGGAGGCCTCCTCGAACCGCTCGGGGGCGCTGGCGTAGCGGGCTTTCATGACGAACTGCTCGAGGAACGGCAGCATCAGATCGTGCATGTTGTCGGCGTCGACGAAGTCGTAGACCCCGTAGTAGGGGGCGACGGCCTCGACCGTGGTGTCGGCGCGTTCGAATCCGGGTTGAAACCTCGGGTCGTTGGGCGTGAGCGCCGCCAGTGACGCCAGGTGCCCGCCGGCCGAGCCGCCGGTCATCGCGATGAAGTCGGGGTCGCCACCGTAGTCGGCGATGTTCTCGCGGACCCACGCGATCGCCCGCTTGACGTCGATCAGGTGCGCCGGGAACGCGCAGCGCGGGCTCTTGCTGTAGTTGATCGACACGCAGATCCAACCGAGCTCGGCCATCCGGCTCATCAGCGTATAGGCCTGAACGCGTTTGTCGCCGACGGTCCAGGCGCCCCCGGGCACCTGGATCAGCACCGGAGCGCGGCTGCCGGGCCGCACGTCCGGGCCGCGCCAGATGTCGAGCAGGTGCTCGGTGCCACCGGGTCCGTACGAGATGTCGGAAGTCTGCGCCGCGTACCGGCGGTGCGGGCCGGGCCGGCGGAACAGGCCCTCGCGGGAGGTTCTCTGCGGTTTGTCGCTGGCCGGATGCGACACCTGGTCGCGAAAGTCCGGCCCGAAAGCGTCTTCGAGGGCCGCGGCCAGGGCTTGGTCGGCGCGCTGCGCCGCCCAGGTGGTGGCGACCCGACCGACTGCCGGGTGGGCCACCCGGGACAAGGCGTGTCCGGTCACCACGTGCGGCGGAAATTCGGTGGACAGCCAGCCCGCGACCCATCCGAGCACCAACGGCGAACCGCGCAGCAACAGGGCGCTGGCACGACAGGCATCCCTGGCATCGGCTGCCAGTCGCAGCGCGTGAGCACCGGCCCACGAACACCGCGAAGCCACATCTGTGGCCACGCTCATAGTTACGCCACCCCTCGACATAAGACACACGCGACATTGCGGTTAACGGCTCACGTCCAGCCGGTGTTGTACGTGTGGCGAGCGTCACCATTCTAGCCGATGATCACGGCGATGGAAGTCAGTCGAGCGCGCCGTGACACCGGGCCACACCGTCGGGCCCCGTTGGCTAGACTCACCTGCACATTGCCTCCGTAGCTCAGGTGGATAGAGCAAGGGCCTTCT
>CAYVQQ010000119.1:0-6420 GCA_964453085.1 uncultured Mycobacterium sp.
CGGCCGTCGGGCGTCCAGCGCGGCACGAAAAAGCAACTCAGCCCGCACGCCGCCAGCGACGCGCTGGGCCAGAAGCTGCTCGCGCTCACCGTGCCGGGAGTGCCCGACGTCTACCAGGGCACCGAGTTGTGGGACGACAGCCTCGTCGACCCGGACAATCGCCGCCCGGTCGACTACGCCGCCCGCCGGGCCGCCCTGCAGGAGTTGCAGCATCCCAAGCTGCTGGTGGTCACGACGGCGCTGCGGCTGCGACGCGCCCACCCGGGATGTTTCCTGCGCGGCACCTACACCCCGATGCTGGCCGACGGCGAGGCCGCCGACCACGTCGTGGCGTTCCGCCGCGGCGAGGACATCGTGGTCGCGGTGACCCGCTGGACGGTGCGGTTGGCCGAGCACGGCTGGGGCAACACCGTGCTGCCGCTGCCGGACGGGACCTGGAAGGACACGCTCACCGGCGCCGTCGCCGACGGCCCGACGGCAGCGGCCCAGCTGTTCGCGTACCTGCCCGTCGCGCTGCTGGAGCGCCACCATGATTGACTTCCGGGTCTGGGCCCCCATACCGGAGCTGGTCCGGCTCGACGTCGACGGCCGGGTGCACCCGATGGCGCGCACGGACGACGGCTGGTGGCATGCGGTCGTCGAGACCGCGCCGGACGCCCGCTACGGCTACCTGCTCGGCGACGACAGCACCGTGCTGCCCGACCCGCGATCGCCGCGCCAGCCCGACGGGGTGCATGCGCGCTCGCAGTTGTGGGACCCGCAGCGGGCCCGGTGGACCGACGGGGACTGGTCCGGCCGCCCGGTCGAGGGGGCGGTGATCTACGAACTGCACGTCGGCACGTTCACCGCCGCCGGCACGTTCGACTCCGCGATCGAAAAACTGGACCACCTGGTCGATCTCGGGATCGACTTCGTCGAGCTGATGCCCGTCAACTCCTTCGCGGGCACCCGCGGCTGGGGCTACGACGGTGTGCTGTGGTACAGCGTGCACGAACCCTACGGGGGTCCCGACGGCCTGGTCCGGTTCGTCGACGCCTGCCATGCGAGGGGTTTGGGAGTATTGATCGACGCGGTGTTCAACCACCTGGGCCCATCGGGCAACTACCTGCCCAGGTTCGGCCCGTACCTGTCGTCGGGCCGCAACCCCTGGGGCGAGGGCATCAACGTCGCGGACGCCTACTCCGACGAGGTGCGCCGCTACATCATCGGGTGCGCGCTGCGCTGGATGCGCGACTTCCACGCCGACGGGCTGCGGCTGGATGCGGTGCACGCGTTAGTCGACACCACCGCCATCCACATCCTGGAGGAGCTGGCCACGGAAACCGATTGGCTCTCACGGCAATTGGGGCGCCCACTGTCGCTGGTGGCCGAAAGCGACCTCAACGACCCGCGGCTGGTCACAGACCGCGAGCGCGGCGGGTACGGGATCACCGCGCAATGGGCCGACGACATCCATCACGCCGTCCACACCGCGGTGTCCGGAGAACGGCAGGGCTACTACGCCGACTTCGGCTCGCTGGCGACGCTGGCGCAGACGCTGCGCCACGGCTTCTTCCACGCGGCGACGTACTCGTCGTTCCGGCACCGCCGGCACGGCCGTCCGCTGGACACGACGGCCGTGCCGGCCACCCGGCTGGTGGCCTACGCCTGCACGCACGACCAGGTCGGCAACCGGGCCCTGGGGGACCGCCCGTCACAGCACCTGACCGGCGGGCAGCTGGCGGTCAAGGCCGCCCTCACGATCGGGTCGCCGTACACGGCGATGATCTTCATGGGAGAGGAGTGGGGCGCCTCGACACCGTTCCAGTTCTTCAGCTCGCATCCCGAACCGGAACTGGCCAAGGCCACCGCCGAGGGCCGCAAGGCCGAGTTCGCCGAGCACGGCTGGGACGCCGACGACATCCCCGACCCGCAGGACCCGCAGACGTTCCAGCGCTCCAAACTCGACTGGGACGAGGTCGACTCCGGCGAGCACGCCCGCCTGCACCGGGCGTATCGCGACCTGATCGCATTGCGGCACAACGATCCCGACATGGCCGATCCCTGGCTTGATCACCTCGCCGTCGACTACGACGAGGGCGAACGCTGGATCGTGTTGCGGCGGGGGCGGTTGCGCATCGCGTGCAACCTCGGTGAGCGGCCGGCAGCGGTGCCGGTCACCGGTGAGGTGGTGCTGGCGTGGGGCGAACCGGTCGTCGGCACCGAACGCACCGTGCTCGAGGGTCATTCCTTCGCCGTCATCTCCGTGGCCGACGTCTCCGTGGCCGAGCCGACGTGAAAGTCCGCCCCGCGGAGTGCTTTCGGGGACTCTTGTGCGTCTGCCTGCGCGGCTAACAGGCCTTGGCGTACC
This sequence comes from uncultured Mycobacterium sp., assembly GCA_964453085.1. GTDB lineage: Bacteria > Actinomycetota > Actinomycetes > Mycobacteriales > Mycobacteriaceae > Mycobacterium. The sequence goes on from CAYVQQ010000119.1 coordinate 2,351, forward strand.
GGCGCACGACCTCGTTCTCCCCGAATGTGCTCGTGTGCTGCCGGCCGTGGTCGTCCTGGCCGAAGAACGTCCACTGCCTTGGGCTCTGCTGCGGCTCGCAGATCATCTTGACCTTGAAGGGCAGATGGCCGGACTTGAGCGTGCCGATGGTGTCGCCGACCCGGATCTGGGACGGATGGATCTCGGGTGCGTCCATCCAGTTTTGTGCGGCCATGTCAGTCGTCCTTTCTCGCCGAGAGTTGAAGGGCCACGGTGCGTGTCGCCGGCCAGGGCGGCGCGGTCGCGTCCGGGTCCGGGGAGCCGTCGGCGACGCCCGGTGCGCACCGCACCGGGCGGGCCGGCCGCCGCCTACGCACGGCCCGGTTCCGGCTCACGGTGTGGAGATCATCACGACTGCAACGGGAACGGAGGCCGCCACTGGGCGACCCGCGCGCAACGCCCGGTGATCCATCGACGATCCCTTCGCTTCCGGTCGGCCCGGCACATGAACGTCGAGGATCGACAAACAACGTCAGTCGTAGACCACGATGTCGGTCGCGCCCGCGGGCGCCACCGAGATTCACGTCGGCTTTGGTCAAGCTCACGCTCGACACTACACCTCGGCGCGCACAGTCGGGCCGGCGGAGCCGCGCCCACGCCCGCTACGTACGGCTACAACAGGTAGCGGTATGCCGGTGAACCCGGCGCCAACGGCTCGACGTGGATCTCCGTGGCCCGCATCCGGGCCAGCAGCCCGTCCAGGTCGGCGGCCGAGCCCAGTTCGATACCCACCAGCGCCTCACCGGTCTCGCGGTTGTTGCGCTTGACGTACTCGAACAGGGTGATGTCGTCGTTGGGGCCGAGCACCTCGTCGAGGAAGCGGCGCAGCGCTCCGGGTTCCTGCGGGAAGTCCACCAGGAAGTAGTGCTTGAGGCCGAGGTGGACCAGCGAGCGCTCCAACACCTCGCCGTACCGGGAGACGTCGTTGTTTCCGCCCGAGATCAGGCACACGACCGTGGATCCGGGCTCGATGCCGGTTTCCAGCAGGCCGGCGACCGACAGCGCGCCCGCCGGCTCGGCGACGATGCCCTCGTTCTGGTAGAGGTCCAGCATCGCGGTGCATACGGCGCCCTCGTCGACCGCGGTGATCGACACCATGTCACCGGCGGCGGCCAGCGCCGCGTAGGGCAGCACGCCGGCACTGCGCACCGCCGCGCCGTCGACGAACTGGTCGACGTGATCGAGTTCGACCGGCCCGCCCGCGGCCAGCGCCGCCATCATCGCCGCCGCCCCGGCCGGCTCGACGCCCAGCACCGTCGTGTTGGTTGTCCGCTCGGCCAGGTAGGTGGTGATGCCGGCGATGCAGCCGCCGCCGCCCACCGGGACGACCACCAGGTCGGGTTCGCCGCCGAGGTCATCGAGTCGGGCGAGCAGTTCGACGGCGATCGTGCCCTGCCCGGCGATGGTCCGCACGTCGTCGTACGGCGGCACCAGGGTGGCGCCGGTGCGTTCGACGTCGGCCAGCGCCGCCTCGGCGGCAAGGTCGTACGTCGACCCGCCCACGATCAGCTCGATGAACTCACCGCCGTGGTAGCGGATCCGGTCGCGTTTCTGCTTGGGCGTCTTCGCGGGGACGTAGACGCGGCCGTGCACGCCCAGCCTCCGGCACGCGTACGCGAAACCCTGGGCGTGGTTGCCGGCCGACGCGCACACCACCCCGGCGGCCAGTTCCGGCTCGGAGAGCTGCACCAGCAGGTTGTAGGCGCCGCGGATCTTGTAGGAGCGCACGACCTGCAGGTCTTCGCGCTTGAGGTAGACCCGTGCGCCGGTGAGCGCCGACAGCCGATCGCTGAGCTGCAGCGGCGTGGCCGTGACGACCGGGCCGATCCGCCGGGCCGCGCAGTCGATATCGGCCGCGGAAAGCGGCGCCACCGGTGCGGTGCTCGGGCTTCGGCTCAGTTCGGCGGACACCGCTCAATGGTGCCATGACCGCCCCGGCGGGACCTCAACCAGTTGCGGGGACGACCCGGTGAACCTGTTCGCGGGCTGTGGGGCCGCCGAGCACCCCTGTCTGCGTGGCGACACGCCGCGTCGGGCGGACATCTGCGCGCCCTCGCGGCCAGCCCGGCAACGCTCAGCCCCCCAGGCAGCCGGGGCCGAGCAGCTCCTTGAGGTCGCCCATCAACGCCGGCGAGGGCGTGACCCTCAGCGACTGGTCCAGCTCGAGCGTGGTCATGCGGTCCCCGCTGATGAGCCGCAGATGCACCTGCGAGGTTCCGGGATGACGCGCCAGCACCTGTTTGAGCGCCATCACCTTGTCGACGGTGCACTGCCGGGTGGGCAGGCTGACCGACAGCGGGCGGTCCGCCTGCACGTTGGAGAAGTCCGGCACCACCAGTTCGTTGGCGATCAGGGCGATCCGGTCGTCGCGGATCGCCACCTTCGCGTTGACCAGCACTACCGCGTCGTCGGCGATGTCGGCACCGTAGACCGAGTAGGCCTGGGGGAAGAACATCACCTCGATGCCGCCGGTGAGGTCCTCCAGTTGCGCCGACACCCAGGGCATCCCGTTCTTGTTGACGCGCCGGTTGACCGACGCCAGAATGCCGCCGACGCGCACCTGGGTCTCGTTGGGCACGTCACCGTCGAGGATGGCCGGGATCTGGGTGTCCACCTGGGCGGCCAGCAGGTGCGCCACCCCGTTGAGCGGGTGCCCCGACACGTACAGGCCCAGCATCTCGCGTTCCAGGGCAAGCTTGTGCTTGTCGTCCCACTCGTCGTCGGGCACCTTGATGGTGAACACTGCATCGGCGCCGGAATCACTGCCGCCGAACAGGTCGAACTGGCCCATCGCCTCAGCCTTCTTGGTGCCGAGGACCGAGTCGACGGCGTCGGTGTGCACCAGGAACAAGCCCTTGCGGGCATGGTCGAGCGAGTCGAACGCGCCCGCCTTGATCAGCGACTCGGTGACCTTCTTGTTGCACGCCGCGATGTCGATCTTGTTCAGGTAGTCGGAGAAGTCGGTGAACTTCCCCTTCTCGTTACGGGTCTTGATCAACGAACCGACGACGTTGGCGCCGACATTGCGCACCGCGCCCAGCCCGAAGCGGATGTCTTTGCCGACCGAGGCGAAGTTCACCAGGGACTCGTTGACGTCCGGCGGCAACACGGTGATGCCCAGCTTGCGGCAGTCGGCCAGATACACCGCGGCCTTGTCCTTGTCGTCGCCCACCGAGGTGAGCAGTCCGGCCATGTATTCGGCCGGGTAGTTGGCCTTCAAGTAGGCGGTCCAGTACGACACCAGGCCGTAGCCCGCGGCGTGCGACTTGTTGAACGCATATCCCGCGAACGGAAGGATGGTGTCCCACAGCGCTTTGACGGCCTTTTCGGAGAAGCCGTTGCTGGTCATGCCCTGGTAGAAACCCTGGTATTCGGCCTCGAGCACCTCGAGTTTCTTCTTGCCCATCGCCTTGCGCAGCGCGTCGGCCTTGCCCATCGTGTAGGAGGCCACCTTCTGCGCGATGAACATGATCTGCTCTTGGTAGACGATCAGGCCGTAGGTCTCGGCGAGGATCTCCCGCAGCGGTTCCTCGAGTTCGGGATGGATCGGTTTGATCGGTTGGCGGCCGTTCTTGCGGTCGGCGTAGTCGTTGTGGGCGTTCATGCCCATCGGACCCGGCCGGTACAGCGCCAGCACGGCGACGATGTCGTTGAACTCGGTGGGCTGCATGCGGCGCAGTAGGTCGCGCATGGGCCCGCCGTCGAGCTGGAACACCCCGAGGGTGTCACCCCGGCCGAGCAGCTCGTAGGTGGGCTTGTCGTCCAGCGGCACCGATTCCAGGTCGAGGTCGATTCCCCTGTTGGCCTTGATGTTCTCTATCGCATCGCCGATGATCGTCAGGTTGCGCAGGCCCAGGAAGTCCATCTTCAGCAGGCCGATGGCCTCGCACGACGGGTAATCCCAGCCGGTGATGATGGCGCCGTCCTGGGGGCGCTTCCACAGCGGGATCACCTCGGTCAGCGGCTCGCTGCTCATGATCACCGCGCAGGCGTGCACACCGGCGTTGCGGATCAGGCCCTCCAGCCCGCGC
>CAYVQQ010000119.1:6430-9663 GCA_964453085.1 uncultured Mycobacterium sp.
GTCGGGGTCGGTCTCGATCAGGCCCCGCACCTCGGCGGCCTCCTTGTACCGCTCGTGGGCCGGGTCTGTGATGCCCGAGAGCGGGATGTCCTTGGCCATGATCGGCGGCGGCAGCGCCTTGGTGATCCGGTCGGCGATCGCGAAGCCGGGCTGGCCGTAGTGGATTCGCGCCGAATCCTTGAGTGCCGCTTTGGTTTTGATGGTGCCGAAGGTGATGACCTGGGCGACCCGGTCATGGCCCCACTTGTCGGCCGCGTAGCGCACCATCTCGCCGCGGCGGCGGTCGTCGAAGTCGATGTCGATGTCGGGCGCCGACGGCCGTTCCGGGTTGAGGAACCGCTCGAACAGCAGACCGTGCGGAATCGGGTCGATGTTGGTGATCCCCAGCGCATAGGCCACCAGCGAGCCGGCCGCCGACCCTCGCCCCGGCCCCACCCGGATGTCGACCGAGCGCGCGTAGTTGATCAGGTCGGCGACGATCAGGAAGTACGACGGGAAGCCCTTGTCACAGATGACCTTGATCTCGTACTCGGCACGGTCGATGTACTCCTGCCCGACCCCGGACGGGAAACGCCGCCGCAGTCCGGCCATCACCTCGTGGTGCAGCCAGGTCGCCTGGTCGTGCCCTTCGGGCACCGGGAAGATCGGCATCCTGTCACGCGGCTCCCACACGCCGGCGTAGGACTGCACCCGCTCGGCGATCAGCAGCGTGGAGTCGCACGCGCCCGGCACGTCGTCGTCCCAGATCCGGCGCATCTCGGCGGCCGATTTCAGGTAGTAGCCGTCGCCGTCGAACTTGAACCGGTTCGGGTCCGACAGCGTCTTGCCGGTCTGCACGCACAGCAGCGCCTCGTGGTTGTGCGCGGCGTCGCGGGTGACGTAGTGGCAGTCGTTGGTGGCCAGCGGCGGGATGCCGAGCTTGCGGCCGATCTCGAGCAGGCCCTCGCGGACCCGCTGTTCGATGGACAGCCCGTGGTCCATCAACTCCAGGAAGTAGTTGTCGGCACCGAAGATCTCACGCCATTTGGCGGCCGACTCCAGCGCCTCGCGCTCGTGCCCGAGCCGCAGGCGCGTCTGCACCTCGCCCGACGGGCACCCCGTCGTGGCGATGATGCCCTCGGCGTGTTCGGCGATGAGCTCGGCGTCCATGCGGGACCACTTGCCCAGTTGCCCCTCGAAGGAGGCCAGCGAGGACAGCTTGAACAGGTTCCGCAGGCCGGTGGCGTTCTCGGCGACCATCGTCAGGTGCGTGTAGGAGCCGCTGCCCGAGACGTCGTCGGACTTCTGGCTGGGATCCCCCCACAGGATCCGCCGGGTGTCGAAGCGGGACGCGGGGGCGATGTAGGCCTCGACGCCGATGATCGGCTTGATCCCCGCCTTGGTTGCCGCGTTGTAGAACTCGCTGGCGCCGAACATGTTTCCGTGGTCGGTCATCCCGACCGCGGGCATTCCCAGGCGGTCCACCTCGGCGAGCATCGGCGTGATCTTCGCGGCACCGTCCAGCATCGAGTACTCGGTGTGGTTATGCAGGTGCACGAACGAGGACTGGTTCATAGGGACGCCAGTCTATGGCCGGGGACCGACACCGTTTGGGCGTGTCGCGAAGTGTGTCTCGCGGCTCTGCCCGGACATCTCGACGAACCGCACCAAGGACGGCCGAACGCGGGGCGATCCGGCCGCGCCCGGGGCTTGCTCAGCGGTCGGGGCCGCCGCGCAGCCGCCCACCGATCCGCAACGCGGGCAGCAGCAGGCTGCGCGGCGCGAACCTGCCGCCGATGCTGACCGCCTTGGGCACCACGCCCGGCACCACGCTGCGCCTGCCGGCGAGCATCCCCTCGATCGCAGCCTCGGCGACGTCGCGCGCGGGGACCTGCGCCACCGGGATGGCGAAGTGCTCGGCGTTGGCGATCTCGGCCCACTCGGTGGGCACCGGCCCCGGGCACAGACAGGTGACCGACACCCCCGTTCCGTGCAATTCCTCGTGGACGGCCTCGGAGAACGTCTGCACGAAGGCCTTGGTCGCCGAATAGACCGCCAGGTAGGGCAGCGGCTGGAAACCGGCGATCGACGCGACGTTCATCACCGCGCCGGCGCCACGCTCGACCATTCCGGGCAGGGCCGCGTGGGTGAGCTCCATGACCGCCAGCGAGTTGAGGGTGACTTCTGCGCTCTCGCGTTCCGGCGGCAGCGTGTGGAACAGCCCGCTGGTGCCGAACCCGGCACTGTTGCACAACCCGGCGACCGGGTCACCGCGCAGCCGCTGCGCCAGTTCGCCGCGTGACTGCGGGTCGGTCAGGTCCAGAGGCAGGACCTCCGCCCCGACTGAGTGGTACCGGCCTATCTCGTGGGCCAGTTCGTCGAGGCGTTCGCGCCGCCGGGCGACCAGCAGCAGCGGGAAGCCGCGGCGTGCCAGTCCCCGCGCCAGTTCAGCGCCGATTCCGGAGGAGGCGCCGGTGACGACGACGGTGGTGTGGCCGTCGGGTTCGGGAAGGCTCATGGTGGGACCGGCGTCCACTGTATCCCTCGGGCCGCGCGCCTCGCTGCGTTTGTCCAGTAACAGCTGTGCCGGAAGCGGATTCGTCGTTCTTTCCAGCCTGAGCACGCGCTTTGACCAACCCGCAGGCAATCCGGTGTGGCACATACCACAACCTCGGGTCATACTAGGTGTTTATGAGACGGGTGCTTATGAGACGGATGCCCGTCGCCATCGCGGCTCTGGTGCTGAGCGCCGGCGGCATGGCCGTAGCCCACCCGACGGCCGGTACCGTCGCAGGCGCCGACTGCGCTGCGCCCGTCACCGCGGTCAAGCAGTTGATCTGCGCCGACCCGCAGCTGAGCGATCTCGATCACCGCACGAAGGCCGCCTACCACCGTGCGCTGGCACGGCCCGGCGCGGACCGCGTGGCCTTGGTGTCCGCGCGGAAGGACTGGAAAGCCGCCCGCGATGGTTGCGCTTACAACACCGACGTCCGGGGCTGCGTGCTGGCGGCGTACCAACCGGCGGGCTTCGGTCAGCTCACCGCGCAGTTCTACAACCAACTGACCCCGCCGAACGCGGTGCTCAACTGGAAGGGCGACCACCAGGCTTTGTTCCTGCGGCGGGCCGGACACACCGGATCGCAGACCGCCGCACACCGGGACGGGTTCAGGCTCGACTTCAACGGCGTGACCTTCATCTGCCTCCCGGAGTAAGGTTCCGGCGCGCCCCGACCCGCCGTGCGCCGGCCGCGACT
>CAYVQQ010000120.1:0-9585 GCA_964453085.1 uncultured Mycobacterium sp.
CCAGCCCGAGCCAGAAGCGGATGACGTCGATCATCGCCTCCTGCACCGCCGGGCAGTCGTAGTTCAGGTCCGGCTGGTGCGAGAAGAACCGATGCCAGTAGAACTGCCGGCGGACGGGGTCGAAAGTCCAGTTCGACTCCTCGGTGTCGACGAAGATGATCCGGGCGTCGGCGTACTTGTCGCTGGTGTCGCTCCACACGTAGTAGTCGCCGTACGGGCCGTCGGGATCATGGCGCGACTCCTGGAACCACGGGTGGGAATCCGAGGTGTGATTCATCACCAAGTCGGTGATGACCCGGATGCCCCGCCGGTGGGCGGCGTCGAGCAGCGCGACGAAGTCCTCCACGGTGCCGAACTCGGGCAGCACCTTGTAGAAGTCACGGATGTCGTAGCCACCGTCGCGCAGCGGCGAGTCGTAGAACGGGGGCAGCCAGATGCAGTCGATTCCCAACCACTGCAGGTAATCCAACCGCTCATGCAGGCCGCGCAGGTCACCGACGCCGTCGGCGCTGGCGTCGTAGAACGCGCGAACCAGCACCTCGTAGAACACGGCGTGCTTGAACCAGGTCGGATCGGCCGGCAATGCCGCGGCGTTACGGAAATCCTCGGCGTTCGGGTGCTCGACCACGCCGTCTTGGACGTGGCTGCCCTCTGCGGGGTGATGTTCGACAGCGTCTCGTGCGTCGTTCATTAACTCCACAATGCCACGGTGCCCGAGGCGCGGCGCCCGGAATCACGCTCACGGGCGGATTGGACGACGGCCTCGGCCCCGGCCGGGGGTCAGGCCGGCGGGCCGTCCGCCAGCGTCACGTTTGCGGTGCGGTTGCCGCCCCCCACGGATCGGTAGGTCACCGTGATGGTGTCGCCCGGGTGATGGGGGACGAGGACGTCCGTCATCGAGGTGGCCCCGCGGATCGGCACACCGTCGATGGCGGTGATCACGTCGCCCGGCGCGAAGCCCGCCGCCGAGGCGGGCCCGTCGCTGACGACGCGCTCAACGCGCGCGCCGGTGCCGCCGTTGTCGACGACACCCAGGCCGAGGAAGGCCGTCGGGCCGACGTGCACGGTATTCGATCCGACGCCGGAGCGGATCTGGCCGGCCACCCCCATCGCCTGGCCGATCGGGATGGCGAAACCCTGCCCTCCGGACATCTTGTAGTTGTCGGTGGCGGCGGTGTTCATGCCGATCACCTGGCCGTTGCTGTTGACCATGGGCCCGCCGGAGTCGCCCGGCTTGATCGGCGTGTCCGCCTGGATCAGCCCGCCCAGCGTCTCCTGCGCACCGGTCAGGGTGTCGGTTGCCTCGACGGTCTGGTTGAGGCCGATGACGTGGCCGGCCACCGCGCTGGGCGTTCCGCCCTGCCCGCCGGCGTTGCCCATCGCCACGACCGGCTCGCCGATGGTGGCAACGCCGTCGATCGCAGCGGTCGGCAAGCCGGCAGCCCCGCGCAGTTGTAGCACGGCGACGTCCTGGCTGCGGTCGTAGCCGATCACGTCGACCCCGTACGTCTGGCCGTTACCGACGTCGAACGCGCTGATGTCGGTGGCGCCGGAGATCACGTGGTTGTTGGTCAGCACAACCCCGTTCGGGTCGATGACGATCCCGGTCCCGGCGCCCACCGCGTTGTTGTAGCCGAATTTGGTGTTGATGTTGACCACCTGCGGCCCAACCTTCGCGACCAGCGCCGCCGGGTCGAGCGCGATCAGGGGCCGGTCGGCGACCCGGTCCAGTGCGAGAGTGGACAGTCCGGGAGGTGCGGCCGACGCGGGCACCGCGCCCAGGCCCAGCCCGACCACAGCCAGCATGGTGGCCAACCATGACCACCAGACTGAGCGGTGATGCCCTTTGCTCATCCGTACCTCCTGTAGCCGAGAGTCGGGAACCGTCCCCGACTCCGGCTCTGAGGCGGGACGACCGTGTATGTATAACCGTAATGGTATTAACAGCCGTGGCGCAGGTAGCCACCCGGCGCTGGTCAGTTTTCGTTATCGACTGCGTGCCCCGGCGAAATCGGGCGGGCGCCTTGAGCGTAGTCGCCGATCGCGGTGGTGGTGGCCGGACCGACAGGTCGGAGCAGCTCGGCCCTTGTGGTCGGCGCTGCTTGGGTGAAGGGTAACTGAATAGAGGTACCGCAGTACGCGGCCCGGGACAGTCGGAGGCAAGCCATGGCGGACAGGACGAACAGTTCCCCCGGCGCGACCACCGCCCCCACCCCCGCCGGACCCGGTGACGTTCGCAACGTTGCTCTCGTCGGACCATCGGGAGCCGGCAAGACCACCCTCGTCGAAGCCCTGCTCGTCGCGGCCGGCGTGCTGTCCCGGGCGGGCTCGGTCGCCGACGGCACTACGGTATCCGACTACGACGAGGCCGAGATCCGCCAACAGCGGTCAGTGGGACTCGCGGTCGTGTCCCTGCCGCACGACGGCATCAAAGTCAACCTGGTCGACACCCCCGGATACGCCGACTTCGTGGGCGAGCTGCGGGCCGGGTTGCGGGCCGCGGACTGCGCGCTGTTCGTGATCGCCGCGAGCGAGGGGATCGACGAGCCGACGAAGCTGCTGTGGCAGGAGTGCAACCAGGTCGGCATGCCCCGCGCGGTGGTGATCACCAAGCTCGACCACGCGCGGGCCGACTACTCCGAGGTGCTGGCCGCGGCGCAGGACGCGTTCGGGGACAAGGTGCTACCGCTATACCAGCCGACCCGGGACGGGCTGGTCGGCCTGTTGTCGCAAACCTGCTACGACTACGCGGACGGACGGCGCACGAGCCACCCGCCGGACCCGTCGGACCTCGACCGCATCGAGGACGCCCGTGGCACGTTGATCGAGGGGATCATCGAGGAGTCCGAGGACGAATCCCTGATGGAGCGCTACCTCGGCGGCGAGGCGATCGACGAGACCGCGCTCATCGCGGACCTGGAGCGAGCCGTCGCCCGGGCTTCCTTCTTCCCGGTGATCCCGGCGTGCAGCGGCACCGGCGTCGGAACGCTGGAGCTCCTGGAGATCATCACCCGCGGATTCCCCGCGCCGACGGAGCACCCGCTCCGGGAGGTGTTCACGCCGCAGGGCGCCTCGCACACCGCGCCGGCCTGCGCCGTCGACGCGCCGTTGCTTGCAGAGGTGGTGAAGACGACGTCGGACCCCTACGTCGGCAAGGTCAGCCTCGTCCGGGTGTTCTCCGGCACGGTCAGACCCGATGCGGCGGTTCACGTGTCGGGCCATTTTGCGTCGTTTTTCGGCACGGGCGACCGCAACGGAGGCGCCCACCCCGACCACGACGAGGATGAACGCATCGGGGCGCTGTCCTTCCCGCTGGGTAAGCAGCAACGCCCGGCGCAGGCCGTGGTCGCCGGGGACATCTGCGCGATCGGCAAGCTGAGCCGGGCCGAGACCGGAGACACGCTGTCGGACAAGGCCGAACCCCTGGTGCTCAAACCCTGGACGATGCCCGAGCCGCTGCTGCCGGTCGCCATCGCGGCGCACTCCAAGACCGACGAGGACAAGCTGTCGGTCGGGCTGGGGCGGTTGGCCGCCGAGGACCCGACACTGCGCATCGAACAGAACCCGGAAACCCACCAGATCGTGCTGTGGTGCATGGGGGAAGCCCACGCCGGCGTCGTGCTGGATGCGCTGGCCAACCGCTACAGCGTCACCGTGGACGTCGTCGACGTCCGAATTCCGTTGCGCGAGACGTTCACCGGCAAGGCGAAAGGCCACGGCCGGCACGTGAAGCAGTCCGGGGGACACGGCCAGTACGCGGTGTGCGACATCGAGGTGGAGCCGCTGCCGGAGGGCACCGGGTTCGAGTTCCTCGACAAGGTGGTCGGCGGGGCGGTGCCGCGCCAGTTCATCCCGAGTGTGGAGAAGGGAGTGCGCGCCCAGATGGAGAAGGGCGTGCAGGCCGGGTATCCGGTGGTCGACATCCGCGTCACCCTGCTCGACGGCAAGGCTCACAGCGTCGACTCATCGGACTTCGCCTTCCAGATGGCCGGTGCGCTGGCGTTGCGGGAGGCGGCGGCGGCCACCCGGATTGCGCTGCTCGAACCGATCGACGAGATCTCGGTGCTGGTGCCCGACGACTTCGTCGGCGCGGTGATGGGCGATCTGTCGAGCCGCCGCGGGCGGGTCCTCGGCACCGAGGCCGGCCGGGATCGTACGGTGGTGCGCGCCGAGGTGCCGCAGGCGGAGTTGATCCGCTACGCCATCGATCTGCGTTCGCTGGCGCACGGGGCTGCTTCGTTCACCCGGTCGTTCGCCCGCTACGAACCGATGCCCGAGTCGGCGGCCGCCCGGGTGGCGGCTACCGTCTGACGGGGCGTGTCGACTTTCAACGGTCCGACCGGCGACGCCGGCTGCTCAGCCCGGCGTGCCGAACCGCTGAGCGACGGCGCGGCGGTCCAGCGAGCCCTTCGCGGTGTGCGGCAACTCCCCGGCCTCCTGGAAGGTGCTGGGCACCTCGAAGGGCGCAAGCTTCTCCCGGCAGAACGTCACCAGTTCGTCGGGGGTCGGGGCGGCGAATTGCCGGGGAACGATCACCGCGGCCACGGTCTCCCCGTACAGCGCGTCGGGCATCCCGAACACCGCGACCTCCAGCACTCCGGGGTGGCTCGCCAGGACGGCCTCGACGCGCTCCGGCGAGATCTTCTCCCCTCCGCGGTTGATCAACTCCTTGATCCTGCCGCGGATGCACAGGTCGCCGGCCGGTGACAGTGAGCCGAGGTCGCCGGTGCGCAGCCACCCGTCGGTGAAGTTGGCGGCGGTGATCGCAGGGTCGCCGAGGTAGCCGCGCACGACGGTCGGTCCGCGCAACCAGACCTCGCCGACGGCCTCAGCGGCCAGCGGTTCCCCGTCGGGTCCGGCGATCCGGATCTCGGGGCCGGTCGACCTACCGACGAGACCGGGTGTCTCGGCGGGGTTTTCGCGTTGGCCGATGCCCGTGCTGGACACCTGGTGGGTGGCCTCGGTCATCCCGAACGCACACACCACCGGCGCGGAGAATGTGTCGTGCAGCGCCTGCGCCGTCTCGGGGGTGAGCGGGGCGCTACAGCTACGGATGAACCGCAGCGTCGCCGACCGCGGTGTTGCCCGATCGGTCTTGGCGCGTTCCAGCAGGATCTGGTGAATCGTCGGGACCGCGGTGTACCAGGTTGCCCGCACGGCGGCGACGTCGTCCCAGAAGGAGTGCGCCGAGAACCGCCCGCGCGCCGGCAGCAACACCGCGCCGCCGGATGCCAGCGTCGCCAGCAGCGCGGCGAGCAAGCCGTGACCATGGTAGAGCGGCATCACCGCGACGGTCGCATCGTCGGGGCCCAGGCCGTACCCGGTCACGATGGCGCGCACCGACGCCGCGAGGTTGGCGTTGGTCCACGGCACCATCTTCGGCACGCCGGTGGTTCCCCCGGTGAACATGATCATGGCGTCGTCGGGCCGCAGCCCTTCGGGCGCCGGGGCCCCCGCCGCCGGCGCGGTCGCCGCGTCCAGGTCGACCGCCGGGCCGCGGCCGGGGGCGACGGTCACCGTGATCGGCCACCCACCCGGCGTCGGCTCCCGCTCGTCGGGCACGTCCCCATCGGTGAGCACCACCCGCGCTCCCACGGACTCGCCGCGCCGCCGCTGTTCGGCGGCGGGCAAGGCCGGGTCCAACGGGACCGCGATCAGCTGCGCGCGCGACGCCGCCAGCAGACCGACGACGAACTCGGCGTTGCTACCCGCGCGCAGCATGACGCGGTCGCCGGCCCCCAGGCCGGACGCGCGCAGTCGGCCGGCCAGGTCGTCGCCCAGGCGGACCAGGTCGCGGTAGCCGATCCGGATGCGGTCGTCGGTCACGACGAGCGCCGTCGCCTCCGGCCGGCGCGCCGCCGCCTCTTCGACCAGGTCGGCGATGCGCGGGTTTCCTGATGCCGCGGTCGGCGCCGTCCCACCCGCGGTTTGACCCTTGATCGCCTCGGTGCCCTTGATCGCCTCGGTACCCAACTGATTGTGTCCCTTCTCGACTGAACGCCCTCGCGAGCCGTAACGCTCCTGCTCGCACCGTGCCGCGCCACCGCGCCGGCCGTCCAATACCTATGCCCTCACAATTGATAGCCGCCGGTTATCGACTATGCGGGGCCGACCCGCGAACACCGTCGATAATTTGCGTGAATCGCTGGATAGCGGTTTAGTCTTGGACACCTCCGGCCCCCGGGAACACAGTGATCAGGGACCCCGTCGACCACCAGGACACGAGGAGGCGCACCGTGACCACCGATTCGGCCACTCCGGAGCAGGTGCGTTTGACCGACGGCTTCCACCTCGTCGTCGATGCCCTCAAGGCCAATGACATCCACACCGTCTACGGGATCGTCGGCATCCCGATCACCGACCTGGCCCGTGTCGCGCAGGCGTCCGGCATTCGCTACATCGGCTTCCGTCAGGAGGCCTCGGCGGGCAACGCCGCCGCAGCCTCCGGGTTCCTCACCCGGCGGCCCGGCGTCTGCCTGACAACGTCAGGGCCCGGGTTTCTCAACGGCCTGCCCGCAATCGCCAACGCCACGACGAACTGCTTCCCGATGATCCAGATCTCGGGCTCCAGCAACCGCGCGCTGGTCGACCTGCAACGAGGCGATTACCAGGAGATCGACCAGCTCAGCGCCGCGATGCCTTTCGTGAAGGCGGCCTACCGGGTCACCAGGGTCGAAGACATCGGGCGCGGCATCGCGCGCGCCATCCGCACCGCGGTTTCCGGCCGGCCGGGCGGGGTGTACCTCGACATCCCCGGCGACGTGCTGGGCCAGGCGATGGACGCGGCCGCCGCGACGCAGACCGTGTGGAGGGTGGTGGATCCGGCACCGCGCCAGCTCCCGGCGCCGGAGGCGGTCGACCGCGCGCTGGCGTTGCTCGCACGCGCGCAACGGCCGCTGATCGTGCTCGGCAAGGGTGCGGCATACGCCCAGGCCGACGACGTGATCCGGACATTCGTGGAGAACACCGGGATTCCGTTCCTGCCGATGTCGATGGCCAAGGGATTGCTGCGGGACTCGCACCCGCAGTCCGCCGCGGCGGCCCGCTCCCTGGCGATCTCGCGCGCGGACACGGTGTTGCTGGTGGGTGCCCGGCTGAACTGGCTGCTGGGCCACGGGGAGTCTCCGCAATGGTCCGCTGATGCCGCGTTCATACAAGTCGACATCGCGATGTCGGAGTTCGACAGCAACCAGCCGATCGCGGTGCCGCTGGCCGGCGACATCGGTTCGGTGATGTCGGCGCTGCTCGCCGGTGCGGCGCAGCGCCCGATCACCACGCCGACGGAATGGATCTGGGAACTGGCCGGACACAGATCGCGCAACGACGCCAAGATGCACCGGCGGCTGGCCGAAAACCCGCACCCCATGCGGTTTTACAACGCCCTGGGCGCGATCCGCTCGGTGCTGCGCGACAACCCGGACGTGTACGTGGTCAACGAGGGGGCCAACGCGCTGGACGTGGCCCGCAACGTCATCGACATGGAGGAACCGCGCCACCGACTCGACACCGGCACTTGGGGCGTGATGGGAATCGGCATGGGCTACGCCATCGCAGCCGCGGTCGAGACCGGCAAGCCCGTGGTTGCGATCGAGGGCGACAGCGCATTCGGCTTCTCCGGCATGGAAGTCGAGACCATCTGCCGCTACCGGCTCCCGGTGACCGTGGTCATCCTCAACAACGGCGGTGTCTACCGCGGTGACGAAGCGGTGGCCGGCACCGACCCGGCCCCCACCGTGCTCAATGCGCGGGCGCACCACGAGCTGATTGCTGAGGCATTCGGCGGCAAGGGGTACCACGTCACCACGCCGGCCGAGCTGCGTGCGGCGCTGACCAAGGCGATCACCTCCGGCGCCCCCTCGATCATCGACTGCGAGCTCGACCCGGCGGCCGGGGTGGAAAGCGGGCACCTGGCGAACCGGAACCCGACCAGCGCGGCCGGGAAGCCGGCCGGGATCAACGCCGGTGCGTGACACCCGCCAGTTGGTCGTCGAAGAACTCGTCGAGCGCGAGCTCCTGGGCGGACGCGGCGAGCGCACGAGCGATCGGTGAGCCGGGCCCGGCGGAGTTGGTGGCGAGCGCGATCTCCGCCTTCAACACCGGATCCACCATTTCGACCGCGCGGATCTCGGCGTTCAACCGCGAGGTCCACAGCCAGGTGTGGGGCACGATGCACGCCCAGTTTCCCGTGGCGACTTGCGCGAACAGCGAAGCGACGGAATCGGTTTCGACTTGTGGGGCGACGACGACGGCGTGGCCCGCAAAGGCCTCGTCGATGATGCGGCGGTCCCACATGTCCGGGGTGAGCAGGGCCAGTGGCAACTGCGCCGCCTCCGGCCACGCCAGCGCCGTCGCGCCGGAGGGCAACATGTCCGCAGGTGCGAGCAGCACGTAATGTTCCTCGTAGAGCGGGACCAGGTCGACGTCGCGCGCCTCGTCGCGCGAGGTGTGCACGATGGCGGCGTCCAACTCGAACTCGCGCACGCGCCGGTACAGTTCGCTGGCCGACAGGCGGGACAAGATCTGTACCTTGGCCAACGGGTGCGCCGAGCAGAAGGTCGAGAGCAACAGCGACGCCGTCGTCGAGGCGGTAGGGACCGTGCCCAACCGCAGAGTCCCGGTGATCCCCGACCGCACCGCGTGCACCTCGGCCTTGAAGGCGTCGTGTTCGGCCAGAATCCGCTTGGCCCACACGACAAGTCGTTCCCCTTCAAGGGTGAGGCCCTCGAAGCTGCGTCCGCGGTTGATCAGCGTCACGTTCAGTTCGCGTTCGAGTTTGGCGATCGCCGAGGACAGCGCGGGCTGCGAGACGTAGCATTTTTCGGCCGCCCGGGCGAAATGGCGTTCCCGCGCCACCGCGACGAAGTACTCCAGCTGACGGAAAAGCACCCACACCTCCTGGACTCCCAGCCTCCGGGCACCGTCGCCGAGGCTAACGCGTCGCCCGCACGCCGGCCAATTCCACGGCGCTGCCGGACAAATCCCGGTGAACCCACGTGGAGCGCGTTGCCGGAATCGCATCCAAAGGGTGCCCCGACCGTGATCCGATCATCACTGTCATGCGTCATCGTTTGCTGCAATCAGCATCGGGTAGTCAACAATTAGAATATCGCGGTATTGGTCGCACCATCCCGGAGGGCGGACGCTATGCGTCGTTGGGTTCGTTATCTATTTGTCATGGTGGCGATCACGACCACGTGCTTGCTGGGCTCCGCGGCCCGCAGCCTGGGTGCGGTCCCGGCGCCGGAGCCGGCTCCCCGGGTCGCCTCGATTCTGCCTGCCGACGGCGCGGTGGTGGGTGTCGCACATCCCGTTGTCGTGGCCTTCACCGCCCCGGTGTCCGACCGTGCCGCCGCGGAGAGTTCCATCCATGTGTCGTCGCCCAGCAGAATGCCCGGACACTTCGAGTGGGTCCGCAACGACGTCGTGCAGTGGGTGCCGGACCGGTACTGGCCCGCGCACAGCCACGTCTCGGTGGGGGTGCAGGCGCTGACGACGGGGTTCGACGTCGGTGACGAGGTGCTCGGCGTCGCCAGCATCTCCGCGCACACCTTCACCGTGAGCCGCAACGGCGAGGTGCTGCGCACC
>CAYVQQ010000121.1:0-9579 GCA_964453085.1 uncultured Mycobacterium sp.
TACGACACGCCCACCGGCCCTACCGGCTCGTACACCACGCCCCTGGACGCAACTGGCGTCGCACTCCCGCATCCCCGAGTTCGTCCACCTCGCACAGCGCATCCGCGCCTACTGCTACCTCATCTACGACACCCTCGACCACGGATCGTCCAACGCCCGCTCGGAGGCCGCCCTGCCCACCCGAGGCGGGACTCTGTCCACCACTACCCGGCCGAGCACCGTGAATCGGACCCACAGCTACGTCAGTGGATCCGGACATCTTTGACCTCAACGATATTGATGACCTCATCGAGGACGACCCGGACTGCCTCGAGAGGATAGTCTCACGTCGACTAGCGTGGGAGGAGGCTACTGATCTCAGGGACGCCGCTTCAATCTTGGGAATCACAGAACCGTCGCCACGCCGGATGGCAAGGGACTTCGAAGTATGTCTCGAACCGGCGCGGGGAGTTCGCGAACGCCTTCCACGTCAAGTGCTCGACTGCTGGGCCGCCGCCGCTGCACCACGAGAATCTGTTGGCGGTGACGTGTGCGGAATGAAGACGTCGAGCCGAACGCCGACTCATTGCTCCTGGGCCAGCGGGTCATCGCGATCCTGGAGACGGGACAACGTGACGCCACCTACAAGTTGGCCACGCTGATGGCGCTCATCGACCACTGCATCGAAAACCTGCCGGAACGAGCCGACGATGTCCTGCGCGTTCCCCTGCCTGAACTGGCTCATCGGGTCCTGTCCCTCTATTGGCCGCAGGTTCGCCCTTTTGAGGGACAAGAGTTGCGCCAGCGTCGCACGGGCGCGGCAGCCCGCATTCCCGACGCGGCCAAGGCGCTGCGAGAAGCGACCCGTTCGGGAAACAGTGGCCTGTCGCTGGACCTCGCGATGATTCGCGCCCCCAAGGAGTACCGAGCGGCAATCGCCAAGATCACGGTGGCCCTCGCCAAGCAACCGCTGCCTCGGTTGCAGAAGCTTCCGGGCGCGCCGGTCAGTGATCCATTCCTCTATGACGATTCGTTTCTCGGTGAGAGCGTATCTCTGCGCCAGTTGGAGGCGCACGGCAACGCGATCACCTTGAAGCCCGGGGTTGCGTTCGGCCTTGCCCGCTTGGCCGGACTGCTGAAGCCGGCGCTGGAGATCATGTGGGTAGACGACATCCGCCAGATGAACAAATTCCTCGACGCTGAAGTACCCGACGTGGCCGGTCACCTTTTCGGCCGCGAGCGCATCGCCATGGCACCGGTCCGGGCAGCATTCACCGAGGCCTTCGGGCCGCACTGCTTCTACTGTCGGGTGCACCTGCCGGCCGGGAACCCGATCGACCATGTGCTTCCGTGGTCGTTGGTGGGGATCGACGGCCTGTCGAATCTGGTTCTCGCGTGCGCAAAGTGCAACGGCGACAAAAGCGGAGCGCTCCCGGCGGTCGAAATCGTCGATCGCGTGCTGGATCGCGACCGCGATGTGCTCGAGGAGATCGCGAGCGAGATCCATTGGCCGACGCAACACGACAGGGTCATTGCCGCAGCGCGCGGGATCTTTCGCGGACAGCCAGAGGGAGTGCCAACCTGGGGCGGGTACCGCCAAACTGTTCGGTTCGATTTGGCCTTCGAGCCCACGTGGATGCGCGCGACCTACGGGTGAACCGCCCCGATCAGGGCAGCCTGGCGCGGTCGAAATTCCTGGTGCAGCGGGGTCGGCGCCGGTGGGTGCCGCGCAGTTCGGCCATGAAGGCGTCGACGTCGTCGGCGCGGGCGATGACGCTGATCGCCGATGCCAGGGCCTGGTGGGTCACCGCATACACGTCGGCGGGATGGGCAGTCGGCAGTGTCGCTTCCAGCACGTCGATCCCTTCATGCATCCGGCCGCCTGCTCGTTGTACGCTCACCTGCGGTGCAGAACGGTCATGGTGCAGCGGCCTTCCAGGATGTCCCAGCTGTGGTAGCCGGCGTAGCCGAGGCTGTCGTACTGCGGATCGACCAGGTAGAGCTTCCAGAGCGCCAACTCGTTGCGGGCGACGGTGGGACTCATGTTGCCGCGGCGCATCCCGCTGAACAGATCGTCCACGCCGATCCACTCGCGCCGCCGGCATCCGGTCAGCGCCTCGTCGACCAACTGACGGCGGGTCTTGACCGTGGTGAGGACGTTGCGGCAGCGCTGACCCTTGATGTTCTCGATTACTGAACTCGTCGATCGGGGCGTGAGCGAGTCAAGGATGCCACAGGTGGAGAACGGTTTCTGCTGGCGGGTTGCACAGCGCTGCAAGACCTTTCGTGGTCGGCAGCGGCCCGGGCGATGGCTTCGCCCGTGTAGAAGTCGCCGTCCGCGAGGTGCGTGTCGATGGCACGGACGGTCGCTGCCGAGGGCCGTCCCGTCGTGCCGCTGCGCTTCACCTCGCCGGCCGCGCAAAGCTCGAGCACGGCGCGCAGGTTGGTGAGGGCTTCGGCCTGCGTCAGCCGCACCCGGTGTTCGCCGTCGCCGTCGTGCGGGTCGGCGGCGGTGTTCACGTTCTTTTCCTCCGGCGGCGATACGCCTCAACCCATTCCGCGGTGTGGCAGTCGACGGTGGTCTGAGCCTCTCCTCCAGGGGGTGGTCTCTCCTTCATCGGCCGTGGTCGCGTCCGGCGTCCGGCCCAGACTGTGCGCGCGCCGGCACTGCTTGAATCACTTGGCAAGCGGCCGCTGCGCACCGGTCACACCGGGCCGCTGGGGCAGACCCCAGAACAGGCGCGTCTTTCCCGGCGAGCGCGCCCGAATCTGTCGGGGGGATTCTCTACGCTTTCGGTGATGGATTATGCGGCGATCGACGCGCTGCGGGAACGACACCCCGCGTGGCGACTGCTGCGTGCCGGTAACTCCGCACTGATCCTCTCCTTCCTCGGGGAGTTTTACGTCGAGGGCAACCGCGGCGCCTGTCCGGCGACCGAGGTCGCGGCGGAGTTGGACGACCACTTGCACGCACGGAACGCCGAAGTCACCACCGAGGACGGATCCGTACGGTTTCCGAAGGACGCGCGGTCCTATTTGGAGGACTGGGCGGCCACCGACGCCGCGTATCTGCGGCGGTTTTATCCGCCCGGCGACGACGAAGTGCACTACGAGGTCACCCCGGCATTCGAGAAGGCCTACGCGTGGGTGACGAGCCTGCGGGGCAGGTCCTTTGTGGGGACCGAATCCAGGCTGCACACCGTGGTGGAGCTTCTGCGACAGATCGTGCACGGAACCGAAGTCGAATCCGAGGTCCGGTTGGCCGAACTGCGCCGCCGCCGCGACGAACTCGACTCCGAGATCGCGGCCGTCGAAGCCGGCGTCGTCACCATCATGGACGCGACCGGGGTCCGCGACCGCTACCAGCAGCTCGCCGCGACCGCGCGGGAACTGCTCGCCGACTTCCGTGAGGTGGAAGAGAACTTCCGGCTGCTCGACCGTGCCGCACGGGAAAAGATTGCCGCATGGGATGGCTCCAAGGGTGAACTGCTGGCCGAGCTGGTCGGTAACCGCTCGGAGATCACCGGCTCCGACCAGGGGCGCAGCTTCCAGGCGTTCTACGACTTCCTGCTCTCCGAGTCGCGTCAAACCGAACTCGCGGGGCTACTCGCCAAGGTGTCGGCCCTCGACGTGATCGAAGCCGACCAGCGCATTCGTGGGATCCACCACGACTGGTCCGAGGCCGCCGATCGGGCGCAGCGCACGGTCCGCCAGATATCCGAACAATTGCGCCGCTTCCTCGACGACCAGGTCTGGCTGGAGAACCGGCGCGTCCTGGACCTGGTTCGCTCGGTGGAAGGCGCTGCCCTCGAGGTCCGCGACAACCCGCCGACTTCGGGTCTCACGGTCGACGAGCCGGGGGTCGAGATCGCGTTGCCGTTCGAGCGGCCCCTCTACCAACCGCCCGCGGTCGTCGCGGTCGAAAGCCAGATCGAGGCGGCCACCGAGGCCGTCGACGCCGAGCTCCTCTTCAACCAGACGTTCGTCGACCAGGCGCGACTGATCGAGATCGTCCGAAGCGTTCTGCCCGAGAGTTCCATGGCGCTGTTGTCCGACGTCGTCGCGATGCACCCCATCGAGCAGGGCGCGGCGGAGATCGTCGGCTACCTCGCGCTCAGTGACGAAGACGTGACGGTCGAGATGGACGACGCCGACGAGACTGTGCTGGAGTACGCCGACCCCGCCGACCCGGACGTCACCAGGCGGGCGAGGTTGCCGAAAGTGACGGTGCGGCGCCGATGAGCCGCGACGGCGACGATGCGGAGCGTAGCGACGGGGAGGAGTGGCGCCGATGAGCAACGAACATGCGGTCGCCAGTGCCATCATCCGGCTGATGCAGGGTGTCGTCTACCGCGAATCGGACGAGGACACCTGGCTGACTCTGGAACGCCTGGGCGCCGGTGTCCGAGACCATTTCGCCACCATCGGCGTCGACGTGGTCGTCGATGACGCCGAGGGTTACGCCTACCTTCGGTCCCGGCCCGAGGAAGACGATGAAGAGGCACTCCCGCGCCTGGTGCGGCGGCGCGCGCTGACCTACAACGTCAGCCTGCTGCTGGTGTTGCTGCGCAAGCGGCTCGTCGAGTTCGAGACGGCCGGCGGTGATGGCCGGCTGGTCCTCACCACCGATCAGATCGTCGAGATGCTGAGGGTCTTTCAGGCCGAGTCCACCAACGATGCGCGCGTCGTCGACCAGGCCGAGACGACGATCAAAAAGGCGCGTGAACTCGGGTTCCTGCGGCAGCTGCGCGGCCAGAACGACCATTGGGAGGTGCGGCGCATCCTCAAGGCCTACGTCGACGCGCAGACCTTGTCGGACTTCGCGGCGAAGCTGCGGGAGTATGCCGGAACGGCCGTCGCCGATGAGTGACGGACTCTTCCCACGGCTGGGCTCGCCGGTTCCCGACGGGCCGGCTACCGGCTCCAGTACGCGGAAATTTTGAACTGGGGCACTTTCGACTCCCGGGTCTGGCGGTTCACTCCCGACACCGAGACGGCGTTGCTCACCGGGGACATCGGATCCGGCAAGTCGACGATCGTCGACGCGCTCACGACATTGCTGATGCCGTCCCACAAGGCCGCCTACAACAAGGCCGCGGGCGCCGAGGCCAAGGAACGCACCCTGCGGTCCTACGTCGAAGGCCACTACAAGTCCGAGCGAAACGAGGTCACCGGACGCTCGCGCGCCAGGGGTCTGCGCGAGAACAGGCGGACCTACTCCGTTGTCCTCGGGGTGTTCACCAACCACGGCTACGACGAGACGGTCACCCTGGCCCAGGTCTTCCAGCAACGCGAAAGCACGGGGCAGCCCTACCGCTTCTTCGTCACCGCGACCAAATCGCTTTCGGTCGCAACGGATTTCGCCGACTTCGGCACGGACCTACGCGATCTTCGCAAGAGGTTGCGCCAGACCGGCGCGGAGATCTTCGACGAATTCCCCAGGTACGCGACCTCGCTGCGCCGCCTGCTCGGGATCCGATCCGAGCAGGCGCTTGAGCTGTTTCACCAGACCGTTTCGATGAAGTCGGTCGGCAACCTCAACGACTTCGTGCGCGACCACATGCTCGAACCGAGCGACTCGACCGAGCGGGTGCGCGACATCATCGCCCACTTCGAGGATCTGACCAAGGCGCACGACGCCGTCAAGCGCGCGCGGGAGCAGCTTGAAGCGCTCGATCCCGTCGTGGCGACCGCGGCAAAATACGATGCCGCACTCGTGGAGCGAGCGTCGTTGGAGTGCGAGCGATCCGCCGTCGGGCTGTTCATCGCCGAGCTCCGCTCGGGTCTGCTCGGCGACGAGATCGCCGCGCTGGAGGCCGAGGGTGTGGGCCTGTTGCGGGAGCACGATGCCGCCAAAGCCAAGGAGCAGAAGCTAAAACACGAACGCGACGCCCTTGTCGAGGAGCGCGCCAAGGCCGGCGGGGACCGCATCGGCGAGTTGGAGCGGCTCACCGAGGAGGCCCGGGCCCAGGCGCGGAGCCGTCATCATGCCCGGACGCGGTTCGATGTCGCCGTCGCCGAAGCCGGGCTGGAACCGGTCGTCGGCAGCGAGGGCTTCGCGGCGTTGTCCGCTCTGGCGTCCGCGGAGCGGGCGCGGCTCACCGCGGAGAAGGGGACGCTCGACGCGGCCACGGCCGACACGATCGGGCGGGAGCGGGAGTTCCGAAGGCAGTGCGGCCTCGTCTCGGAGGAGCTCGGCAGCCTGGAGCAACGCACTTCCAACCTGCCCGCCGAGCAGGTCGAGGTGCGCGCGGAGCTGTGCGCGGCCCTCGGACTCACGCCGGACGACCTGCCGTATGCGGGCGAACTGCTCGACGTGACCGACGAGCACGCGCAGTGGCGAGGCGCCGCGGAGCGGGTGCTGCGCGGGTTCGCTCTCTCCCTGCTGGTGCCGCAGCAGCACTACGACGCCGTCGCCGGATGGGTGAACGGCCGAAGGATCACCTTCCCCGGGCGCGGCGGCAAGCCGGTCGGGGCCAAGCTTGTCTACGAAAGGGTTGCCAGACAACGGGTTCGGCTCCAAGCACCCGGGCACGAGGGGCTTTGGCTCGCCGACTGCATCGAGGTCAAGGACGGGCCTTTCCGTCAGTACCTCACCGACGAACTCACGAAGCGGGCCGACTACCGGTGCACGCCGAGCCTCGAGGAGTTCCGCGGCCAGCGGCGCGCCGTGACCCGCGAGGGCCAGGTGCGGTCGGGCGAGCGTCACGAGAAGGACGACCGGCACCGCGTCGACGACCCCCGTCGCTGGGTGCTCGGCTGGGCCAACGAACGAAAGATCGCCGCGCTTCGCGACGAGCTCGCCGAGCTGGAGGAGCATCGCGCGACGGCGGACGCGGAGCTGGCGAGGCTCGACGCCCAGCGGGACGCGGCGCAGGCAAAACTGCAAGCCCTGGCCCGCCTGGAGGAATACCACTCCTGGAACGACCTCGACGTCGAGGAGGCCCAGGCGCGCGCACACGACCACGACGCCGAGCGGGTCCGGCTGCTGGCCGGATCTTCGCGACTGGAGGAGATCACGCGGGCGCTCGCCGACAACGACGAGCAGTCCAACGCCGTGGGGGAGTCGATCGACAAGCTCACCGGCAGGCTCGCCACCACGGCAGCGGCGAAAAGGCACGCGGAGCAGGCAAAGAAACGCGACGACGAGTTTGTGGCGGCGCGGCCGGAGCACGAGCTGGCGGTCGCCCGCGGGTCCTACGCCGCCCTCGATGAACGCCTTGGGGAGAACCGCCCGGTGCGGGCGGCGGAGTGCGCCGAGGCGGAGGTGGCGCTGAGGGCGGACCTGCATCGGCGCATCGAGCGCCTCACCGGCCAACTCAACGGTCACGCGCTGAACCTCGGCCAGTCCATGAGCGAGGTCTTGCGGCGATGGCCCGAGCTGCGCGCGGACATGGACGCCGACGTCGAGGCCCGTCGAGACTTTGTGGCGTTTCGCGACCGCGTCGCGACCGACGACCTCCCCCGTTTCGAGGGCGAGTTCAAGGAGCAGCTCAACAAGAACGCCATCCAGGAACTGGCGGGCTTCAACAACTGGCTGGGCAGGCAGGCGTCGGCCATCGACGAGCGCGTCGATCGCATCAACGAGGCGCTCGGCGCGGTGCCCTACAACCGGGGGCGCTACATCCGGCTGGAGAAGGAGCCCACCGGCAACCAGGACATCGCGCAGTTCCGTTCGGACTTGCGCAACCTGACCAACGACAGCCTCGCGATCGACGGCGACCAGTACTCCGAGCAGCGCTTCGGAGACGTCAAGCGGATCATAGAACGCTTCCGGGGCCGCGACGGCTACGCCGAATCCGACAAGACGTGGACCCGACGCGTCACCGACGTGCGCAACTGGTTCGTCTTCTCCGCGTCCGAGCGCGATGTCGAGACCGGTGACGAATGGGAGCATTACAGCGATTCCGACGGCAAGTCCGGCGGCCAGAAGGAGAAGCTCGCCTACACGATCCTCGCGGCCTCCCTGGCGTACCAATTCGGCTTGGAGTGGGGAGCCGAGCGGTCGCGAGACTTCCGGTTTGCGGTGATCGACGAGGCATTCGGGCGCGGCTCGGATGTCTCGACGCGCTACGCGCTGGACCTCTTCGCGGCGCTCGGGCTGCAGCTTCTCATCGTCACACCCCTGCAGAAGGTCCACGTCATCGAGCCCTACGTGAAGGCGATCGGCTTCGTCGACAACCCGAGCGGGACGTTCTCCCGGCTCCAGACGATGACCATCGAGGAGTACCGGACGCGGCGCGACGGACGGCGGTCGTGAGCTCCGGGTGGACCACGCCGCACGACATCGCCGCGAAGGTCAGACGACGGTGGGACGACGGGTCGCTGCTGCGCGCCTACGCCAACGGCGACCCGTTTGCGCCGATCGAAGTGCCGCTGCGCGGCCCCACACCGTCGCAGGTCGGTGACGACGTCGCCGCCGCGCGTGAGTGGGTGGCCGCCCTCGACGCCGGCCGCCACTCGCGTGCGGGTGACAGCCGATACGCGCTGCAATGGCGGTCGATCGGTGGCCGGCAGATCGGCCGCAACCTTCTGCCCGTCCGTGCGGTGGTGTCCTCGATCGAGCAGGTAGGGGCCTTGCTGGGCGTGACGGCGGCGGTTCGCCGATTCGGCGATCTCCTGGCCCTGGCGGACCGGCATCCGCGGGTTCGCGAATGGATCGCCGACCACCCGCACCGCGCGCTCGAGCTGGGGCACGAGATGCCGCAGCTGATCGCTGCGCATTCGTGGCTCGACGGTCACCGTCAGTCGCAGCGATACCTTCGCGAGATCAGTGCGCCCGGCGTCGACACCAAGTTCGCCGAGAGGCATCGCAGCGTCCTGGCGGCGATGCTTCGCGTCTCCTCGACGGCCTCCGGGTTCCTGGCCGACCTCGGTCTGCGGTGCAAACCCGGCCTGGTGCGGCTTCGGCCCTCCCCCACACTGGGTTTCCCGGGGCCGGCGCTGACCGAGCTGGCGGTGCGTTCCGAGGAGTTGGCGCAGCTCACCGTCGAACCGCGTGTTGCGGTGATCGTCGAGAACGAGATCAGCTACCTGAGCGTCGATGTCCCCGAAGGCGGGATTGTGTTCTGGGGGAAGGGCTTCGAAGTCGACGGTATCGGCAGGCTGCACTGGCTGGCGGAGGCTGACGTCCTCTACTGGGGCGACATCGACACCCACGGATTCGCCATCCTCGACCGGTTGCGTGCATGGCTCCCAGGCACCCGCTCGGTGTTGATGGACCGCGAGACCCTGCTCGCCCACCGCGACCGGTGGGTGACCGAAGACCGCCCGGCCAGGTCGGTGCTGACGCGGCTGACCCCTGACGAGTACGAGCTCTACTCGGAATTGGTCGCAGACGCGCTGGGTGAACGAGTGCGTCTCGAACAGGAGCGAATCGACTGGCGGTGGGTCGAGCAACGGCTGCCGGCCGCCCGCCGCGATTAGCCGCAACGGTCAGTGCGCCGACATCGAGCTCGACATCCCGTGACCAAAGGCCGAAGCCCGGCGCCGCCCGCCGCAGCGTCCCGCAGGTGCACGTCCCGCAGGTGCACAATGACACCCGTGCTGACTGGGACCCTGGCCGTCGAAGCGAAGGAACGTTGAGGTGGCGGGGCTCGA
>CAYVQQ010000122.1:0-5661 GCA_964453085.1 uncultured Mycobacterium sp.
TCGAGCGGTTCGACCTGGACGCCGCGCGTCTGCGCCACCACGACCACAAAATCCGGGGGTCGGTGCTGGTCGCCGAATGGCCGAAGCGTGCCGTCGCGCAAGATCCGGACCCCCTGGCCGTCGTGCATTTCGGCAGTGCCGACCCGATGCTCGCACAGTGCGAACACGGCAGGACGCCGGTCGTGGTTCGGGCCGACCGGTCCGGACGCCCGCTGCAGCGCTGGCTCGGCCGGGCCGAAGATCCCGCTTCGCCCTCCATCGCCGCGGCGCCGCTGGTCGCCGGCGACGTGACCACCGGCATGCTCGAGTTCGTCAAGTTCGGCTCCCGGAAATGGAAGCGGAGGGAGATCAGCACGCTCGAGGCGGTCGCCGCGCTGTTCGCGGGGCTGCAGGCGCGCCTCGCCGCCGAGGAGAAGCTGCGCTACCTGGCCGAGCATGACGACCTGACCGGTCTGCACAACCGCCGGGCCCTCCTCGGGCACCTGGGCGAGCGGTTGTCGGCGGGCAGTCCCGGTCCGGTGGCGGTGCTGTACCTGGACCTGGACCGGCTGAAGGCGATCAACGACTGTCTCGGTCATGCGGTAGGCGACTGGTTCATCAAGGTGTTCGCCCAGCGCATGCGCGCATGCGCGGGGAACGGCATGGTCGCCCGGATGGGGGGTGACGAGTTCGTCGTCGTCGCCGAGCGTCCGATGGTGGCCGCGGATGCGGAGGCCCTCGCACGGTGTCTGGTCACGATGCTGCACGAGCGGTTGACCGTAGGCGGGCACGTGATCACCCGCTCAGTGAGCATCGGGGTGACCGTGGGGGCGCCGGGCCGGGATCTCAGCACCGATGTGCTGCGCCGCGCCGACCAGGCGGTGCTGGCGGCCAAGCGCGCGGGTGGCAACCAGGTCGTGGTGTCCACCGACAACATGTCGCTGACGAGCGCCCTCCGTTACGACACCGAGTTGCCCCTGCCGGGCGATATCGGCAGTGAGGCGTTGCAGCTTCGCTACCTTCCCGAGGTCGACTTGTGGACGGGCGCCATCGTGGCTGCCGAGGATCTTGATCGACGAACCTGGCCGGGGGACGCCGGGCGCTCGGAGGCGCCTGCGCAGGCCGACGGTGGCCTGACGGCGTGGTAGGACGTGTCGGTGCGCAACGGGCCGGTGACCCGGCCATCGTGACGCTGATGCAACCGGGCGCGCCATCGGAGTTCCGTTGTCCGCGCGGCCGACCGGCTCGGCGCCGCCGGCTGACGCGGGAGCAGGTGGCTCAGGTCGACGGCGTCACCAGCTGCCAGTCATCGCCGAGACCGTGAGCCTTGACGGCCTTGCCTTCGGCCTCCAGGTTGATGGCCGTGCCGGCCAGTCGCAGCTTGCTCAGCGCGATCCTGCCCCATTCCGTTGGCAGGTCAGGGGACACCACCACGGTACGGTTCGGCACATGGGGGTCGAGGCCCAAGCAGGAGCGCAGCAGCAGCAATGGGGCGGCACTGGCCCAAGCCTGGGGCGAGCATGACGTCGGGTAGGGCACCGGCGCGGCGAATTGCGTACGAGCAAACCCGCAGAACAATTCCGGGAGTCGCCCCCCGAATGTCATCGCCGCATCCAGCAGGCCGATGGCGAGCCGATGAGCCAGCACCACCGCGCCGGGGATGTGCCGGAAGCGCAGCAGCCCCGCTACCGCGATGGCGGTGTCGTGCGGCCAGACCGAACCGTTGTGGTAGCTCATCGGATTGTAAGCGCCCATGGCGGCTGAGAGTGTGCGCAACCCGAAGCCGGAGTTCATCTCGGGGCCCCGCAGCCGTTCGACCATCGTGGCGGCATGCTCGTCGGTTGCAATTCCAGTCCAAAGACAATGCCCCACATTGCTCGTCAACGCGTCGACCGGCCGCTTGTCCCGGTCCAGCGCGACCGCATACCAACCCCGGTCCGGTAGCCAGAATGTGTCGGCGAACCTGGTCCGCAACGTATCGGCGCGCTCGCGCAACCGCGCCGCTCGGGTCGTGTCTGCGAACGCCTCGGCCAATTCGGCGCGCGCCAGCAGGGCCGCATACACATAGCCCTGCACCTCGCACAACGCGATCGGCGGTTCGGCGGTGTGACCGGCGGCGTCGTTGATGCCGTTGACGCTGTCCTTCCAGCCCTGGTTGATCAGTCCTCGATCAGTGGCGCGCTGGTATTCGACGAAGCCGTCGCCGTCGCGGTCGCCGTACTGTTCGACCCAGGTCAATGCGGCATCGGCCGCGGGCAAAAGCGATCGAATGACGGTTTCGTCGGCGCCCCACCGCCAGGCTTCGGCGAGCAGCATGACGAATAGCGGTGTAGCGTCGGCGGTCCCGTAGTAGACGTTGCCGCCGAGTACGTCGGCGCTGGCCGGACCGCGGCGCACTTCATGCACGATCCGACCCGGTTCTTCCTCCGTGAGAGCGTCGACGCGTCGTCCTTGCATGGCGGCGAGCCGCTGCAGCGTACCGATCGACAGGCCCACGTCCAACGGCAGGGCCATCCAGGCGGTCAGCAAACTGTCGCGCCCGAACAAGGTCATGAACCACGGAGCGCCGGCGGCAACGAAAGGTCGGCCGCGACCGTCATCGTCGTGGATCAGCAACGCCCCCAGATCGCTTTCAGTCTGGCGCAGCACCTGGGCGAACACGGGGTGGTCGGTTTCGACCGTGGTGGCCGTGTCACGCCAGGCTTCCATCTTGCGGGCCGGGGCGCTGGACTCGATGTTCTCCCCGCGCGGGATGCGTGTCCTGACTTTGCGACTCAACCATGTCGGTTGGGCCATGATCTCGGTTCGCCACTGCCCACCGGGGGGCACCACCACCCGCCAGTTCAGCGAACCGGGCACCACGACCGCATCGCCGGTGGCCGACACGGTCAGGCCCCGCCCGGGGTCGGCCCGGCTGCGCAGCACCAGTTGGCCGTCCACCACCTTCATTTCGGCCCCGCTCACCGGCGCGCGCCCCTCCTTGACCGCAAACAGGTCGGCGAAGTCGGCGTCGGCCTGCAGCTCCAGCGACACCACCGTGCTCTCTTTGTCGAGATTGTGCAGCGAGATCGTCTCTCGCAGTCCGTCGGCGACCAGTCGCTCGCGCACCACCAGCAGCGTGCTGTCGACAAGTCCGGAGCGCGGGGCCCTGCGCAAGATGAACTGGGCGGCGAACGCCTCGGTCGATTCCACGGACAACGATTCGGCGACTTGGCCGTCCACGAGCAGTTCCCAGCGTGACAGCGCGCGTGCGTCACGGAAGAACAAACCGCTGGCAGTGCCGATCCGCACGTCACCGTGCCGGTCGGACAGACAGAACGTCGCACCCTCGACCAGTGTCACGGTGTCGCAGCCGGATCCGATGTGTACCGGCGCACCGCTGTTGAGCGGCGTCGCCGTGGTCATGCTGTTGCCTTCTGCCTGAAGTCACACGCGAGCCTTCCGTGCTCGAGCGACTCGAGGGCGGCATTCGCCCGGATGCTGCGACGCGCGGCGACCTGGGGGTGCAGGGCATTGCGATAGATCTGCTCGTAGGACGAGGCGAACCGGGCGACATCGAAGTGGGCGGCGACATGTTGCCGGCATGCCTGTGGATCCAGCGTCCGGCAGCCCTCGATCGCGGCGGGCAACTCCTCGACGCGGTCACGCACGAACCCGGTGACGCCGTCGACGACCACCTCCGCTACGGCTCCGCCTCGCAGTGCCACCACGGGCGTGCCGCACACCATCGCCTCGATCATGACGATCCCGAACGGCTCCTCCCACTGGATGGGGAACAACAGGCACCGCGCACCCGCCAACAGCCTGCGCTTGCTGACGGCGTCGGCCTCACCGAACACATGGTCGTCGTCAGTGAGCAGTGGGCGCACGCAGTCCTCGAAGTATTCCTTCTCCGCGGGCTCGTTGCACTTGCCGGCGAGGACCAGTGGAATTCCGGCGGCATGGGCTGCCTGAAGGGCCAAATGTGCCCCCTTGTAGGGCGCGTAGCGGCCCAGAAACAGCGCGTATTCGCGCTTGTCGGTCTGAAACGGCCAGTCGTCGATCCGCAGCGCATTGTGGACCCGGCCGATCCAATTCAGGTCGGGGGCCAGTTCTCGCTGGCGGTCGCTGATGGCGACCAAACCGACATCCCCACCGAGTTCCCGGTAGTAGGGGTACAGATCGTCATCGATCGGGCCGTGCACCGTCACCACCGTCGGCACGCCGAGCGCGCGGTAGACCGGAGCATTGATCGGGCCGGCAAAGGTGTGGTCATGCACGATGTCGACGCCGTCGCACGCGGCGATGTCGGCGATCGCGCTACGGACCTTCAACGCATGCATGACTTCCGGGTAGGGCTCACCCAGGCGGTGCGCCATGGTGCGATCCCATAGCGCGACGAACTTGGCCGCCGTGCCGGGTTGGCCGGCGCCGAGCAGGGTCACCCGGTGCCCGCGCGCGACCAGCATGTCGGCCAGATCGGCGACCACGGCCTCCACACCGCCGTAACCGCTGGGCGGAACATCGAAATACGGCGGGGCCACCAGGACGATCCGGAGCGGGCGGCCGGGATCGAAAGCCCCGGGATCGGATGCTTCAGCGGGCCCGACAAGGTCGACGCCGTGCATTGACGTGTCCTCCTTACGATTCTCAGCCACGGTCGCTTGGCACTCTCGCCTTCCGAGTGCCAATTATGATCGGTGCGGCGCTGGCTGCCAAGAGCGCGCCCTGTGTCCCGGGGGTCGTCCGTGCCACCCGACAATCCCCCGGGGCACAGGCTCTTTCGGCATTTCCAGATTTGCGGATGCGGTCCTTTCCGGCCGGCCCTCGCGAGGTGGGCAACAATCGGCGTATGGCAAGCAAAGGCGTGGCCGCGGCGCAGACCCCCGCCCGAGATCGGGCTGCGCTGCAGGCGGTCAGCTTCTTCATGGCCGACATGGAGGCGGGGATGGGTCCCTTTTTGGGCGTGCTCCTGGCCAGCCGCGGGTGGACCACCGGTTCTATCGGTGCAGTGATGACCGTCGGAGCCATCGTCGGCATGATCGCCGTCACACCCGCCGGCGCACTGGTGGACGCCACGCACCGTAAGCGGGCGTGCCTGGTCGTCTCCGGGCTGAGCGCTGTCGCCGCGTCGGCCGTGATCCTGACAGCACGTGATTTTTGGGTCATCGCAGCCGCGCAGTCGGTCATGTGCATATCCGGTGCCACCGCCGCCCCGGCGGTCATCGGCATCACACTCGGCGTCGTCGGCCAGGCGCGCTTCACCGGGCAAAACGGCCGAAACCAGGCCTACAACCATGCGGGCAACATGGCCGGGGCCGCCGTGTCAGGGCTGCTGGGGCTGGTGGCGGGATATGCGGGAGTGTTCTGGCTGGCGGGGGCGTTTGCCGTCGTCACCGTTGTGGCCGTGCTCGCCATCCCGGCCCACCACATCAACCATCAGGTGGCCCGTGGTGAGCCCTGCGGCGACCGAGTGCAGATCCCGGCGATGCGCGTCCTCATGCAATCGCGCCCGTTGCTGGCGCTGGCCGCCGCCGTGACGCTGTTCCACCTGGGAAACGCGGCCATGTTGCCGCTCTACGGCCTCGCCGTGGTCGCCACCCACGCCAACCCTTTCACCACCGTGGCCAGCACGGTCGTGGTCGCCCAGGCCGTCATGGTCGTCGCCGCTGTGGCCGCGACGAGGATCGCCCAGACACGCGG
>CAYVQQ010000122.1:5671-9574 GCA_964453085.1 uncultured Mycobacterium sp.
TGGCTGGCAATTCTGATTGCGTTCGCCGCCCTGCCGGTTCGCGGATTGCTTGCCTCCGGTCTCATCACCAGCTGGGGGATCATCCCGGTGCAAGTGCTCGACGGCGTCGGTGCCGGAATGCTGTCGGTCGCGGTGCCCGGACTCGTGGCCCGCATACTCGATGGCACCGGCCACATCAACGTGGGGCAAGGTGCGATCATGGCCGCGCAGGGTCTCGGTGGCGCGGTGAGTCCCGTGGTGGGCGGGGTCATCGCCCAACACCTCGGTTTTCCCACTGCGTTCGCGTTGCTCGGGGCCCTGTCAGTCGGATCGCTGATGATCTGGCTCGGCTCCGCGTCCGGGCTGCGCCGCGTCGGCGACGGCGCCGCCCCTGCGAGTGGGCGGACCGGGACGTGGGCGGATCAAGAGGCGTAGCCCCCGTTTGGCGCCGAGCCGACCAGTGTGGCGGCCGGAGCCGGGCCTGGCGGGTGAACGGGACCACGGAAACCATCAGCTACATGGCTAGCTTGTATACATACAATGAGTATGCTAGTTAGTTTCTGACCTACTAGTGATTATTGGACACGGGGAACTTTAGTCATAAGTGTTGAACGGTGGGGACGCGAAGACATACTGCTGACCGCCAGAATCGGTCTGAAGGCGTCCGGATTCGCCGGTAAATGCCCGCTGCGAGCGTGGGCCCGTTCGAGGAGGGCGTCGTGTACGTCAAGGTGGTTGGTGCTCGCCGACGTCGGCCGAAAAGCCGGCGTCTGCGCCGTAGTCGCCCCGCCCGCGGTGCGGCATCGTTACACCGTCCGGTTCCATGACGGAAAATTCGACGGACGGGCGCGCGGACACGACTCGGCAACAGATCCTGCGAGCAGCCTCACATCAGTTCGCGCAGCGCGCCTACCACGACGTGGGCCTCGACGACATCCTCGCCGAGGCGGAACTGACCAAGGGGGCGATGTACTTCCACTTTCGCTCCAAGCTGGCGTTGGCCATCGCGATCATCGAGGACCAGACCGCAGCCGGCACCGTCGCCGTGGAAGAGCTGCTTTCCCGCAACCTTTCGGGGTTGGAGACGCTGATCGACTTCTCCTATCGGCTGGCCGCCGAGGACATCCAGATAGACAGGGTCAGGGCAGGGCTGAACCTGCTCGAGTCGGTCGGCCGGTCCGAGGGGCTGCAGGAGCGATTGTTCGACAGCTGGGCTCAAGCCCTCTCGGTGGTCGTCCGGAAGGCCATCGCCGACGGTGACGTCGACAAGCGCTGCAGCCCAGGGGATGTGGGCCGGCTCATCGTGTCACTGCACATGGGGTTGCGGCAGACGAGCGACCTCGACGAACCCGAGCGGTTCCTGCTCGACCTGGAGAAGATCTGGTCGCTCGTGCTGACCGGGATCCTGCGGCCCGACAGGGTCGAATACTTCAGCCAATTCATCAGGCGGCGTACGGCGCTCGCCATCTCGACCCGCCCGGGCGGCATGGAGCCGCATTGAGCGACACGGCAGGTCCATGCGATCGAGGCCCTTACAGCGGCCAGTGGGCAGACAGGTTGTTAGGCTTGGTTGCTTTACAACAGGAGACGAGACGCCGAGAGCCGGAATCTTTACGGATCCACGGAACTCCGGAGGTGTAGGAGCGATGGCGCGTCAGGTTCGATCCGAAGCCACCCGGCGGAAGATCCTCGATGCAGCGATTGACGTGTTCGGTGACGTGGGGTATGCGGCGGCCGCCTGGGGCTCGATCATCGAGCGGACGGGGATGACCAAGGGTGCCTTGTACCATCACTTCGATTCCAAGGAATCGCTGGCATCCGCGATCATCGAAGAGGGATCGGACATGCTGTTGGGCGCCTTCCGCAATGTGTGCGGGGCGTCTTCGCCTGCGCTGGAGAACATGATCCACGGCACCTTCACGATCGCGAACATGGTGCGGTCGGACAAGGTGGCCCGTGCCGCCGAGCAATTAACCTGCGCCCTAAGCGGATTCAACGACGCGGCCGCGCGCTTCTGCGCTGGTCTGATGGAACTGATGTCGGCCGAGGCGCAACGGGCGACCGCCGAGGGAGACCTCCGGGCGGACCTCGACCCGGCGAGGCTCGGCGAGTCGATCGTCGGTGCCATGCTCGGAACGTGCTTGCTCTCCAACCTGGTCAACGCCGACGATGACCTGATCGCACGCACCGGCCGGATGTGGGACCTGTTGCTCGCCGGTGTCGTCGACGAGAGCGCGCTGGCATACTTCCGTGAGTTCCTCGCGCGCGAGGCGCTGCGTCACGCGCAGCCGGACGCCTCCGACGCCGACACCCTGGTCGCCGAGGCGACCTAGCCTTTCTGAAGCCCTTCTGGGTCTTTCTGAAGCCCTTCTGGCTGGTGGCGCGGGAACACCCCGGTCGGCGGCGGCAGCACCGTGCCGGGGACCAGTCGGGTGCCGATGGCGGCGAACGTGCGCTGGTTTCGCGCCTGGCCGAGGAGGTCCAAAAGTTTGCCCGCCGAGTCGGGCATGACGGGCTGAACCAGCAACGCCGCGATTCGGACCGCCTCACAAGTCGTGTACAGGACCGCGCGAAACCGCGCCTGGTCCGCCTCGGCGGCGCTTTTGCGCAGCACCCACGGCTGCTGGGTCGAGAAGTACTTGTTGGCTTCGCCGAGCATCAGCCAGATCGCCTCCAGGGCCGAATGCATCGCCTGCCCGTCGAAACCGGCCCGTACCCGCTCCAGCAGGCCGTCGGCGATCGCCAGCAATTCGGTGTCGGCCGCGGTCAGCTCACCTGGGTCGGGGACCACGCCGCCGAGGTTCTTGGCCACCATCGACAGTGAGCGCTGAGCCAGGTTGCCCAGCTCGTTGGCAAGGTCGGTGTTGATCCGCGTGACGATGGCCTCTTCGGTGTAGTTGCCGTCCTGTCCGAAGGGGACCTCACGCAACAGGAAGTAGCGGACCTGGTCCACCCCGAACGTCTCCGCCAGCGCCACCGGATCCACGACGTTGCCCACCGACTTGCTCATCTTCTCGCCCCGGTGGTGCAGGAATCCGTGCGCGAAAACCCTTCGGGGAAGCTCGATTCCGGCCGACATCAGGAACGCGGGCCAGTAGACGGCGTGAAACCGGATGATGTCCTTGCCGATCATGTGCAGGTCCGCGGGCCAGTAGCGGCGGAACAGCTCCGAGTCGGTGTCGGGAAAGCCCGCGCCGGTCAGGTAGTTGGTGAGCGCGTCGACCCAGACATACATGACGTGTTCCGGGTCGTCGGGCACCGGCACCCCCCAGTCGAAGGAGGTGCGGGAGACCGAGATGTCCTCCAGCCCGCCGGAGACGAAGCTGATCACCTCGTTGCGCCGCGCCTCGGGTGCGATGAAGCCGGGGTTGGCCTCATAGTGGGCCAGCAGTCGCTCGGCGTACGCCGACAGCCGGAAGAAGTAGGACTGCTCCTCGGTCCAGGTCACCGTCGCGCCGGTCTCGGTCGCCACGCGCGTCCCGTCCTCCAGGAGCTGCGTCTCGGCCTCGAAGAAGAAGCGTTCGTCGCGCACCGAATACCACCCCGAGTAGTTGTCGAGGTAGATGTCGCCGGCCGCGGACATGCGCCGCCAGATCTCCTGGGAGGCCCGGTAGTGGTCGGGATCGGTGGTGCGGATGAACCTGTCGAAGCAGATGTTCAGCGACTCCTGGGCGCGCTGGAACACATCCGAGTTGCGCCGGGCCAGCTGCGCGGTGGGAATGCCCGCGGCCGCGGCGGCCTGCGCGACCTTCAAACCGTGCTCGTCGGTTCCGGTCAGGAAGCGCACGTCGAAGCCGTCGAGCCGTTTGAACCGGGCGATCGCGTCTGTGGCGATGTACTCGTACGCGTGACCGACGTGCGGCGCCGCGTTCGGGTATGCGATGGCAGTCGTGACGTAATAGGGCCTCATCGAGAGTCCACCAT
>CAYVQQ010000123.1:0-9422 GCA_964453085.1 uncultured Mycobacterium sp.
TCACCGCGCTACGACAGATGCCCGCGGGATCGCACGATTACAAGCAGCAACGCGAACGTATCGTGACCCGTTGCCTGCCCCTGGCGGACCATGTGGCCAGCCACTTCGGCCGCCGCGGCGAAGGGCTCGATGATTTGACCCAGGTTGCACGGCTCGGACTGATCAAGGCTGTCAATCGATTCGATCCGGCAAAGGGCCCCAGCTTCGTTGGGTTTGCCGTCCCCACCATGATGGGCGAGGTCCGTCGCTACTTTCGCGACTACAGTTGGGGCATGCGCGTGCCGCGCCGGTTGCGCGATCTGCACGTCCAAATCAGCCGGACCACAGCGGATTTGACCCAGACGCTCGGACGGGCGCCGACCGCCGGCGAACTGTCTCACGCTCTGGAGGTCCCCCACGAGGAGATCGTCGAATGCCTGGTCGCGAGTGACGCCTACCGGCTCGAATCCCTGGATGCCCCCATCGGCACCGATAATTCGGGCAAACCCCGCCGGGTGGCCGACGCGGTCGGTGAGGTCGATCCTCAGATCGATCACATCACCAACCGGGAAGCGGTCCGTGCGCTCGTGAGTGCGCTTCCCCGGCGCGAACGCGAAGTTCTGCACATGCGATTCTTCGAATCGATGACGCAGAGCCAGATCGCCGAGCGGATCGGCGTCTCCCAGATGCAGGTCTCGCGCATCCTCGCCAACACCCTGCGCTGCCTGCGCGACCAGTTGGGGTAGGAACGCACCGGGCACCATACTTCCGGCGCGCCCGGTTTGCCGTGCGATGTACTGTCCGATTCGGTAAACGAGTTCGGATTGCTTCACCCGAGGCAGCCGGGAAGGAGCGCGTGCGGTGAGGATTTCCGCGGCGGCGAGTGTGGCGGTGGCGACCGCGCTGATGGTGGCCACGGGCGGCTGCGGCAGCCATTCGACGTCATCGGCCCCGAAATCCGGCTCCACCACCTCCGCCCCGGGTAGCCGCGGTCCGGTATCATCGTCGTCCTCCGGACGGCCGGGCGAATATGCGGCGTTGCTGATCAAGGCGACCGACATCGACGCTCCCGTGACGTTCACCGCCGGTCCGGCGACGGACAACCCGAACGGCCAGCCGGGCATTGCGACGACATTCCGCGCCGAAGACACCGTTCACCAGATCAAGGACACTATCCAGGTGTTCGCCGATCCCGCCGCGGCAACGGACGCGCTCAACGCGGCGAAAGGCGCGCAGGGCGACGTCGTAAAGAAGCCGACGTCACGCCCGGCCGACATCGGCACCGACGGGACGACTCTGTCGGGAGACTCCCCTGACGGGCTCAAAGGTGTGACGGTGTTGCTGTTCACCGAGGGCAGGGCCCTTGTCACACTGCAATTCGACGGCCCGCCCGGTTCGCTGGTGCCGCAGGACTTCATGACCGATGTCGGCCGGAAGCAGGACGCCGCCGTCAAGAAGGGACTCGGCGGCTGATCCGCCCAGTGATGGATCGCTCTCCTAAACCGCATCCGCTTGAACTTTTGCGTCGCGTCGGCGCTATCATTCCGGACGCGGCCGGTGACCGGAACCGGCGATGCGCGCCCCCGACGACCCGAGGAGATCGATGGATGTCGTGAACGGCCTACCCGCTCATGCCCTGCTGCTGCATTTCGTCGTGGTGCTCGTACCGCTGACCGCACTGCTGGAGATCGTGTGTGGGCTGTGGCCGGCAGCCCGGCGCAGCAACCTGCTGTGGGTGACGCTGATCTTCGCCGCCGTCACGATGGTGTTGACGCCGATCACCACGAACGCCGGCCTGTGGCTCTACCGCTTGCGGGTAAGCCCATCGGCGATCCTGCGCGAACACGCCGAACTCGGCAGCACGATGACCTACTTCGCCGCCGCATTGCTGGCCGTCGCCATCGGGCTCGCCGTGCTGGGCATAACCGAACGCCGGTCACCGAAGCCGTCGATGGTTCTGCACGTCGTCGCGGGCCTGGTGGCCCTCGCCGTGGGCATCGCGTCGATGGTCCAGATCTACCGGGCGGGCGACACCGGTGCGCAGTCCGTCTGGGGTGGAGAGATTGCACACCTGGAAAAGTTACGCAAATCGTAAGCAGACATCATGGTTGCTGCCGGCCTTAGCTGGAGGTGGCCCACCACGACCTCGGCCGCCCACGATCATCACGTCGGAAGACCTCCCCGAAGGCTGGGCGGCGACTGCGAGGAAGGGTTTCAGAAAAGGTCCCCAGCCTGGCGGCCGCTGGTGGCCGCCTACCTTCGCGGGCCCGGCCGTCGCGAATCGCCGACAGCGACACGGACGGCGTGAGCAGGAAGATTCGGAATTCCCGTCCGCCGGAGCGATCTTCGGCGATCCGGTAGTTGGGCCAGTGTTCCAGAGCAGCCGCCCATGCCCGCGCGCGCTCATCGCCGGTGAGCAACCGCACCCGGGCCGTGCACACCCGGCCGCGCCTACGCACGCCGACGTGTTGCGCGGATTGGAGATTGGCTGACCACGCCGGATGGTGCCGGCGACCCCAGTTGGATCCCACCACCACGAGTCCACCCTCGACCGGGGTGTACAGGAGCGTCGCCGTCCGCGCCAGTCCCGTCTTGCGGCCCGAGACGGTGATGCGCATGCCCGGCAGGCCGGCGACGTCGAGCACGCCGATCCGCCCACCGGTAAGGAAGCGCAGCAGCGCGTCGGCGGCCTCGACGGCCGATCCCCCTGCCGGCACCAGGATGCGGTACGCCGTCGGGCTGCGCGCCAGCCACTGCAGCGGGTTCATTGCGCCACTGTATTGGCCCGGCGGTGTGAGGCGGGTGTCCTGGGGGTGAAATCACCCCGCCAAGACAGTTGCGCCGTGCCACGGACGTCGGACTGGCTGTCGGCGAATCTGGCAGCGAAGAGCACGTGGCGGTTTCCGTCCGCTCGCTCTGGTCCAACTCACCCGAGGCGGTGATCTGCTCGGGATCTGCTCGGCCCGCGGCACGAGCGGGTGGTAGCGATAGCGGAACGCTTCCGTCACCGCCCAGGCGGAATCGGCGGTGAGTGCGGCAGTCTGGCGGGCCTCCGCGGCGTCGGACCTGAACGACTTCTCGCGCAGCACATGTTTCCCCGCCGCGCCTGTATTCTCCATGGTCCCAGATTCTCCATGGTCCCAGGCGATCCCGTGTGTGGCGGCGTCTGGCGCTCAGCTTCGGGTGCCTCCGGATGCACGACGGGCGAACGCCGGCGCGTGCTCCGGCCGGACCCCCACCCCGACGAAGTAGGCGGGCACCGCCGCGAGCCAGGGCAGCCGCTCCAGGAGGGTCAACAACGCTGCAGGAGGAGTAGGGTCGGCTCCGCGCAGGAGCGGCCCGAGTGACGCCCGCTGCAACATTTGTTGCAGCGCCTGGGTCACCGCGGCCGCAACGACACGGCGGCGCCGGACGGCCGCCAGATCGCGGTCGGTGACGCGGCGCCGCCGCAGCGGCCCGGCCAACAGCGTCGCGGCCGCGACGGCGTCCTGGATGGCCAGGTTGATACCCACTCCGCCCACCGGTGACATCGCGTGCGCGGCGTCGCCGATGCACAGCAGTCCGTCGGTGTGCCAGCGGCGCAGGCGGTTCACCCGCACGTCGAGGTGCTTGACCTCGTCCATCGATTCCAGTGCGGCCACCGACTTCGGCATGTCCGGTAGCAGTTCGGCGATATCGCGACGGAACGCCTCGATTCCCCTCGCGCGCAACTTGGTGTCGGTTCCCTTGGGGCCGAGGAAGGCGATCTGAAGATAGCCTTCGCGCGGTATCACCGCGAGGGCCTTGCCCGGCGCGAGGCGCGGCAGGAAGGAGAAGTCCGCCCCGCCTTCGCGCGGCAATCTGAACCACCACACGTCGAAATGCACCGGGTACTCCCGCGTCCGGAGCCCGGCCGCCCGGCGGGTGATCGACCACCGTCCGTCGCAGGCGACGGTGAGTTCGGATCTAAGCTCACCGGCGCCGTCAGGCCCCGCGTAGCGAACCCCGGCGACCCGCCCCGCCTCCCACAGCAGCCCCGTGACCTCGGTGCGCATCCGCAACGTGAAGGTCGGTTCCGCCCGGGCGGCCTCGGCGAGCAAGTTCAGCAGGTCCCACTGCGGCACCATCGCGATATAGCGATGGGGTTGGCGCAGCCGACCGAAGTCGATGTAAGTCACCGAGCGCCCATTCGAATCGAATTGTCCCGTGCGGACCTCGCTGTACCGCAGCGCCGCGAACCGCTCCCCCAAACCCAGCTCGTCGAGCAACTGGATCGTCGTGGGATGCACGGTGTCGCCGCGAAAATCGCGCAGGAAATCGGCGTGCTTCTCCAGCACGGTGACTTCGACCCCCGCGCGAGCCAGCAGCAGCCCGAGGACCAGCCCGGCCGGACCGCCTCCGACGATCGCGCACGTCGTCGTCTCCACCATCGCGCACAGCATAGGGGACGCACGTTTTCCTGACGCGCAGTTAAGCGCTGCTGCGGCGCGTCCGATTTCGCGGGCGGTGTGCCGTGAAGGTTGTTCGGTCAGCCGATGCCTGAGGCGGCGCTGCGACTGCCGAGGGTGCGGCGGGCGGTTGGTCCGTAGCGCCCCCGAAGACGTGAACAGTCGCCATGAAAGTGCACGTCGGACAGCCTCCGGATGTCACGCTGTTAAAGCGCTGTCAAACTTCGGTAAATCCTCGCAGAGACTCTCGCGGGCGCGGGCTCGGGCTGCGATGATTATGACACCGGCTGGTCCGGCATCAGGGGTAACGCTCGGTCCGAAGAGCACGGGGAGAATCAGATGCCCACTGTTGAGACACTCCTTCGCCAAGAACTGCGTACCTGCGCCGTCGAATTGCGCCAATTGGCCTATACCTTGCCGCACGGGGTCGGTGAGCACGATTTGCTGCAACTGTCCGACCGCATGCGCGCCGCCGCCGAGCAGGTGGAACGCAAGGGGGCCTGACGTTTCGCGTGGATCGTCGCGCTCGCCACCGTCGGGTGCTCAGCCACCCCTGAGCCGAATCCTCCACCGCACGAAAGCCAGGTAGACCGTGCTGATCGCCAGCAGCATGGCCATGTCGAACCACCATGCGCCGGCGGTGTGACGCCAGTGCGAATCCTTCGGCGTCACCGGGCCCGGCTCCAGCCTGAGCAGGTCGGCGGTGGAGGCCGACGCCGCGAATCCCCACCTCGCGGGCGTGGCCCACGACATCTGGTCCAGCCCGATGCGGTCGGTGACCGGGATCATGCCGCCGGAGAACACCAGCTGTGACATCACCGCCACGACCAGCAGCGGCATGATCTGTTCATTGGACTTGGCGATGGCCGACAATGCCAGCCCGAGCATCGCCGAGGCGATGCACGTCAGCGCGACGTCCACGAACAGCTCGAAGCCAGGGTGGCCCACCGCGACGGCCCCCCGCGTTGGGCCACCCTTGCCGATCAGCACGATGACGGTCACGATCGCCGACTGCATCACCGCGAACACCGTGTAGACGCAGACCTTGGCAAGCAGGTAGGCGGAGGTGGACAGGCCGACAGCTTGTTCACGCAGGAAAATCGCACGTTCACCGATGAGGTCGCGGATCGTCAGCGCGGTACCCATGAACACCGCACCGACGTCGAGCAGCACCAGGATTTGCCCCGGCTCGTTGGGGGCGGCTCCCATCGGGTTGGGCACACCGAAACCGACGTTGCCCGGCACTGACATCGACAGCGCGCCCATGATGAAGGGCAGCATTGCCAGGAAGGCGAAGTAGCCGCGGTCGGAGATGATCAACCGCATCTGTCGCCTGGCGATGGTGGAGAACTGCCGAACCAGGCTCGTATGAGACGGATCGCCGAGTTCGGCGGGCTTTTCCGCCGGTGGAGGCGGTGAGGGCGGCCCGCTCCGCGCCAGACAGCGAGCGCGGACCCCGTCGGGGTCGTTGGCCACGGTGCTGAAGATGTCGGCCCAGTTCGTCGTCCCCATCGCGGGGCCGATCTGGCCGGGGGGCCCGCAGAACGCGGTCTTACCGCCGGGGGCCAACAGCAGGACCTGGTCGCAGACGTCGAGGTAGGTCAGGGAGTGGGTAACCACCAGCACCACGCGGCCCGCGTCGGCCAACTGGCGCAACATCGTCATGACCTGGCGGTCCAGGGCCGGGTCCAGACCCGAGGTCGGTTCGTCGAGGATGAGCAGCGACGGGCCGGTGAGCAGCTCGAGCGCCACCGACGCGCGCTTGCGCTGGCCGCCCGACAGCTTGTCGACCCGGGTGTGCAGATGCTGGGTCATCTCGAGTTCTTCGAGCACCCGGGCGACGACCTGCGCCCGATCCGCTTTGGAGGTGTCCGGCGGCAGCCGGAGTTCGGCGGCGTACATCAGTGCCTGCTGCACGGTCAGCTGGCCGTGCACCACGTCGTCCTGTGGAACCATGCCGATCCTGCTGCGCAACGACGCGTACTCGGAGTGGACGTTGTGTCCTTCGAACGTCACCGTGCCGGCGGTCGGGTGCGTGTAGCCGGCGACCAACCTGGCGAACGTCGTCTTGCCCGCGCCCGAGGGTCCGATGACGGCCGTCAACGTCCCGGGGTGGGCCGCCACCGAGATGTTGTCCAGCAGCGTCTTGTTGTTCTCGATGGTCCAAGTAACCCCGCGCACGTCGAGGCCACCGGCGCGGGTCGCGGTCGCGGTCTCGTCGCGCCGGGCCAGCGTGCCGCCGGCGAAGACCAGGTCGATGTTGCCGATCGTGACCACGTCGCCGTCGTGCAGCAGCGCCGAGTCGACCCGGGCGCCGTTGACGAACGTGCCGTTGATGCTGCGGTTGTCGTGGATCTCGGTGCCGTGGTCGGTCGGGACCAGAGTGGCGTGATGACGGGACGCCAGCACCTCGGGGATGACGATGTCGTTGTCGTTGGCCCGGCCGATCTTGATCGCACCCGGGACCGATTCGGCGCCCGACCTGCCGGGGCGCAGCATCCGCATCATCGACGTCGCGATGTTGGTCGGGTCCCCGCCGATGCGACCGGTCTCGACGGCGTTCGGCTCCCCCGCGGGCGCGGCGGGCACCCGCATCGGTGGTGCCCGGTAGATCTGCGGCGCCTGTTGCGGACCGCTGGTGGGACCGGCGTGGTGCGCACCGGTCGGATGGCGTGGTTGCGGCTCGGAGGGGTAGCCCGGCAGTGGTCCACTCGGATGGCCGGGCTGCGGACCGCCGGGCGGCTGTGCGGGATGCAGGACCACGGCCGACGGCGGTTGATGCGCCTGGCCAGGCCGGTGCACGACGGCCTGCGACTGGCCGTGCGCCGGGGCGCCGCCGGAGGGATCAAAGATCGGTATCGACGTCGTCAGCGGAGGCCGGCCCGCCGAACCCTGGTGGCGGCCGACCTCGAACGTCAGCGCGGGACCGTCCGGATTGCCGATGTTGACCCGCGTGCCGTCCCTGATGTCGACGACCGGGACGCGGCGGTTGCTGACGTACAGCCCGTTGAGGCTTCCGTTGTCGATGGCGATCCAGCGGCCCTGGTCGAACCGCACGATCAGGTGGGTCCGTGAGATCAGCGGGTGCGCGACGCGCACATCCGCGCGCAGGTCACGCCCGATCACCACATCGTTTCCTGCTGCGAAGGTGCGCTCGGATCCCTCGTAACGCACGGTCAGCACGGGCGGGGCTGGTCGGCTCATCCGCTTCACTGTATCGGCAGCTCGACCGAACTGACGCAGGCGCTGCGGTCGGGTTTCGGGCGGGACCCCGGGACAACCCCTCCTCCACGCCGGGCGGCGGCACCGCTGGCAGGCGCTGCGGAGCGCGCCGCCCACCAGA
Source organism: uncultured Mycobacterium sp. (assembly GCA_964453085.1). GTDB lineage: Bacteria > Actinomycetota > Actinomycetes > Mycobacteriales > Mycobacteriaceae > Mycobacterium. Next base: position 7,750 of record CAYVQQ010000123.1, read on the forward strand.
GCCGCACGAACTGTGTACGCAGGCGCGGAATCCGTGCGAACGGCGAAAGGTCAGTGGATTGAATCCGACGAGTCGTCGTCCCGGATCGTGTGCGTCATGGAAGCGGCGGTGTCATCGTCGTCGGCGGAGGGCCGCAATCCGCATGCAGACGGGGTCCGGTCCGGACGCGCGACCGAGACGGCAATCGCAGAACTCATGTGGCCAGGTCGTCATAGATGGCTTTCAGTGCCGCGTAGCGCCGGTCCACGTCGGCGCGGTCGGATTCATCGGGAACCGAAGCCGCGTTGGCGCGCCGGATCATCGCCGCCTGCTCCATCAGGACTTGTGCGCGTTTCGGATCGGTCGTCTGTTCCATGATCGTCGTCAACGCGTCGAGCTGGCGGATCATCACCGCAGGCATCCCCCGCCCGGCCTGGCGGATCTTGTGAAAGGCGCGCTGTACCAGCCGCTCGTAGCTGACCTGATCGGAGATGACCCGGATGAATCCGCGGTGGTCACGATGGACTTGGGTGGGCATCCATACCGGTGCGATCTTGCACAGGCAGTCGCCGAGCCAGTCGATACACGTCAATGCGGTGAAGGTGTCGTTGACCGCCGGGGAGAGCGCTCGGATGGCGATCTCGACGAGCTGATCGACCCCGAACGCGACGTCCTGGGTCAGGGTGCGGTGCGGTCCCGTCGCATGAGAGCGCGCCAGATATTCGGCGACCCGCCCGGCGGCCTCGGGTGGCCACACGCTGGCAAGTTCACGTCCTTCGACGAGGAAGTGCCCTGGTCGATAGGGCAGCCGGATCACCGCGTCGGCCCTGGTGGCGACGTTGATCAGCGTCCGGTGGCGGATGAATTGCAGGTAGCCGCTCTCGGGCGTGCGGATGACACTACCGGAGGTCTCGATCCTGGCCAGCAGTTCGTCGAGGGATGGTCCCTGCTCGGGACTGTGCGCAGTGGACCGGGACTGGTCGACGCTCTGCACGGCAACGGCCTGGGCCAGATCATCGGCGATGCCGGCGATCACCTCTGGTAGCTGGATCTGGGTGGCGATGTGGTGAATGAAATAGATCAGCACGATGAGATCGATCAGCATCAAACCGAATGCGGTTGTGATGGAGATGTGGGGGACGAACTCGCCCCGATCGCCGGGGCCGATCGACACCAGCACCACGATGCAGTACACGAACGTTGCCACGAATGTCCCCAGCGTGATCTGGGTACCGCGGTCACGGATGAAATTGCGCAGCATCCGCGGACCGAACTGTGTGGAGGCCAGCGTCAACGTCACGATCGTGATGGAGAAGATGATGCCCACGACGGTGATCACCGATGCCGCGATCGAGATGAGGATCTGTCGTGCGGCGTCGGCAGTGCCGCTGATCACCCATGCCGGGGGTCTGAACTCATCGCGATAGGCAGCCCGGTCAAACCGTACGGTGAGTGCGAAAAGCCCAAGCGCGCCGAGGATCTCCACCGTTGGAACGAGCCACAGGTTGGTGCGCAACTCTTCTCGGTTCCACAGCGGCCAGGCCACACCGCTGCGTGCCATCACATCGCGCGCCGGGCAAATACCGTCGCGCCGACCGTCATGGCGGATATTCAACTGGCCGGAGGCGTTGGCTGCAAGTTGTCGGCCGACGCCTCGCGCGCCTGGAGTCGGCGAATTGCGGCCCGCATCCAGC
>CAYVQQ010000124.1:0-9419 GCA_964453085.1 uncultured Mycobacterium sp.
CAGCGAAATCGGTTCGGGTACAACGAAACCCGCCTTCTCGCCGTGCTTGATCATCATCTCGGTGGAGGGCAGCCGGCCACCGGGGAAGATCTCGGTGACGATGAACTTGATGAAGCGGGCCGTCTCCCACGTCACCCTCTTGCCGCGGGCCGCCAAGTCGTAGGGGTGGTAGCTGACGCTGCTCTGCACGGTCATCCGGCCGTCGTCGGGCATCATGTCGAAGCACCGCTTGAAGAAGTCGTCGTAGTTCTCGTGCCCGAAGTGCTCGAAGGCCTCGATCGACACGATCCGGTCCACCGGCTCGGCGAAGTCCTCCCAGCCGTGCAGCCGCACCTGGCGGGAACGGTTCGTGTCGATCGTGCTCAGCACCTCCTCGCAGCGGGCGTGCTGGTTCTCCGACAGCGTCAGCCCGATCACGTTGACGTCGTAGCGCTCAACGGCGCGCTTCATCGTGGTGCCCCACCCGCAGCCGATATCCAGCAGCACCATACCCGGTTTGAGGTCCAACTCGTCCAGGTTCAGGTCGATCTTGGCGTACTGGGCATCTTCCAGGCTCATGTCGTCGCGCTCGAAATACGCGCAGCTGTACGTCCGGGTCGGATCCTGAAACAGCGCGAAGAAGTCGTCGGAGACGTCGTAGTGCGCCCGGATGTCCTCGGAGCGGGTGCGCTTCTTCTTCTGCTCCGTCGGTTGCTCAGCCATGGTGGTGTTGTTCTCCTGGGTGATGTTCGTAGCAACCTTACCGACCGGGTCCTGGGCTCCCGAAACACGCTGGTCGGTGCGCTGCCTATTTCTCCAGCGTGAACTGGTTGCAGTCGATGTAGCCCATCCGGAACGCCTTGGCACACCCGGTCAAGAACGTCATGTACCGCCCATAGACCTCCTCGGACTGGATCGCGATCGCCTCGTCGTGTCGCTCCTGCAGCGCGGCGGACCAGCAGTCGAGCGTCGTGGCGAAGTCCGACTGCAGGGACTGGACGTGCGTCACCGTGAACCCGGCGTCCGCCGCGCACTGTCCGACCGTCTCGATCATCGGCAGTCGGCCACCCGGGAAGATCTCGGTCACGATGAACCGGATGAACCGTGCCAACTCCATGGTCAGCGGGATGCCCCGCTCCATCATCTGTTTGACGTGCAGCGCGGTGATCGAGTGCAACAGCATGACACCGTCGGTGGGCAGGGCGTTGTAGACAAAATCGAAGAAGTCAGTGTATCGGTGGAACCCGAAGTGTTCGAGAGCCTCGATGACGACGATGCGGTCCACCGGTTCGGCGAACTCCGCCCAGTCGCGCAGCAGCACCCGCCGCGACCGGTCGGTGTCGATGCCGTCGAGCACCTGCCTGCAGTAGGAGTGCTGATTCTTCGACAACGTCAGGCCGACGACGTTGACGTCGAAGCGTTCGACGGCGCGCTTCATCACCGAGCCCCAGCCGCAGCCGACGTCGAGCAGGGTCATCCCCTGCCGCAGTCTCAGCTTGTCAAGCGTCAGGTCGATTTTGGCCAGCTGTGCCTCGTGCAGGGTCATGCCGTCACGCGGGAAATAGGCACAGCTGTAGGTGCGCGTCGGATCCACGAAGAGCGCGAAGAACTCGTTCGACAGGTCGTAGTGCGCCTGGACGTTTTCACGATTGGAGTCGAGATTGGGCCGCTTGAACTCAGCGCCCACCCGGTTCTCGAACATCGTGGCCTCCCGACCGGACCGCCACCTTTGCAAGATGCCGTTGCGGGCACCCTACCGCGGTTGGGCACGAGTTATGGATTCAAGACTCGCGTGCCGCGGATTTGTTTCGGGATCAGCGGATGGTGTAGTCGCTCAGCGGGAAGCGGGACGCCTCCCGCACCGCGTTCAGCGTCGAGGTGGGACGCAGCAGCGACGCCTCGCCGCTGGGGTTGAAATAGTACGAGCGAGAGGTGGCGCAGTCGCCCAGGTGGAAGACGCTCTTGTCGACAAGCCTGGTCATCCGGTCCATGAAACGCGCGGTCGCTTCCTCGGTCACCTCGAACTCCGTGGCTCCACGGCGTCGGACCTCGCCGAACAGCCGGTCCATGTGCCGCATCTGGGCTTCGATCGTGTGGAAGAACGACAGCCCCGAGAACGCATACGGGCTGGTCAGGCCCAGGTAGTTGGGGAAAAACGGCACGGTGAGGCCCTGGTAGGACTGGAACCGGGTTTCGCGCCACCATTTGCCCAGGTTGCGTCCCTGCCGGCCGATCGTCTCGAAGGTCGGGAAGTTCGCCTCCCAGAGATCGTAGCCGGTGGCCAGCACCAGCGTGTCGATCACGGTCTTGTTGCCGCCGGCGGTGACGATGCCGTCGGGCTCGATCCGTTCGATGGGGTTGGTCTCCAGGTGCACGTGCGGTTCGGTCAGTGTACGGAAGTAGCTGTTGGACCAGGTGGGGCGTTTGCAGCCGAAGTCGTAGGTGGGCGTCAGCTTGCGCCGCAACTCCCTGTCGCGAACCCAGATGAAGCGGTTGATCTTGCTGAGGTCCGACGCGGCGATGTTCAACCGCCGGAAGGCTCGGTGATGCAGCCCGGCGATGATGATCATCTCGAACAGACCGTCGGTGAGCAGCCGGAACGCCCGCTGCGTCAGGGGCACCCGCGCGAACAGGCGTTGCAGCCAGCCCGGGATCGGAAAGTCGGGTTTGGGCACCACGTGGGTCGCGGTGCGTTGGTACACGGTCAGGTCGGCCGCCCCGTGGGCCAGTTCGGGGATCAGCTGCACGGCGGTCGCCCCGGTCCCGATGACGCCGACGCGGCGCCCCGACACGTCATAGCTGCCGTCCCACGACGTGGTGTGGATGACGTCACCTGCGAAGCTGTCGATGCCGGGGATCTCGGGCCTGTGCGGCTGCGACAGGAACCCGGTGGCGCTGATCAGGAACCGCGTCGTCAGGCTTTCGCCGTCGGCCAGCGTCACCCGCCACATGCGGGCATCTTCGTCCCAGCGCGCGCTCTCGACGGTCGTGTTGAACCGCATGTGGCGCTTCACGTCGTACTTGGCTGCGATGTCGTCGGCATACCGCTGCAGTTCTTCTCGCCGCGGGAACAGCCGCGACCAGTAGGGGTTGGGCTCGAACCAGTACGAGTAGGTGGTGCACGGCACGTCGACGGCCAAGCCGGGGTACCGGTTGACGTACCACGTCCCGCCGAGGCCGTCCTCGCGGTCGAGAATCGTGAAGTTGTCGTACCCGAGCCGCTTGAGCTGGATAGCGGCGCCGATGCCGCCGAAACCGGCGCCGACGATTACGATGTCGAAGGGATCCATGCTGTGCGGAGCCGTTGCCTTCCGTGAAAATCAGTTCGCGAGCGCGTCGCTACGGCACACCACGCGGGGCGCGCAGTTGTCATGCGGAAAACCTAGTGTAACGGCAACCTCGCCGCACGGCCCGCAGGCGGCGAGCGGTTGAATCCCGTATTCCGGTGATCGGCGGCCCGTCGATTGACGTCGCGGTGGCCGAAGCGCAGGCTATTTCGTCAGCGTGTACTGCGCGACGTTGGAGATGCCCCTGCGGAACAGGCCTGCACAGCCGGTCAGATAGCGCATGAAGCGGCTGTAGACCTCCTCGGACTGGACCGCGACGGCGCGTTCGCGGTTCGCCTCGAGGTTGGCCGCCCACGTGTCGAGGGTCCGGGCATAATGCGGCTGCAGGTATTGGACCTGCTCGAGGGAGAAGCCGCTGTTGCGCGCGTTGTCGACGATGTCGGTCTCGCCGCACATCTGGCCGCCGGGGAAGATCTCCTTGCCGAGGAAGTGGAAGAAGCGCAGGTCCGTCATCGTGATCGGGATGCCGCGCTGCTTCCATTCCGACTGTGGGTAGGTGAAGAGGCTGTGCATCAACATCCTGCTGTTGTCGGGGAGGGTCCTGTAGGCCCAATCCCAGAACGCGGGCCAACGGTCCTTCTTGAACGCGTCGAAGGCCTCGAAGCTGATGATCCGGTCGACGCGTTCGTCGAACTCTTCCCAACCCTGCAGTCGCGCCTCGGCGCGCCGCCCCGTCTTGACCTCGGCCAGCCGAGCCTTGGTGCGCGCGTAGTGGTTTCGGCTGAGCGTGATCCCGATGACGTTCACGTCGTATCTCTCGGCTGCGCGGACGACGGCCCCGCCCCAGCCGCATCCGACGTCAAGCAGCGTCATTCCCGGCTCGAGTTTCAGCTTGTCCAGTCCCAGGTCCAGCTTCGCGAGCTGCGCCTCTTCCAGCGTCATGTCGTCGCGCTCGAAATACGCGCAGGTGTACACCATGTTGGGGTCGAGGAACAACGAGAAGAAGTCGTCCGAGATGTCGTACGTTGCTTGTGATTCTTCGTAATAAGGTTTCAGGTCGCCCATCGTCAAGCATCCTTCCAACGCCGAGCCCGTGGCCCTGACAGCGTTCCCCCGATATTGACTCTGCATCGGCGAAAGCCTAGCCAAACCGTCCCTGGCGGGCCTCGGCGAAGTTGCTGGTCAGCACGCTGATCAGCCGATCCCACAGTTGGTGAGGCAGGTCGTGGCCCATGCCGTCGAACAAGAATAGCCGAGCGCCGCCCACGGCGCGCGCGACGGCCCGACCCCCGGAGGGGCGCATCAGCTTGTCGGCCCGGCCGTGGATCACCACGGTCGGCGCGTCGATCCGGCGGTCGTACCGCGTCAGACTGCCGGTGCCCAGGATCGCACTGAAGTGCCGGGCCACCCCATGAGGATAGTAGCTGCGGTCGTACGCCTCGGCGGCCTCGGCGCGGACCTGCTCCTCGGCCGCGCGGTAGCGCGGGCTGCCGATGATGTTGGCGACACGCACGGCGTTGTCGATGATCGCATCCCGCGCCGAGCCCGGCGGCGGGCCCTTGAGGAGCGCCAGCAGCGCCCTTGGCGCCGGCGGCGGCAGGAACGGACGGTTGTTGCTGGAGAACAGGACCGCCAGCGTCCTGGTCCGTTCGGGGAACCGCGCCGCGAAGACCTGCGCGATCATGCCTCCCATCGACGCGCCCACGACATGGGCCGCCTCGATGCCCAGATGGTCCAGCACCGCGGCGGCGTCGCCGGCCATGTCGTCGAGCGTGTAAGCCGCGTTGTTGCGTAAACCGAACCAGAAGCGCGCCAACCGAATCGGCAGCGGCTGTCCGAAGCCGCAATGCTCGGTCTTGCTGGACAGGCCCACGTCCCGATTGTCGTACCGGATGACCCGCAGCCCGTGCTCGGCGAGCTTCTCGCAGAAGGCGGTCCGCCACAGCAACAGCTGGGCACCCAGCCCCATGATCAGCAGCACGGGCGGATGGTCGGTGTCGCCCATGTCCTCGTAGTAAAGCTTCAGGTCGCCTTCGGGAGCCGACGAGATGGCGTGCCCACTGCGTACCTCCATGGATGCGTCAGACCTCGACGTCGGAGGAGTGCTCGCGGCTGACTTCGACCATGAAGTTGGCGAAGTATCCCGTCAGCTGTGGGTCGGACATCATCTGCCACGTCGGCGCCAGCAACTTCATATACCGCTCGACGTAGAGGAACTGCTTGCCGATCAGCACGAGTTCGCGGGGGAGTTTGACATCGTAGGCGTCGGACAGCGCCGAGAGCTGCCGGCCGATATCGGCATACGACATGTCGCCCAGCGTCTGCATGGTCAGCGGGGTGGCGAAGCGCTCCAGGTCCTTGGCGGCCTCGGCCTCCGGCTTCGTCGTGCCGACCGCTCCCATCAGCACGACGATCTTGCCGGCCGCGGCGTGGTCCTTCTTCACCAGCAACGCGTAAACCAGCTCCCGCAGCAGCCAGCGGGTGCGGGGATCGATGCGGCCCATGATCCCGAAGTCGAAGAACACGATCCGGCCCATGTCGTCGACATGGAGGTTGCCCGCGTGCAGGTCGCCGTGGAACAGTCCGTGTCGCAGGCCGCCCTCGAACAGACTGAACAGCAGCGCCTTGACCAGTTCGGTCCCGTCGAACCCGGCCTTGCGGATGGCGGCGGTGTCGTCGATGCGGACGCCGCGCACCCGCTCCATCGTCAGCACCCGGTCGGTGGTGAAGTCCCAGTACACCTCCGGCACGCGGATGCCCTGGCCCAGCGGCGAGGCGTGCAGATGTGCGATCCAGGCCTCCATCGACTGCGCCTCCAGCCGGAAGTTCAGCTCCTCGGCCAGGTTGTCGGCGAAGTCGGCGACCACATCCTGCGCGGAGAGTCGACGGCCCAGCTTGGCCAGTTCGACGGCCTGGGCGAAGCGCCGGAGAATCTGCAGGTCGGCGGCGACGCGGCGGCGGATGCCGGGCCGCTGGATCTTGACGACGACGTCCTCACCGGTGTGCAGGGTCGCGTAGTGCGCCTGGGCGATGGACGCCGATGCGAACGGCTCCTCCTCGAAGGTGGCGAACAGCTCGGCGGGCTCACGGCCGAGTTCCTCGACGAAGAGCTTGTGCACCTGCATGCTGTCGGCCGGGGGTACGCGGTCCAGCAGTCCGCGGAACTCCCGGGACAGCGATTCGCCGAACGCGCCGGGACTGGACGCGATGATCTGTCCGAACTTCACGTACGTCGGGCCGAGGTCGGCGAACGTCTGGGGGAGCTGCTTGATCACCTTCTGCTGCCACGGCCCCCGTCCAGGCAGCGTGGTGAGGAGGCGGGTGGCCGCGCGGGTGATCTGCCAGCCTGTGGCGGCCACGCGGGCCGCTTCAGCCGGCAGCGGCACCCGGTCGAGCCTGGCCGTCTCTCGATGTTCGGTAGAGCTCATTTCAGCAGTCTGCCAAACCGGCGGTACCATCGCCCAAACCAAGCGGGCGACCAATCTTGGGATCCCGATCACGCCGCCGCGGGCGGACGGTCGGGCCACCCAGCGAAGTCACAACTCTATCTCGGGTTCCTCTCGGGCGGAAACGCCACCCGATGCCATCGGCCATTGTAAGGAAAGTCTAAGAGCGCCTTGGTCGGTGTCGTTTCGCGACGAAGCCGCCGAATGGGGCCGAACGGGGGAGTGTGATGCTTGACGAGGCATACCGGGACGCTCGGCTCCGGGTCAGGGACGTGGCCGCCGCACTAGGAAACGAGCAGTTGCAGGCACAGGTACCCGCAACACCGAAGTGGAGCGTGCACGAACTCCTTGCGCATCTGGTCGGAGCCGCCGCCGATGCGGCTGCTGGACGGCTGAACGGAGCATCCGGCGACGAGTGGACTGCACGCCATGTCGGAGAACGCCGACACCGCCCCGTCGACGAGCTACTTGCTGAGTGGCATCAGGTGGGACCCGAAGTCGAGTCGAGCCTGGCCGGACAGCACTTCTTGGGCCCTGGTCCAGCACCGGACATCATCTGCCACGAAGCAGACTTGCGCGAAGCGCTAGGGCTTTCCCGGGCTGACCGCGAGCACTGGCAACGGCCCTTTCTGGAGATGATGATGCTTCTTCTCGGCCAACGGCTCCAGCACGCACCGACTGTACTGATCCGCGACGAGCACGGGCAAGAATGGCGCTGCGGGTCGGGACAGCCGGCGACACTGCTGCATGCCGATGGCTATGAGTTGCTCCGCGCCATGTTCAGCCGTCGTTCCCGCCGCCAGATCAGTGCCTGGCGATGGACACCAGCACCGACTCGACAGGTGATCGAGAGTTTTGGGTTCTTCGGTTCACGCGATGACGACCAGCCGGTTCCACTCGCTTGAGCTGCGAGACATTACCGAATCCCGTGGAACGCAGCCAACTTTGGCACCTGCAACGGTGCACGGGGATGGCTCTCCCCGCGCCCGGCCGACGAATGAAGCGCCCGGGCATGGGTCGATCCCTCCCGTAAGGTGCGGGCATGCGGGTGGTTTCGGTCGATGCGACCGATTTGTTCGTCGGGCCGCCGGATGCGCCGCTGCAGCTGGTGCGGGTCGGCATCTCGGGGTGTGCGCGAGCGACGCCGGTCCGCATCGACGGTGACGGGTTGGCCGGGGAAGCCGTGGCCCGGGCCGGCCAGCAGAGCCTCGAGGTCCCGGTCGGGGTGCGATGTCCCGCAGCCGGTGAGCGACGGTCCGCGCGGGTGCACGCCCGCGGTGCCGAAACGCCGTTCGAATTCGTCACCGCCGAGCCCGGCTGGACGATGTTCATGGTCAGCCACTTCCACTACGACCCGGTCTGGTGGAACACCCAGGGCGCCTACACCAGCGAGTGGACCGAGGATCCACCCGGGCGCGCCCGGCAGGCCAACGGCTTCGCCTTGGTCCACGCCCACCTGGAGATGGCCCGCCGCGACCCCGACTACAAATTCGTGCTGGCGGAGGTGGATTACCTCAAACCGTACTGGGACACGCATCCCGAAGACCGCGCCGACCTGCGCCGGTTCTTGGCCGAGGGCCGCGTCGAGGTGATGGGCGGCACCTACAACGAACCCAACACCAACCTCACCTGCGCGGAGACGACGATCCGGAACCTGGTGCACGGCATGGGTTTTCAGCGTCATGTCCTGGGCGCCGACCCGGCCACCGCGTGGCAGCTCGACGTCTTCGGCCATGACCCGCAGTTTCCCGGACTGGCCGCCGGAGCCGGCCTGACGTCGAGTTCGTGGGCGCGCGGTCCGTACCACCAGTGGGGCCCGGCCCGGGGCGGACACGAGGCCGGGGACGTGGACCGCATGCAGTTCAGCAGCGAGTTCGAGTGGATCGCGCCGTCGGGTCGCGGCCTGCTCACTCACTACATGCCCGCGCACTATTCGGCGGGCTGGTGGATGGATTCCTCGACCACGCTCGCCGAGGCCGAGGACGCCACCTACGAGCTGTTCGCACGACTGAAGCGGGTCGCGTTGACACGCAACGTGCTGCTGCCGGTCGGCACCGACTACACGCCGCCGAACAAGTGGGTGACCTCGATCCACCGGGACTGGGCCGCCCGCTACACCTGGCCGCGTTTCGTGTGCGCGCTACCACGGGAGTTCTTCGCCGCGGTGCGCGCCGAACTGACCGCGCGTGGGATTGTCCCACCGCCGCAGACCCGCGACATGAACCCGATCTACACCGGCAAGGACGTGTCCTACATCGACACCAAACAGGCCAACCGGGCCGCCGAGAACACCGTCCTGGCCGCCGAGCGCTTCGCCGTGTTCGCCGCGCTGACGACCGGCGCGGAGTATCCGCAGGCCGCGCTGTCCAAGGCGTGGGTGCAGCTGGCCTACGGCGCCCACCACGACGCGATCACCGGCTCGGAGTCCGACCAGGTCTATCTGGACCTGCTGACCGGCTGGCGCGACGCGTGGGAGCTGGGACGCGCGACCCTCGACAACTCGCTGACGCTGCTCTCCGAGGCGGTGGACGGGGACGTGAAAGTGTGGAACCCGCTGGCCCGGCGGCGCACCGACGTCGTCACCGCCCGCCTCGAAGCCGACACCGGGCCGGGGGTGCGGGTGGTTGGCGCAGACGGCGCCGAGGTGCCAGCCCACGTCGAGCACGACGGCCGGTCGGTCACCTGGCTGGCCCGCGACGTGCCGTCG
>CAYVQQ010000125.1:0-9387 GCA_964453085.1 uncultured Mycobacterium sp.
GCCACCGTCTCCGGTGCGCTGGTCGCCTCGATGATCGTCATCCCGCTGCAGACCGTGATCCCCGAGGAACTCGCCTTTCGGGGTGTGTTGCACGGCGCGCTGAGCCGGGCCTGGGGTTTTCGCGGGGTCGCGTTGGCGGGCTCACTGCTTTTCGGTCTGTGGCACGTCGCCACGTCGTTGGGCTTGACCAGCCACAACGTCGGTTTCGCCAGGCTGTTCGGCGGCGGGGCGGTCGGGATGCTAGCCGGGGTGACCATGGCGGTGGCTGCCACCGGGGCGGCCGGATTCATCTTCAGCTGGTTGCGCCGGCGCAGCGGCAGTCTGATCGCGCCGATCGCCCTGCACTGGTCGCTGAACGGGCTCGGCGCGCTGGCCGCGGCGCTCGTCTGGCACCTGTCTGCGGGCTGAGGCGGTCAAACCCGCAGCACCGCCGCGCCCGCGATGCGGCCCGCACTGAGGTCAGCCAATGCCCGGTCGGCCTGATCAAGCGGATATTCGGGCGTGGTCACCTCGATGTGATGGTGGGCGGCGAAGTCGAGGAACGCCCGCGCGTCAGCCCGCGTGTTCGACGTGACCGATCGGACCTGGCGCTCCTGGAACAGGTGGCGCTGGTAGTTCAGCACCGGGACATCGGACAGGTGGATACCGGCGATCGACAACGTGCCCCCACGGTCCAGCGCCTCCAGCGCGGGCAGCACCAACTCGCCGACCGGGGCGAACAGGATCGCGGCGTCCAGCGGAACGGGCGGCGCGTCGGCGGCGCCTTGAGCCGAGGCGGCGCCCAGCTGCAGCGCCAGCTCCCGCGCCTGCGCACCCCGGGTCATGACGTGCACCTCGGCGCCTTGGGCTAGGGCGACCTGCGCGGTGATGTGGGCGCTACCGCCGAAACCGTACAGCCCCAGCCGCCCACCCGGCGGCAGTTCGGCCCGAAGCAGTGAGCGGTATCCGATGATCCCAGCGCACAGCAGCGGCGCGAGCTCGCTGTCGCTGTAGCCGCCGGGGAGATGGTGGGCGAATGCGGCGGGGACCGTCGCGAACTCGGCATACCCGCCGTCGGCGTCCCAGCCGGTGTAGCGCGACTCGGGACACAGATTCTCGTTGCCGCGACGGCAGTACTTGCACACGCCGCAGGTGTGCCGCAGCCACGCGATGCCGACCCGGTCTCCCACCCGAAAGCCGTCGCCGGCGGCCGACCCCACGTCGACGACCTCCCCGACCACCTCGTGCCCGGGAATCACCCGGTCGCGGTGGACGGGGAGATCGCCTTCGGCAACGTGCAGATCGGTGCGGCAGACGCCGCACGCCTTGACGGCCACGAGCAACTCCGTCGGCGCCGGCCGGGGCACCGCGGTTTCGACCCGCTCGATCGGCCCGGTGGACATCGGTCCCGGACGGCGCACGCGCCACGCGCGCATTGTCGCCGTAGCCGCCGGGCCCATCAGGCCATCATGCCGCACTCGGCCTCGGCCGCCAACGGGGTGACCCCGGTCAGGTCCTCCGCACCTTGCCGACCAGCCACAGTAGGATCACCGAGCCGAGCAGCGCGGTGAAGAAGGTGAAGATCCAGCCACCGCTCGCGGTGTTGACGAAGAAGCTCAGGAGGAAGCCGCCGATCAGCGCCCCGATGATGCCGATCACGACGTTCGCCAAGATGCCGGACCCGCCGCCCTTGATGATCTTGCTCGCGGCCCAGCCCGCGAGGCCGCCGACGATGACGTAGCCGATCGGGCCGACGCTGGTGAGCGTCGTTGACCGGGCCAGGTATTCGGTGGCTATGACGACGTTCATGAACGCCTCCTTGCATGTGCGGGCAAATTTCGGCTCACGTTCGATGGGCCGCGATGGCGGTATACCCGGCTTGCCCAACGAATCGAATGTCGATCCGGAGGCGGTTGGCCTGGCGGCGCGGGTGATCCGGACGTGCCGCTCAGGCCCGCAGCGTCGGCGGTGTTGCGGGTACGGACGGCGGGGTGACCTGCGCGGCGGGTGCCTGACCCGGTGCGGGGACGGGCGTCGGCACCTCCGGGGCCTGCCCGCCGGGAGCCGACGCGCCTCCGGGAGCCGGCGCGCCAGGGACCGGAGCCGGAGCCGGCGAGGCCGGGACGGGTGCCGGTCCCGGAGCCGGCGCTCCCGGTGCCGCCGGTGGAGGCGCCCAGGGCTGAATCGATTCAGCCAGCGCCTTGGCTGCGCCCTTGTCCACCGGGTCGTTGGACGTGCCGAGCCACACCACGAACCAGCGCTGCGGTGGACCGCCGTCGGTGGCGGGAGCGCCCAGCACGCCGGTCCAGATCTGGCCGTTGGGCTTGGCCGTGTCGTTGAACTTGACCTCGTAGTACGACGCGCTTCCCTGGAGCCCGTTGCCGCTGAGCGGGACGGTCTCCTGGTTGATGCGGGTGCCGGGGTAGGGCATGTAGAACTCGCCCATGTCCGAGCCGAGCCGGACCGCGGCCTTGGCGTTGTCGGGTTCGGCGCTGGCGTAGAGTTTCTGGTCCAGCCGGCCCAGGACGATCCGGGTGTCGTTGGCAACGGCCGGCGCCTGACCCGGCGCTGGCGGCTCCCCGGTGGTCTTGCTCAGCATGGCCGAGCCGTAGTCGAGGTGCGACGAGTCCGATTCGACCCAGCCCGGCGGAAGCAGGAAGCTGAAACCTCCGACGGCGTTGGTGATCCGCGGTTGTTCGGCGACCGGCGGCGGGGGCGGCGCATTGGGGTCGGCCGCCAGCGGCGCCGTGTTCGGATCACCCGGCGCGGGCGCGGGCGCGGGTGAAGGCGCGGGCGCGGCCGTCGTGGCCGGCGGCGGTGCGGGTTCCGGATCGGCATTTGACGTCGCCGGCAAGGCGATGCCGAGGGCGCCGGCCGCGGCCGCGATCACCACCGCGACCCACGGTCCCCTGCGACGCGTCACGTTCAGGTCCTCCCGATCCATGGCGACGAACCTACCGCGTTACCACTGTGGCGCAAGGGCGGCTTGCTGACAATGTGGGCGGTTTTTTCTCAGATGTTTCCGATGCGGCGATCCATCAGCCCACCGGCCGCTCACCGGGCGCGTCGCTGCAGCACCGGGTACAGCGCAATCTCGTGCGCCTTGACGCTGAACCACACGCGTTCCCCGGGCGTCAGCCGCAACTCCGCAGCGGCCTCGACGGTGACCTGTGCGGTCAGGCCGGGCGCGCCGTCGGGTTGCTCCCGGCCTCGCACCAACACCGCCGACCCGCGCGTGTCGAGCTCGGCGACGGTCTGCTCGACGGTGTTGCGCGGACTTCCGTGCGGCGGTTGCCGATACACCGCCACCGCCGTCGGCGCGAACACCGCCACCGCATACCGCCCCTCGGCCAGAGCTGCCCCGAACTCCGGGGCCGGGATGCCGTGCCAGCTGCCGCCGGACCGGTCGTGCAGCGATCCGTCGGGCCCCACGGCGCCGTTGACGAGGTTGACACCGGCGATACGCGCCCCGAAGTTGCTGCGCGGGGCCGTCAGCACCTCGGCCACCGGCCCGATCTCGGAAATCCTGCCCGACTCCAGCACCAGGACCCGGTCGGCCAGCGTGAACACGTCCAACAGGTCATGGGTTATCAGGATCACCGCGCAGCCGCTGCGGGACACCACCGTGCGCAGCACCGCACGGATGGCCGCCGCCGCGGCGACGTCCAGGCCGGTAAGCGGCTCGTCAAGCAGCAGCACGTCGGGTTCGGCCGCCAGCGCCCGCGCGATGGCCACCCGCTGGGCCTGGCCGCCCGACAGCTGCCGCGGCTTGCGGTCGGCGAACTGCTCGGCGTCCACCTCGCGCAGCCAGCGCAGCGCGGTCGCCTTGTGCCCAGCGCGTGCGGAGCGCCACGTCCGGAGCGTCTTGCGACGGCTGCGCGGCCCGAAGGCGACGTTGGCGGCCACATTCAGGTGCGGGAACAGCAACGGATCCTGCAGCAGCAACCCCACTCGGCGGTCGTGCGTCGCCACCTCCACCCCGGCCGCGGTGTCGGTCAGCACCCGGTCCCCCAGCCGCACCACCCCCTGGTCGGGGCGCACGAGCCCGGCGATGACGTGCAGCGCCGTCGACTTGCCCGCGCCGTTGGGCCCTAGCACCGCGAGCACCTCGCCGGCGGCTACCGAGAACTCCACGTCCAGCCGGCGGCCGGTGACCACCGCGCGAAGCTGCAACTGGCTCAATGCCGGCTGCGTGTCAGTGGTGGGCGCTGAAGACTATCCGCATCATCTTGAGGTTGATACTGGCGAACCGCCAGATCTGCACCAGCAGGCTCCGGCGCATGCGCAGCGTCGACCGGGTAGGCAGCGGCGCATCGGCGATGCGTTCGGCGGTCCGGGTGTTCACCTCGGAATCGATGCTCTCACTGTCCATGGAAGTCATGGAAACACCTTTCACTCGGGTCATTCGGGGATCAACCACCAGAACGGCCTGGCCTTGGCCTTGTAGATGAACATGTGATGCAGCATCAGTTTGATCCAGTGCCCGGCCAGCCCGAGTTCGCCGGACGTCTCGGCGATGTTACGGCCCGTCTGCGGATACTTGTCCGGGTCCGGGACAACCGGGAACATCGTCATGGCGGCGGCCGACCCCTCGCGCAGTCCGGTGCCGGCGGAGGCGACACACGCCGCACCCATGGTCGCCATCGAGGCGCGGTGGGCCGCGGCAGCGGGGTGCTTGATGCGGTCCCGGATGGTCTCGGCGACCGTCCTGGCCATGATTCCCGACGGCATGCCGGTGCGCGGCGGGCTCGGGGTGATGACCGTGCCGTTGGGGCTCTTCCGTGGCTTCGAGATCGGGTGCGGCGGCGCGAATGCGATACCCGGGGCGAAGATGTTGCGGTACGCCGGGGACTCGTAGGTGTGCGGCCAGTCGTCGGCGGACCACTCGTCGTACGGCTTGCCCGAGTAGTCGGCGTCTACCTTGAGGAAGCCCGACGGCGCGAACAACCTGGACGCGATGTCGTTGCCGGCGTTGTCGTAGGCGGCCAGGGGAACGCCCTTGAACGGCGGCAGGAGCATCGCAAAGTCGAAGTCCAGGCTGTGCTCCTTGCCGTCGAGCTGCTCGTAGCGCAGCTTGCCTTCCATCACCTCGTGGACTGCGGCCTGGGTGATGGCCTTCACGCCGCGCTCGCGGAACAGTGACTCGGTCCATATCTGGCTGGACTGCAGAAAGCCCATCTCCTCGAACTGCATGCCGTCGACGCCGAAATCGCCGAGCTCGTACTCGTTGGTGAGGTAGACGATCTCGGCCATATCGCGCAGGCCGGCCGCCCGCAGCGTGTGTTCGACGTTGAAGGTGTACTCGAACGCCGCTCCCTCGCAGGTGCAGGTGCCGTGGCCTACGCCGATCACCAGGCGCTGCTTCTCACCGGCCCGCATCTTGGCCATCACCTTCTGCAGCGCCGCGGCCGCCTCCACGGCGTGGTCGGCGGTGCACACGGAGTAGGAGTGCCCGCCCGGGCCGAGGCCGGGCGTGGCTGCAAAGTTCAGCTGTGGACCCGTGGCGATGACCAGGTAGTTGTACACCACGGAGCCGGTCTGGCCGTTGCGCTCGGCATCGGTGTAGGTGAAGTCCACCGTGGGCGACGCCTCCCCGCCCGTTCCCTCGGGACGGATCGCGGTTGCGCGCGCCTGATGGAAGATGATGCCCTTGCGGTCGTAGATCGGTTTCAGCGGAATCAGGACCTTGTCCGCTTCCATCCGGCCGACGCCGACCCAGATGTTCGACGGGATCCAGTACCAGTCGGCGTTGGGGGAAATCACGACGACCTCATGTTTGCGATGCAGCCACCGGCGTAGGTGCAGCGCGGCGGTGTGTCCCGCGATACCGGCGCCCAAGATGACGACTCGTGCCATTGATGCTCCTCTGTCGGACCCGGCCACAACGGTGATGCGGCTCGACGACTTCCAGCGTACCCCTGGGGGTATCACGCCCGAAAGGCGGCTCGCTCATCGTTCAGCCGGCCGAGCTTGGTAAGTGTGCACACAGTAACCAACAAGGGCGCGCCGCGGTCACCTGCCGTCGCTCGGGGTCAGACCGCGCGCCCCCAGGCCCAGCACCACCAGCGCCGCCACCGCCACCAACAGGATCGACAACGCCACCGCCGCGTCGGCGTCGGTAACCCGCTGCAGATAGATCTCCAGCGGCAGGGTGCGGGTCACCCCCTTTCGCGAACCGGCGAACGTCAGCGTCGCGCCGAACTCTCCCAGCGAGCGGGCGAATGCCAGCACCGCCCCCGACACCAGACCTGGCCGCAACAGCGGCAGGGTCACCCGCCACCAGACGACGCCGGGCCGGGCTCCCAGCGTCGCGGCCACCACCTCGTAGTCGGCCTCGGCGGTGCGGGCGGCGCCCTCCAGGGCGATCACCAGGAACGGCAGCGAAACGAAACTCTGCGCCAGCACCACCGCGGTCGTGCTGAAGGCGATGCTGATTCCCGCAGCCTCCAGGTACTGCCCGATCAGTCCCAGCCGGCCGAACGCGTAGAGCAACGCGATTCCGCCCACGACCGGTGGCAGCACCAACGGCAGCAGGACCAGCGGCCGCAGCACCCGCACCAGGCGCGTCGCGCTGCGCGCCAGCACCAGCGCCATCGGGACCCCCAGCAGGACGCACAGCACGGTACTGGCGGTCGCGGTCTTCAGGCTCAGCAGCAGCGCCGTCTTGGACGACGAACTGGTGATCAGCGACCAGAAGTTCGGCCAGTCCACCTTGACCGCGATCGCCAGCAGCGGCAACACCACGAAGACGGTCCCGGCCGCAGCCGGCACGTACACCCAGCGCGGCAGGTTTGCGGAGGAAGACACGGGCTGTCAGGGCTTCGCGAACCCCGACTCGGCAAGCACCTGCTGGCCGGGGCCCGACATCACCAGGTCGACGAACCGCCGCGCCGCCGCGGGGTGCGGCGCCTTCTTCAGCACCGCGATGGCATAGGTGTTGACCGCGCCGGCGGCCTCGGGAAAGTTGACGGTCGCCACCTTGCCTCCGGCGTCCTTGGCGTCGGAGACATAGACCAGCCCGGCGTCGGCCTGCCCCGTGACGACCTTGTTGAGGACGTCGGTCACGCTGAGTTCCTCGCTGACCGGGTTGAGGTGCACACCGGTGTCGTCCTCGATGCGCCGGGTCGCCGACCCGCACGGCACCGGCCGCTGGCAGATGACCACGTTCAGACCCGGCCCGGCCAGGCCGGCGAAGCTGATGATCTTCTTCGGGTTCCCGGGAGCGGTGACGATCACCAGCGTGTTCGCGGCGAAGGTTCTC
Source organism: uncultured Mycobacterium sp. (assembly GCA_964453085.1). GTDB lineage: Bacteria > Actinomycetota > Actinomycetes > Mycobacteriales > Mycobacteriaceae > Mycobacterium. Next base: position 7,241 of record CAYVQQ010000125.1, read on the forward strand.
GGGTCGCCGGCCAGCAGTCCCGCCTTGGCGACCGTGTCCATCTGCGCTGCGTCCGCCGAGGCGAAGACGTCTGCGGTGGCGCCCTGGGTCAGCTGCGTCGCCAGTTCGGAGGAACCGGCGAACTCGAAATCAGCGGCGCCGCCGGGGCTCTCGGTGCCGAACTGCCGGCCGATCCGGGTGAAGGCCGGCTTGAGCGAGGCCGCGGCGAACACCACGATCGTCTCGGCGGAGCGCGACGGGCCCGAAGCCGTTCTCACCCCGCATCCGACCGGCGCCGCCAGCAGCGCCGCCGACACCAGACCAACCACGAACCCGAGCGGACGCATGGCTTGAACGATAATCGGCGGCGCGCATCCCGGTGGGGTTGCGATGATGGCCGACGATGATGGCCGAATAGTTATGGAAATCGCCCGCGCGTCGTGCCGCCGGGAATTTCACTGGCTAGCTACCGTCCAGTAACATAAGGTGAGTCTGAGGCGCCGGAACCGGGGCCGCTGGTATGAACGCCGGGTCTGGGTTCGACGTCAACACGAGGAGGTCAGGGCAGTGGAGGTGCTGGTCATCGGCGGGGACACCGAACTGGGGCGCACAGTGGCCGAGGGTTTCCGCGACGCGGGGCACAAGGTGACGCTGGTGGGCGCACGCCGCAGCGACGTCGAGATCGCCGCCAAGGAACTCGAGGTGGACGCGATCGTCTGCGACACCACCGACCCGGTCGCTCTCGAGGAGGCCCGCGGTCTTATGCCCCAGCACCTGGACGCCATCGTCCACGTGCCGGCACCGGCCTGGGACGCCGCCGACCCGCGAACCTACTCGGTGGCCGACACCGCACAGGCCTGGCACAACGCCCTGGACGCGACGTTGCTGTCGGCGGTACTGACGGTGCAGGCCGTCGGCGACCACCTGCGCTCCGGTGGCTCCATCGTCGGCGTGGTGACGGAGAACCCCCCGGCGGGCAGCATCGACGCCGGGATCAAGGCGGCACTGTCGAACTGGGTCGCCGGGCAGGCCGGCGCCTTCGGCGCCCGCGGGATCACGGTCAACGCGGTCGCCTGCGGACGCAGCGCCCAGGGCGGCTACGACGGCCTGTCGGGCACGCCGCCGCCGGTTGCCGAGGAACTCGCCCGCCTGGCGCTGTTCCTCACCACCCCGACCGCCCGCCACATCACCGGCCAGACCCTGCACGTCAGCCACGGCTCGTTGACCCAGTTCACCTGAGCACGTCGCGGTTGACGCGTCGCACCGGTCTGTGCACCACGAGCCGATCGCCACGGCAACCAGCGTGACTGCGAGGCGGACATGATGATCAACACGCGGTGTGGTTGATCGCACACGTTTGCGGCCTGGGTTGAGGGGTATTCGTACGCTTACCGTGATTGGCGAACGGGAAGCGCGCGTCATGGAGCCCCTCAGGAGCAGCGGATACATATGAGCGCCCGATCAGAAGGTGCAGCGGGAGCCGCTCGGCGCCACCGGGTCGTCATCATCGGGTCGGGATTCGGCGGACTCAATGCGGCAAAGAAGCTGAAGCGAGCCGACGTCGACATCAAGATGATCGCCCGCACCACCCACCACCTGTTCCAGCCATTGCTGTACCAGGTAGCCACCGGGATCATCTCGGAAGGGGAGATCGCCCCGACCACCCGGGTGATGCTGCGCGACCAGCGCAACCTGCAGGTGCTGCTGGGTAACGTGACTCACATCGACCTGGCCAACAAGCTGGTCGTCTCCGACTTGCTGGGGCACACCTACGAAACCCCCTACGACAGCCTGATCGTCGCCGCGGGCGCCGGCCAGTCCTACTTCGGCAACGACCACTTCGCCGAGTTCGCGCCCGGCATGAAGTCGATCGACGACGCGTTGGAGCTGCGCGGGCGCATTCTGAGCGCGTTCGAGCAGGCCGAACGCTCCCGGGACCCGGAGCGCCGCCGGAAGCTGCTGACGTTCACCATCGTCGGTGCCGGTCCCACCGGTGTCGAAATGGCCGGTCAGATCGCCGAACTCGCCGAGCACACGTTGAAGGACGCCTTCCGACACGTCGACCCGACCAAGGCCCGGGTGATTCTGCTTGACGCCGCCCCCGCGGTGCTGCCCCCGTTCGGGGAGAAGCTGGGCCGGCGGGCGGCCGCGCGGCTGGAGAAGATGGG
>CAYVQQ010000126.1:0-9376 GCA_964453085.1 uncultured Mycobacterium sp.
AGCAGGGCGGCGCTGGTCCGCAGACTGACACCGTGCGCCAGGTAGACGACGGTGTAGAGGATCGCCGCCGACGCCACCAGCGCCACCGGGACCGCCGGTGCGCCATCGCGCAGCGCAGGGAGCAGGAACATCACCAGCACCAGGAAGGCCACGACGATCCCGATCAGCGCGAGCATGCCGCGCCATCGCGCGACCGTGACGATCACCGCCGCGAACGCGACGGCCAATCCAACCAGCGGCCAGCCGCGTTCGAAGTCGTAGAACGAGTAGGTGGTAGCGCCCTGGTCATCGACCTGCCGGACCAACCGGACGCGGTCGCCAGGAGCGAACTGGGGCTGGCCGGGGCCCGGGGAGAACTCCAGCAGGGTCTCGGTCCCGGCGTTGGGTCCGGAATCGATCGCGATGAGAGTTTGCGCGCACCGCCCGGCGCCGGGCGCGGCCGGCGCCGGCGCCGTGGTGAGCACCTGACTCGCCGACGGGCTGCCGCAGTCGCCCAGCGCGCTGGACAGCACGTGCCCGCCCTGGGTGCTCACCGCGCCGCCGGTGGCGTTCCGGAACGGCATCGGGATCTCGACACGCTGCTGATGACGCGGCCACAACAGGACCGCGCCGGCCAACGCCGCCGCCGCGATCGCAACCAGCAGACCGACGACGATCCGGGCCGGGAGCGGGCTCAGCGGGGACGGTCCCGACGGCGGTGCGTGCGAGTGCGAGTGCGTCACCTGCTCCACGGTAAAGGTGGCTACTGCCGGTAACCGACCAGGAAGTTGCCCAGCCGCTCGATCGCCGCCGTCAGGTCGCGGGACCACGGCAGGGTCACGATGCGCAGGTGATCCGGTGCCGGCCAGTTGAAGCCGGTGCCCTGGGTGACCAGAATCTTCTCGCTCAGCAGCAGGTCGAGGACCAGTTGCTCGTCGTCGGCGATGTCGTAGACCTCCGGGTCAAGCCGCGGGAACGCGTACAGCGCGCCCCGGGGCTTGACGCAGGACACTCCCGGGATCTGGTTGAGCTTCTCCCAGGCGACGTCGCGCTGCTCGAGCAGCCGGCCACCGGGCAGCACCAGGTCATCGATGCTCTGGTGGCCGCCGAGGGCGACCTGGATGCCGTGCTGGGCCGGCACGTTGGGGCACAGCCGCATGTTGGCCAGCAGGTTGATGCCCTCGATGAAGCTGCCGGCGTGGTCTTTGGGCCCGGTGATCGCCAGCCAGCCGGCGCGGTAGCCGGCGACCCGATAAGCCTTGGACAGGCCGTTGAACGTCAGGCACAGCATGTCGGGTGCCAGGGTGGCCACGTTGATGTGCTGGGCGCCGTCATAGAGGATCTTGTCGTAGATCTCGTCGGCGAGCAGCAGCAGCTGATGTCGGCGCGCCAAGTCGACCATCTGGGTGAGGACCTCGCGGGTGTACACCGCACCGGTCGGGTTGTTCGGGTTGATGACGACCAGCGCCTTGGTCCGCTCGGTGATCTTGGACTCCAGGTCGGCGACATCGGGCAGTCAGCCCTGCGTCTCGTCGCACAGGTAGTGCACGGGTGTGCCGCCCGCCAGGGAGGTCGACGCGGTCCACAACGGGTAGTCCGGCGAGGGGATCAGCACCTGGTCGCCGTTGTCGAGCAGCGCCTGCAGCGTCATCGTGATCAGCTCGGAGCACCCGTTGCCCAGGTAGACGTCGTCGACGTCGAACCTTGGGAACCCGTCGATCAGCTCGTAGCGGGTGACCACCGCGCGCCGCGCGGGCAGGATGCCCTGTGAGTCGGAGTAGCCCTGGGCGTAGGGCAGCGCCTGGATCATGTCGCGCATGATCACGTCGGGTGCCTCGAAGCCGAACGGCGCGGGGTTGCCGATGTTGAGCTTGAGGATGCGGTGCCCCTCGGCCTCCAGCCGCGCGGCGTGCTGGTGCACCGGGCCGCGGATCTCGTACAGGACGTCTTGGAGCTTGGACGACTGCGCGAAGGTCCGCTGCCGGTGGTGACCGGGGGCGTGCACGGGCAGCTGGTGAGTTGTCACGCCACTATGGTGCCATCGCTGTCCACTGACACTTCGCTGACCGGTGTGAGATGCGCGATCAGCGCTTCCCCGGCGGGCGGGCACCGCGCGCGATACCCAGTCCTTTGGCGGGAGGAGCCGGCGGCGTCTGGTCGCCGCCGGTCTGTTCTGGCGATTCGGATTCGGCCTTCTCCGGAGCGGCGGCCGGGGGAGCCGGGGGGGCCGCGGGCGCCGCCTTCTTCGCGCCGGGGCGTTTGGCGCCGGCGGCGATACCCAGCCCCTTCACGGGCACCGCCGGCGACTCTGTCTTGGCCTCGGTGGCGGGCTGCGCGGGTTCGGGCGGCGCTTCGGCGGCGGGCGCGGCCGGGGCGGGCGGTTCGGCTTTGGGTGTCGCCTTGGGCGCGGCTTTCGCCGCGGCTTCGGCGGCGGCGCCCTTCGCCGGCAGCGTGGCCTTGTCGTAGTCAAGCGACCCCAGCAGGATCTGCGCGACGTCCATCACCTCGACGTCCCCGCCGCCGGCCTCCTCTTGCCGGTCGTTGACCCCGTCGGTGACCATCACCCGGCAGAACGGGCAGGCGGTGGCGACGGTCGCGGCCCCGGTGGCCAGGGCCTCGTCGACCCGCTCGTGGTTGATCCGCTTGCCGATGTGCTCTTCCATCCACATCCGCGCACCACCCGCGCCGCAGCAGAAGCTGCGTTCGGCGTGCCGCGGCATCTCGGTGAGCGTGGCCCCGCTGGCCCCGATGAGTTCGCGCGGCGCCGCATACACCTTGTTGTGCCGGCCCAGGTAGCAGGGGTCGTGGTAGGTGATGTCCCGGGACACCGGGGTGACCGGGACCAGCTTCTCGTCGCGGACCAACCGATTGAGCAACTGGGTGTGGTGCAGCACCGTGTAGTTGGCACCCAGCTGGCGGTACTCGCGGCCCAGGGTGTTGAAGCAGTGCGGGCAGGTGACGACGATCTTGCGGTCGACGGTCTGGACGCCCTCGAATACCCCGTCCAGGGTTTCGACGGCCTGCTGCGCCAGCTGCTGGAACAGAAACTCGTTGCCCGAGCGGCGCGCCGAGTCGCCGTTGCAGGACTCGCCACCGCCCAGCACCAGGTACTTCACCCCGGCGATGGCGAGCAACTCGGCCACGGCCTTCGTGGTCTTCTTGGCCTTGTCGTCGTAGGCGCCCGCGCAACCCACCCAGAACAGGTACTCATAGCCGTCGAAACTCTCGACGTCGCGGCCGTAGACGGGGACGTCGAAGTCGACCTCGTCGATCCAGTTGGTGCGGTCGGAGGCGTTCTGCCCCCAGGGGTTGCCCTTGGTCTCCAGGTTCTTGAACAGCGCGGACAGCTCGGAAGGGAACTCGGACTCCATCATCACCTGGTAGCGGCGCATGTCGACGATGTGATCGACGTGCTCGATGTCGACCGGGCACTGTTCGACGCAGGCCCCGCACGTCACGCAGGACCACAGCACGTCGGGGTCGATCACCCCGCCCTGCTGCGCGGTGCCGACCAGCGGGCGGGCGGCCTGCTCTGGTCCGCGGCCGGGAACCCGTCCGAACCCGGACTCCGGCACGTGGTGGCCTTCTGCGTGAACCGTTTCAAGGTCGAGGCCCTCGAGCGGCTCCGCCTGCTTCTCGCCAAGGATGTATGGCGCCTTGGCCATCCAGTGGTCGCGCAGATCCATGATGACGAGCTTGGGTGACAGCGGCTTGCCGGTGTTCCAGGCCGGGCACTGCGACTGGCAGCGGCCGCACTCGGTGCAGGTGGCGAAGTCCAGCATCGCCTTCCAGCTGAAGTCCTCGATCTTGCCGCGGCCGAACTGCGCGTCGTCGGGCGGGTTCTCGAAGTCGACCGGTTTGCCGTCGGCCTCGATCGGCAGTAGCGGGCCCAGCCCGTCGGGCAGCCGCTTGAAGATCACGTTGATCGGCGCCGTGAAGATGTGCAGGTGCTTGGAGTGCAGCACGATGATCAGGAACGCCAGCATGACCGCGATGTGCGCAAGCAGCGCCGCCGTCTCGATGATCTCGTTGGCCGGGTGGCCGAGTGGACGCAGGATCGTCGCGAACAGCTGCGATAGGAACGCCGCCTTGCCGTAGGGCAGGGTGCCATTGTTGACCGCGGAGCCGCGGACCAGCGTGTAGGTCCAGATGACGTTGAAGATCATGAACAGGACCAGCCAGGCGCCGCCGGTGTGCGACCCGTAGAACCGGGACGAGCGGCCGATCTCGCGCGGGCTGCGGATCAGCCGGATGATCGCGAAGGTGGCGATTCCGAGGAAGACGGCGGTGGCGAAGAAGTCCTGCAGGAATCCCAGCGCATCCCACCGGCCGATGATCGGGATGTGGAAGTCGGGCTGGAAGAGGAGCCCGTAGGCCTCGATGTAGACCGTGAGCAGGATGAAGAATCCCCACATGGTGAAGAAGTGGGCCAGGCCGGGGATCGACCACTTCAGCAGGCGGCGTTGCCCGAAGACCTCGGAGATCTCCGTCCAGACCCGCCGGCCGGGGTTGTCGGTGTGTCCGGGGGCCGGCTGTCCGGACTTCGTCAGTGTGAACAGCCACCAGGCTCGCCGGGCGGCCAGTGCGAACACGACCAGGGTCATGGCCATGCCCACTGTCAGTCTGATGAGCATCTGCGTGGTCACAGAAGGCCTCCCCGATGCATCGTTGCTTCTGACTGCTCGCCCGCTCAACCCCGCTCATAGTCATGGTTGCATCCGCGCGGTTTTCGCTGCGAGAAAGGTACCCTAACTTCCCGCCCACCGATGCCCTTGGCCTGCGGTTCAGGCCTTCCCGGGGGCGGTTTCGTCGAAGCCCCGAGGTGTCATGTGGCCGCCGGGAAGGGTGGGGTCGGTCGGTGTGACGGGCGGCGGGATCAGCGGAAGGGGGGTTCGAGGCGGGGAATCAGGCGGTCACGCGTTGGTGTGGGCGGCGGTGTCGTGGTCGCCTGCGGGGTCGTGTTCGTCGTGATGCTGGTGGTCGTCGGGGCTTCGGTGGTGGTTGCGCCGGTGGTGGTCGGCGTCGTGCTGGTGGTTGTCGGCGCCGTGCTGGTGGTCGTGGTGGTCGTCGGCGGCGGTGCGCTGGTGGTCGGTGTCGTGCTGGTTGTCGGCCCCGCGCTGGTGGTCGGTGCCGTGTTGGCGGTCGTCGCGGGCGTCGCCTCGCTGGATGGCGGCGGGGGCGGGATGACCGACACGCTGGGGCTGTTATTCGGCCCGGGCACGGTCACGGTCTGCGGCGTCGGCGGCGGCGCCGACGGACCCGGTTTGTCGCGTCCCAGGGTGAGCGCCAGCAGCCCGGCGACCAGTACGGTGACGCCCGCTCCGACCAGGCTCAACACCAGCGCCGTGCGCTTGTACCACGGCGGCGGCGCGTCTCGGGCCGCGTCGTCGGCCGGCAACTCTCCACCGCGGTCGTCGGTGTGCTCGGGACCGGTGTAGGGGACCACGTCCTCATCGCCGGCATCTTCTGACCAGGCCACCGGCTGGTGGTCATCCGGGTTGCCGGGGCCCGCCCCGGCCGCCCAGGCGGACTGGGTCAGGTCGTCGGGCGCGGCGTCGACCATCTCGGTGGGGTTGTCGACGACTGGGCCGGCCGTGGTCGGGACGCCTGCCGACGCGCGCTGCTGGCCGAGCAGAGCCGCACCCACCGCGGCGCTGTACCCGGGTCGCGGCGCCGCGAGGACCGGCAACCGCAGCCGCCCGGACAGTCTCGTGGTGATCAGCGGAATGTCGGCGCCGCCCCCCACAATCGCCACGGCTGCCACCCGGGACCGCGCAATCCCGTTGCGTTGCAACGACTCTTCGACCGTGTCGAGGAACCGGTCCAGCGGTTCGGAAATCAGCTGGTCGAACTCGGCGCGGGTCAGCCGGATCTCGCCGGCGGACGAGCCCGCCGGTCCCCCGGGGATCATGGCCGCGGTCACGGTCGACAGTTGCTCCTTGGCGCGCCGGCATTGGCCGAGCAGCCGGCCCGGTGACCCCATCCGGGTGGTGACGTCGGTGACATCGGCGTCGGATGCGGCCTCCCGCACATGCCCGAGGACGAGTTGGTCGATCGCGTCGCCGGAGAAGGCGGTGTAGCGCAGCGACGGCGCAAGCAGCCGGAAGTTCGATCCGGCGTCGCTCAGGGTGACGCTGGTACCGCCGGCGCCGAAATCGCAGACGACGACGACCCCGTCGCCCGGCAGCCCCGGCCCGGTGTGCAGCGCCGCGAGCGCTGTGGTCGCGTCGGACAGCAGCGTCGGGGGCGCGCCGTGGGACGTCAGGTCGGGCTGGGCGAAGAACTCCTCACGCAGCGCGGTGGCCTGCGCCTCCGACCAGTACGCCGGCACGGCGACCGTGATCGGGGTCCCGGAGCCGACGGTGCGGGCCATCGCCTCGATCGCCTCGACCGTCAGCGCCTCGCCGAGGTACTTCGTCCCGTCGGCCGCCACCAGGGGGGTCGGGTCGCCGACCCGTTCGACGAAACCCCGCAGCACCAGCCCGGACTCGGTGAGGTTCGGGTTCTCCTCGGGCACGCCGACCTCGGTCGGACGGTGCGCGTAGAGCGTCACCACCGAGCTGCGGCGCACCGGCGTCCCACCCGTGTGGGCCGCGACCAGGTTGGCCACCCCGATCGACAACCCGAGTGACTCGCTCATCTGGCACACCCCTGCGTCCGTTGTCAGCCGCCCCGCCGCGGATTGCAGCGAGTCTAAGGGCGTGTCTGGGATAAATATTCACCGGCGCGGCCTGATCGGCGGCAGTCTCCTCGCGCCGCTCCAGGTGTGGGCCGACGACGGTCCCGATGACGCGGCGGTGGGGCCTCAAGGCAGACCGGGCGGCAGCGTGATCACCGTCGGGACTTCCGGGATCGTGATCACCGTCGGCACCTCGGGGATCGTGATCACCGACGGCAGGTGCGGCAGGTGATGACGCGGTGGCGGGGCCGGTTGGCGTGTCGGCTGCTGGGCGGGCTGCTGCACGGGTGGCGGCGGCGCTGCGGAGCTGGGGGGTGTCGTCGTGGTGGGGGTGGTCGTGGCGGTGGTCGTGGTGACGGAGGTGGTGGTCGTCGGTGAGGTGGTGCTGGTCGTGCTCGTTGCGGGGGCGGTGCCGCCGCCCTGGTTGCCGCCGATCAGTTCGACGATGCCGAAGACGATCAGCCCGATCAGGATGAGGACGAGCAGGACCCAGCCCACCAACATCGCGGGTCTGCGGTACCAGGAGGTGGGTTCGGATCCCTGGTCGAAAGGATCGGGCGCCGGCGACTGGCCGAACTGGCCGGGCTGATCGGGCGGCGGCGGTCCCTGGGGGCCCTGCGGCGCGGATTCGCCCCACGGCGGACGTCCCGCCAAGCCCCAATTGGCATGCTCGGTCGGCTGGTTGTGGAAGTCGTCAGGTGGGCCGAAGCGTGCCACCGCACCGATGTTACTGACCGCCGGGGCGCTGCTGAGCACCGACGCTCGGAAACGCCGGTGCTCAGAACGTGTCGACCTTCTCGACGCTGACGAACATCCCGTGGCCCGTCTTGTCGTTGGTGAAGCGGGTGCCGTCAGGGGTGGCATCGATCGTCCAGCCCTGCGCCGCGTAGGTCTTGTAGTCGATCGTGACGGTTGGGATCGCCCCTAGGTTGCCCAGCACCCACTGGACGGACCCGCCCGCGGTGATGCTGACGCCGTTGGCGTGCTCGCCGTCTTTGAGTGGAGAATCGGTGAACGGCGCCTCGCAGCCCACGCTGTCCTTGTTGATCTGGCACCGGGTCTGACCGGACTTGGTCTCGATGAACACGTAGCCGTTGTCGTCGGGCGGCAGCGGGATCGCGCCCGACGGCGTGGTCGGCCCGGTCGGGGCCGGCAGTGCCGTGGGCCGCGGCGGCGACGACGGTGCCGGGCCCGGCGCGGGCACGATGGGTTCGACGGGCCCCGCGCCCGGCGCGGCGACCGGTCTGCCCTCGATGGTGGAACTGCACCCGGAGACCGGCACCGCGCTCACCAGAACCGGCGAGAGCAGCAGCGACCCTCCGGCCAGGCCCCACCGCGCCTTCTGTGACAACCGCACGAGCTGCTCCCGAACATCTGAAATACAGGACTTCAGATTATTCACCGAAAGTCGCGCGGCCTACCCCGGTGACGCGCCCGTGGATGCCTGGCCCCGTTCCGAATATCCGCCGACTACCGGTGCGCTCCTTTTCGGCCCGGGTGCAACACCCGTTACGCCGGGATCGGGGTGAACCCGGACCCACGGCCGCCGTTGGCATTGACGGCATTCAGGATCGCGCTGAACAACACGTTCTCGCTCATCGCGACCTGCAGTCGGCCTGCGCGGGCAGACCTGCTCAGGATCGGCTGCGTGCCCACGAGCCAACGGTGTCACAGGGACAAGAAGATGAGTAAGGGACACACCCGGATACGAACGGGGAACAAGACCGCCGCGCGCGCCGTTGGCATGGTCGATAACTTGAGTGTATTCGACTCAATCCTAGGTTGACACCGATGCTCCGAGAGGGGCAGTCTTGAGTGAAGGTCACTCAGCATAGTGTGGTAAGACGCTCGACTATCTCAGGAGGAATCACCATGGCTCGTGCGGTCGGTATCGACCTCGGGACCACCAACTCCGTCGTCTCGGTCCTCGAGGGTGGCGACCCCGTCGTCGTCGCCAATTCCGAGGGTTCACGGACCACGCCGTCCATCGTCGCGTTCGCGCGCAACGGCGAGGTGCTGGTGGGCCAGCCTGCCAAGAACCAGGCGGTGACCAACGTCGACCGCACCGTGCGCTCGGTCAAGCGGCACATGGGCACCGACTGGTCCATCGAGATCGACAACAAGAAGTACACCGCGCAGGAGATCAGCGCCCGCGTGTTGATGAAGCTGAAGCGCGACGCCGAGGCCTACCTCGGTGAGGACATCTCCGACGCGGTGATCACGGTGCCCGCCTACTTCAACGACGCCCAGCGTCAAGCCACCAAGGAGGCCGGCCAGATCGCCGGCCTGAACGTGCTGCGCATCGTCAACGAGCCGACCGCGGCCGCGCTGGCCTACGGCTTGGACAAGGGGGAGAAGGAACAGACGATCCTGGTTTTCGACCTGGGTGGCGGCACCTTCGACGTCTCGCTGCTCGAGATCGGTGAGGGCGTGGTCGAGGTCCGGGCCACCAGCGGTGACAACCACCTCGGCGGCGACGACTGGGACCAGCGCGTCGTCGACTGGCTGGTCGAGAAGTTCAAGGCCAGCAGCGGCATCGACCTGACCAAGGACAAGATGGCGATGCAGCGGCTGCGCGAGGCCGCCGAGAAGGCCAAGATCGAGCTCTCCAGCTCGCAGAGCACCTCGATCAACCTGCCCTACATCACCGTCGACGCGGACAAGAACCCGCTGTTCCTCGACGAGCAGCTGACCCGCGCCGAGTTCCAGCGCATCACC
>CAYVQQ010000127.1:0-9272 GCA_964453085.1 uncultured Mycobacterium sp.
CATGTGTTAGGCACGCCGCCAGCGTTCGTCCTGAGCCAGGATCAAACTCTCCAAACAAAAACTCCTCGCGAGCGAGGCGATTTCAAATCAGAGATACCTGACAAAGGCGCCTAAAACTGGCGCCAAAATAAAACCATCTCAATACACACGGGGGTGTGCAAGTATGGTCAAAACAACAACAAACATAACACCAAACACACTATTGAGTTCTCAAACAACACTCTTGCTCGTGTCACCCGCTCTGGAGCAACCCTGCCAGCTTAATACTTACTTGGCCCCGGAGTCAAGCCCCAGTTTTTTGGCCCCTGGCGGTGCCCCGGAGGGGCCGGTCCGCCAGGTTAGTACGCGTCCAGCAGTGCCGTCACGCCCGGCTTCGCCAATGTCGTTCCCTTGGCCGCACCCTTGGACGCTGACTCGGATCACTGTACCCGTTCGATCTCCGCTCCCAAAATCTGCAGGTTATCGACGAATAGCGGATACCCGCGGTCGATGTGGAAGACGTCGTACACCTCGGTGTCGCCGTCGGCCACCAGCCCCGCCAGCACGAGGCCGGCGCCGGCGCGAATGTCCGAACACCACACCGGCGCACTGGAAAGCTGCGGGAGACCCCGCACCACCGCGTGATGACCGTCGGTGCGGGCATCGGCACCGAGTCGGATCATCTCCTCGACGAAACGGAAGCGCGCCTCGAAGACGTTTTCGGTGATCATCGAGGTGCCGTCGGCGATCGACGCCAGGGCGATGGCCATCGGCTGCAGATCGGTCGGAAAGCCCGGAAACGGCAAGGTCGCAACGTTGATCGCCTTGGGACGTTCGTACTGAACCACCCGGAAGCTGTCCTCAGTCTGGGTGACGGTGGCGCCGGCATCGTGCAACTTGTGGAGGACCAACTGCAAGTGGGCGGGGTCGACTCCCGTCACCGTGATGTCCCCGCGCGTCATCGCAGCGGCGATGCCCCAGGTCGCCGCGACGATGCGGTCCCCGATCACCCGATGTTCGGTCGGATGAAGCCGCGGGACACCTGTGATCGTCAACGTCGGCGAACCCGCGCCCTCGACCTGCGCCCCCATCTGGTTCAGCATCATGCACAGGTCGACCACGTCGGGTTCCCGTGCCGCGTTGAAAATCGTGGTCACGCCCTCGGCCAACACCGCGGCCATCAGGATGTTCTCGGTGGTGCCCACCGATGGGAATTCCAGCTGGATCTCCGCACCGCGCAACGTCTGCGCCTGCGCGACCACGCATCCGTGTTCGATGTTGCACTGCGCGCCCAGTTGGCGCAGACCTGCCTGATGCATGTCCAGGGGACGCGATCCGATCGCGTCCCCGCCCGGAAGGGCCACCTTGGCCCGCTTACATCGACCCACCAGGGGTCCCAACACGCACACCGACGCCCGGAACTGGCGCACCGCGGCGAAGTCCGCGTCGTATTTGGGCTCGTCGGGCGAGGTGATGCGAGCGACGTCGCCGTCGAGTTCGACGGTGGCGCCCAGGCCGCGCAGAACCTCCGCCATCAGCGGGACGTCGAGGATGTCCGGGCAGTTGGTGATCGTGCTGGTGCCTTCGGCCAGCAGCGCCGCGGCCATGAGTTTGAGCACACTGTTCTTGGCGCCGCCGACCGCGACTTCGCCGGACAACCGATTACCACCGGTCACCACGAATCGATCGGCCACTCGTGCAAGTCTAGTGAAGTCCTGCCGGCTTGTCAGTCAGCCGACTGGTCAGGAGGGGTACGGTTTTGGTATGGGGGTACACCTGACCCGCATCTACACCCGAGCCGGCGACGACGGAACCACGGCGTTGAGCGACTTCTCGCGGGTCTCGAAGAACGAACCTCGCCTGGTGGCGTACGCGGACTGCGACGAGGCCAACTCGGCGATCGGCGTCGCGCTGGCTCTGGGTCGGCCGAGTGACGAGATCGCCGGTGTGTTGCGCCAGATCCAGAATGACCTGTTCGACGCCGGGGCGGACCTGTCGACGCCGGTGGTGCATAACCCCGACGTTCCGCCGCTGCGGATCACCCAGCCCTACATCGATCGGCTCGAAAAGTGGTGTGATACATACAACGAAGCGTTGCCCGCGTTGAATTCCTTTGTGCTGCCCGGTGGTTCGCCGCTTTCTGCGCTGTTGCACGCCGCGCGCACCGTGGTACGCCGGGCCGAGCGCTCGGCATGGGCCGCGGTGGCCGCCCATCAGGACGCCATCAGCGTCGTTCCGGCGCAATATCTCAACCGACTGTCGGACCTGCTGTTCATATTGGCGCGAGCGACCAATGACGGCGATGAGGTCCTCTGGCAGGCCGGTGGTGGCGCACCGAGGCGGCGCTGACCGGGAAACCAGCCATAGCCGGCCGAGCTAGCTATAGCTAGACGCTGCGCCGGCGGGCGCGAGGCGATGGCCGGGACTCCAGCCAGGCCAGGAATGCGGTCAAAGCCCCCTTGTCCAAGGCGATCTCGTAACCAGACCTGCGGTCCGGTGTCACGTCGCGCAACTCCAGGACAACGATCGCGTCGGTCATGATGTCGAACTCGTCACCGCGCGGCGCGCGCCGGCCCACGATCTCCACTCCGCGCCGGCTGACGCGCCGATCCGGCCACAATCGCAGGCTGGAAAGCCGGTAGAACGCGGCTTCGCCGCCGCGATAACGGATCACGCCGTGCCGCCAGCCGTGACCCCCCACCGCGGGAATGTCCCGCATGATCGCCGCAGTCCCACCCTGGCGCAGCTTCCACAGCCGGTAGCTCAGGGCGAGCACGGCCACACCCAACACGACGACAAGCGCGACCATGAGACCCATGGGCGCGCTCATCGGGTACTAGTCGATCGCGCCGACGGCACGCAATCTGGCACGGCCCCGCGCGGCGATACGAGGATCGTCGGACTCCGAATCCTCCCTGGCGGAGGTTTCGTCGATCTCCGATTCGAACGCCGCCGATTCGGCCAGGATGCTGACGCTCTCCTCGGTGACCGACAGGAATCCGCCGTCCACAGCGATCCGGAGATCGTCCGCGCCGTCACGTTCGACGCGCACCATGGCGTCGTCGACCAACTGGGCCACCAACGGGATGTGGTGGGGCAGGATACCGATTTCGCCGACCGTGGTGCGAGTGAACAGGAACGTCGCTTCCCCGGACCAGATCTTTCGGTCGACGGCGACTATCTCGATGTTCAATTGCGCCATGTCACATCGCCTTTCGCCCTTGATGCCAGCCGAATGTCGATCACAGCTTGGCGCCGAGGCTCTCGGCCTTCTTGGCCAGGTCGTCCAGACCGCCGATCAGGAAGAACGCCTGCTCGGGCACATGGTCGAACTCGCCCTTGGTCAGTCGGTCGAACGCCTCGATGGTCTCCTTCAGCGGCACCGTCGAACCCGGCTGTCCGGTGAACTGCTCGGCCGCCATCATGTTCTGCGAGAGGAACCGTTCGATACGCCGGGCCCGGTTCACCAATTGCTTGTCCTCCTCGGAGAGCTCGTCGATACCGAGGATGGCGATGATGTCCTGGAGGTCCTTGTAGCGCTGCAACACCCGGATGACCTCCTGCGCCACCCGGTAGTGCTCGTCGCCGACGACGCCCGGGTCGAGGATCGTCGAGCTGGAGGCCAACGGGTCCACCGCGGGGAAGATGCCCTTGGAGAATACCGAACGGGACAGTTCGGTGGTGGCGTCCAGGTGCGCGAACGTCGTCGCCGGCGCCGGGTCGGTGTAGTCATCGGCGGGCACGTAAACAGCCTGCATCGACGTGATCGAACGCCCCCTCGTCGAGGTGATGCGCTCCTGAAGCTCACCCATCTCATCGGCCAGGGTGGGCTGGTAGCCCACTGCCGACGGCATCCGCCCGAGTAGCGTCGACACCTCAGACCCGGCCTGAGTGAACCGGAAGATGTTGTCGATGAACAGCAGCACGTCCTGGCCCGCCTCATCGCGGAACCACTCCGCCATGGTCAGCGCGGACAGCGCCACCCGCATACGGGTGCCGGGGGGTTCATCCATCTGACCGAACACCAGCGCCGTGTCCTTGAGCACGTTGGCTTCCTGCAGCTCCACCCAAAGGTCATTGCCCTCACGGGTGCGCTCGCCGACACCGGCGAACACCGAAGTACCGCCGAAATTCCGGGCGATACGGTTGATCATCTCCTGAATGAGCACGGTCTTGCCCACACCGGCACCGCCGAACAGAGCGATCTTGCCGCCACGCACGTAAGGGGTCAGCAGGTCGACGACCTTCAGCCCGGTTTCGAGCATCTCGGTGCGCGGTTCGAGCTCCTCGAAGGCCGGTGGCTTGCGGTGGATCGACCAGTGCTCGAAGTCTTCTCCGTACCCCGGTTTGTCCAGGCAATAACCCAGCGCGTTGAACACGTGGCCCTTGACTTCCTGACCGACCGGCACCGAGATCGAATTTCCGGTGTCGGTGACCTCGACGCCGCGGACCAGGCCGTCGGTGGGCTGAAGCGAGATCGTGCGGACCAGGTTGTCCCCCAGGTGCTGCGCAACCTCAAGCGTCAGGGTCTTGGCGAGAGACTCGAAGGTGATCTCGGCGTGCAGAGCGTTGAACAGCTCCGGCACCGAACCCCGGGGGAACTCGACATCGACGACCGGGCCGGTGACGCGTACGACGCGCCCGGTGGTGTCGGTGTCGCCGGTCTTTACGGCAGTAGCACTCATGTCTTCTTCGCTTCCTCTGGTGCCTACTTGGCGGCGTCGGCGAGCGCGTTCGCGCCACCGACGATTTCGCTGATTTCCTGGGTGATCTGGGCCTGCCGTTCGCGGTTGGCCTCCAGTGTCAGGGCCTTGATGAGGTCGTCGGCGTTGTCGGTGGCCGATTTCATCGCGCGCTGACGCGACGCCAGCTCGGATGCCGCCGACTCCAGCAGCGCCGCATACACACGAGTCGTCAGGTACCGCGGCAGCAGTACCTCGAAAAGCGTGGTCGCGTCGGGCTCAAACGAGTACAGGGTGTGCAGTTCGGGTTCTTCTCCGACGTACTCCACCACCATCGGGGCGATCCGGTGCACCACCGCCGACTGCGACAGCATCGATTTGAACTCGGTGTACACGACGTGCAACTCGTCGACGCCTTCGGTGTCACGCTGCCGGTTGCCGGACTCACCATCGGCGCCGAGCATGAATGCGTCGACCAGCGTCGACGCGATCTCCGCGGCCTTCTCGTAGGTCGGCTGCTCGGAGAAACCGGTCCACGCCTTGGTGATGTCCCAGTTGCGGAAGCTGTAGTAATTCAGCGCCTTACGACCCACCACGTAGGGGACGGGGGTCTTGCCTTCGTCCCGCAGCAACGAGAACAGTTCCTCGGCACGCCGGAAGATGTTGGCGTTGTAGGCGCCGCACAAGCCCCGGTCCGAGGACACCACCAGCACGCCGGCCCGCTTCGGTGCGAGACGCTCGACGAGCAAAGGGTGGTCCAAGGCGGCGTCGGCGGCCAGGGTGGTCAGCATCCGGGTGATCTCGGAGGCGTACGGCCGGGCGGACTCCAACCGCGCCTGCGCCTTGCCGATGCGCGACGTCGCGATAAGCTCCTGGGCCTTGGTGATCTTCTTGATCGACCTCGCCGACCGGATGCGACCGCGTAGCTCGCGAAGTGTGGCGGCCATCTGTGGTTACTTCTTTTCCTTCTTGGGGGCGGGCTTGTGGACTTCCACCGATTCCTTGCCCAGCTTCTCCTCGTCGAGGGGCGCGACGTGCTCGTCGGGCACCACCGAGCCCCCGCCGGTGGCGGCGAAGCCCTTCTTGAACTTGCCAATCACCTCGGTGAGGGCTTTCTCGGTGTCCGCGTCCAGTTTCTGGCTGTCGCGGATGGTCGCCAGGATCTTGTCTTCGGAGGCTCGCATGTGGTCCAGCAACTCGGTTTCGAACCGCCTGATGTCCTCCACCGGCACGGAGTCCAGATAGCCGCCGGTGCCCAGGAAGATCGACACCACCTGCTCCTCAACGGGCATCGGTTGGTACTGCGGCTGCTTGAGCAACTCGACCAGCCGCTCACCGCGCGCCAGTTGCGCTTTGGATGTGGCGTCGAGGTCGGAGGCGAACGCGGCGAAGGACTCCAATTCCCGGTACTGCGACAGGTCCAGACGCAGCGAGCCGGCCACCTCTTTCATCGCCTTGATCTGCGCGGCACCACCGACCCGGGACACCGACACACCGACGTTGATCGCCGGCCGGACGCCCTGGTTGAACAGGTCGGATTCCAGGAAGCACTGGCCGTCGGTGATCGAGATGACGTTGGTGGGGATGTACGCCGAGATGTCATTGGCCTTGGTCTCGATGATCGGCAGGCCGGTCAGCGACCCGCCTCCGAGCTCGTCGGAGAGTTTCGCGCAGCGCTCCAGCAACCGCGAGTGCAGGTAGAACACGTCGCCCGGATAGGCCTCGCGGCCCGGCGGACGGCGCAGCAGCAGCGAGATCGCACGGTAGGCCTCGGCCTGCTTGCTCAGGTCGTCGAAGACGATGAGCACGTGCTTGCCGTCGTACATCCAATGCTGTGCGATCGCCGAACCGGTGTAAGGCGCAAGCCATTTGAAGCCGGCCGAATCCGAGGCCGGCGCCGCGACGATGGTGGTGTAGTCCATCGCGCCGCCCTCCTCCAGGGCGCGGCGCACGGAAGCGATCGTGGTGCCCTTCTGCCCGATGGCGACGTACACGCAGCGCACCTGCTTGTTCTCGTCACCGGACTCCCAGTTCTTGCGCTGGTTGAGGATTGTGTCGACGCAGACGGCGGTCTTCCCGGTCTTGCGGTCGCCGATGATCAGCTGGCGCTGGCCGCGGCCGATCGGCGTCATCGCGTCGATGGCCTTGATGCCGGTCTGCAGCGGCTCTTTCACGCTTTGGCGCTGCACCACCGAAGGCGCCTGAAGTTCGAGCGCACGCCGCACGTCGGTGACGATGTCGCCACGGCCGTCGATCGGCTCGCCGAGCGGGTTGACGACACGACCCAGGAACGCGTCCCCGACGGGAACAGACAAGACCTCACCGGTTCGCTTGACCTGCTGGCCTTCTTCGAGCTTCTCGAAATCCCCCAGGATCACCGCGCCGACACTGTGCTCGTCGAGGTTCAACGCGACACCGAGGACGCCGCCGGGGAATTCGAGCAGCTCCTGGGTCATGACGGACGGCAGCCCTTCGACGTGGGCGATACCGTCCCCGGCGTCGACGACGGTGCCGACCTCCTCGCGGGAGGTGTCGGAGGTGAAGGAGTTTACGTATTCTTCGATGGCGCCCTGAATATCGTCAGCGGAGATTGTCAACTCGGCCATGGCTTTTCGTCTTTCTACTTCTGTTCGCGTGGGTCTTCGGTGGGTCTTTCCAGGGGTGACTGGTTTACGTTCAGTCGGGCAATTGGGCCTCGGCTGCGGCCAGCCGTGAGGAGAGCGTCCCGTCGATCACCTCGTCGGCCACCGCGATCAACAGCCCGCCCAGCAGCGCCGGGTCGACCTGTAACTGCACGGCCACCGGGTGCCCGTAGATGCGACCGAGCACCTCGGTGAGACGGCTGCGCTGGGCGGCGCTGAGTTCGGCAGCCGCACCGACTTGCGCGACGACTTCGCCGCGGCGCGCCACCACAACTTCCGCCAGGAACTGCATGGCCTCTTCGGCGGACTGACCCCTGAGCAGCTCGACGGTGTGGGTGAGCAGCGCAGACACGATCGGGTTGACGCCGCTGCTCGCGCTACCAAGTACGTTGCGCAGCAACCGCACGCGCTTCTCGGCCGCAACGACGTAGTCACCCAGCAGGATGCCGAGGCGCGGCTGCGCGTCGAGGATCCGAGAGAAACGGAACAACTGGTCTTCGACTTCGCCGACCGTGTCCTCGCGTTCGGCGACCTCCAGCAGGGCTTGCCGCGACAGGTGCTCGATCGCGTCGATCAGATCCGACTCGACCGACCAGCGCGCGCAGACCGCCGCGCGCACCACTTCGAGGGTGGTGTCGCCGACCTTGCCGGACAGCAGCCGTTCCATCAATCGCACTCGCGGCGCGGAATCCTCGGCCGGGACGGTGAGGTAACGGGTGACGACCGTTTCCGTGGCGAGCATCTTGGCCACCGCCACGAGCTCGTCGGACAGCACGGTCAGCCCGTCCTTGTCGAGATCCTTGACGACGGGGCCGAACCGGTGCACTAGGTCCCGCAGCGCCTGGCGGCTGGTTGAGCGCATCGTGGCCAGCAACGGGTGCTGGAGGTCGGTGGCGGCCGGTGCCATGGCGTCGAGCTCGTCGAGGAACCGGTCCACGGTGGCCGACTGCTGCGCGGCGTCGGCGACGTAGTTGCGCACCAGTTCCCCTGCGCCGCGCACCGATTCGTGACCGAGCTCCAGCCGGAGCTGACGGGTCAACTGCGTCCGCAACAAGTCGACCTGGCGCGCGCCCTGCCCCTTGATGCGTTCGGCCTCCAGCTCGGCCTGAACCCGAAACTGCTCGGTGATGCGTTTCGCGTCCGCCTGAGCATCATCGATGACCCGCTTCGACTCCGACCTGGCGTCCGCCACCGCCTTGCTGTGGGCGTTGCTGGCCTCGCTCAGGCGATCGGTGGCCGTGGCCGCGTCGCTCAGTTGCTGACGTACCACGTTCTGCCGGGTGGCCATCAGTTTGCGCACCGGCGGCACGACGTAGCGCACCACCAGGAACACGATGACCGCGAACCCAACCAACTGTCCGATGAACGTCGACATGCGCGGCTACCGTCCGGACGACCCGGTCGGGGTGGTGACCAGGCCGACATCGACACCGAGGATGCGACTGGCCAAAGTCGCCGACATGCCTGCCACGTTGGAGCGCAGATTCAGTTCCACGGCGTCCCTTTCCCGCTTCAATTGCTCTGCGGCCGTCTGCAACGTCGCCATCACCTGGTGCTCGGCACCGGCCCGCGCCTCCTCGACCACCTTACGACCCTCGGCCCGCGCGCTGTCGCGGTGCGACGACGCCTCGGTCCGGGCTTTGGCCAGGACTTCGTCGTAATCGGCCCGGGCGGCCTCGAACTGCTCGTTCGCCTTCCTGTTGTCGGCGAGGGTTTTGGCGACCATCGCGTCGCGCTCGCGCAACACCTTCAGGATCGGCGGTACGACAAATGTGCCGATGATGGCGAGGACGATCAGGAAGATGGCGAGTACGAAGAAAAAGGTGCCGTTGGGGATGAGGAAGTTGTTGGTCTTCCCTTCCTCCGCAGCCTGGCCGGCGGCCAGAACGAGAGTGCTTGCGTCACCCATCACAGCGAACTAGGTGCCGACCGGGGTAGCGAAGACGAACAGCGCCATGAACGCCAGGTT
>CAYVQQ010000128.1:0-9248 GCA_964453085.1 uncultured Mycobacterium sp.
CTCCACGACGACGTCGGCGAATTCGAACACCGGGGTCTCGTGCACCACACGAGTTTCGCACCCGCCGCAGTCGTCGCCGGCCCCGCCCGACACGCCGGGCGCGGTCACCCGCCGCGCTTGCCGTCGAGGAAGGCCCGGGCCTCCGCCCAGGTGGGCAGGACCCCGGCCGCGCGCACCTCGGCCAGACTCGGCGCCGCCGCGTCGCGGTCGGACAGGCTGGGGGCGGCCCCGCCGAGCAGCGGCCAGTCGACCGCCAACGCCGGGTCGGTCGCGCAGATGGTGTGCTCGCGGCGCGGGTCGTACTCGGCCGAACACAGGTACATCACCGTCGACTCGTCCTGCAGCGCGAGGAAACCGTGCGCCAGGCCTTCGGAGATGTAGACGGTGCGGCGATCCACGTCGTCGAGCAGGACCGCATCCCACTGCCCGAACGTCGGTGAGCCCAGCCGGATGTCGACGACGGCGTCGAACACCGCGCCGCGCACGCACGTCACGTACTTGGCCTGGCTCGGCGGCAGCTGGGCGAAGTGCAGGCCGCGCAGCACGCCGGCCGCCGAGACCGAGCAGTTCGCCTGCCGGACGTCCAGGCGGTGCCCGGCGAAGCCGGTGAAGTCGCGGTCGTTGAGCCATTCGAAGAACAGCCCCCGCGAGTCGCCGTGGATGGTCGGGGTGATCTCCCAGGCCCCGGGGACCGCTAGTTCGCGAACCCTCACCGCCCACGCTCCCCGTAGCGGGCCTCGGCGGCGTCCTTGAGCGGCCGCCACCACGACTCGTTGGCGCGGTACCAGTCGATGGTGGCCCGCAGGCCCGCCTCGAAGTCGGCGTGCTTGGGCGCCCAACCCAATTCGCGGTACAACGACGACGGGTCGATGGCGTACCGCAGATCGTGGCCGGCGCGGTCGGCGACGTGGTCGAAGTCGTCGGGGTCGCGTCCCATCATCTGCAGGATCGTCCGCATCACCGTCAGGTTGTCGCGCTCGCCCTCGGCGGCGATCAGGTAGGTGCGGCCGTTGTCGCCCTTCTCCAGGATCCGCCGCACCGCACCGTTGTGGTCCTCGACGTGGATCCAGTCGCGGACGTTGGCGCCCGCGCCGTACAGCTTGGGCCGGCGCCCGGTCAGCACGTTGGTGATCTGGCGCGGGATGAACTTCTCCACGTGCTGGTACGGCCCGTAGTTGTTGGAGCAGTTGGAGATCGTCGCGCGCACCCCGTAGGACCGCACCCAGGCCCGGACCAGCATGTCGCCGGCCGCCTTGGTCGCGGAGTAGGGACTCGACGGGTTGTAGGGCGTGGCCTCGGTGAACCGCTGCGGGTCGCCGAGCCGCAGATCGCCGAAGACCTCGTCGGTGGAGACGTGGTGCAGTCGCACCCGGTGCCGGCGCACCGCCTCCAGGACGACGTAGGTGCCGACCACGTTGCTCTGCAGCGACGTGCCCGGGTCCTCCAGCGAATTGTCGACGTGGGTCTCGGCGGCGAAATGCACCACCGCGTCGGACTCGGCGACCAGCCGGTCGACCAGCCCGGCGTCGCAGACGTCGCCCTCGACGAACCTGATCGAGTCCTCGACGCCCGCCAGCGACTCACGCCGGCCGGCGTAGGTCAGGGCGTCGAGCACCGTCACGGCATCCTCGGGGTGCTCGCGCACGGTGGCGTGCACGAAGTTGGCGCCGATGAAACCGGCGCCGCCGGTGACCAGAAGCCGCATGGCCCCAGACCCTATAAGAGTTGACGGCTCAGCCGAGGGCAGTCAGCCCCAGCGGTCCGGCCAAGTCGGTGAGCGCGGGCAGTAGCGTCTCCTCGTTCCAGCCGCCCAGCACCTGGATCGCGACGTGATCGGCGCCGGCCTCCAGGTGTGCGCGCAGGCGGTCCGCGACGGCCTGCGGGGTGCCGTGGGCCACCACCGCGTCGACCAGCTTGTCGCTGCCGGGCTTGCGCACGTCGGCCCCGGTGAACCCCGACCGCAGCCAGTTGTTCACGTAGTTGCCCAGACCCAGGTAGGGCTCGAGGAAGCGGCGGCCGACTTCGCGGCCCTCCCCGGCGTCGGTGGTCAGCACCACCTTGTGCTCCGGGGCCAGGAATACCGCGTTGCCGACCAGCTCGCGGGCCTTGGCCGTGTGCTCGGGCGTGGTCAGGTACGGGTGCGCGCCGGCGCTGCGCCGCGCGGCCAGCCGCAACATCCGCGGCCCGAGCGCCGCCAGGACCCGGCGGCTGGTGGGCACCGCGGCCGCGTCGAGCGCGTCGAGGTAATCCACCATCGCGTCGTAGGGTTTCACGTACTGCCGGGTGTGCTCGGCGTGACCCACCCCGACGCCCAGCAGGAACCGGCCCGGATACGCTGCCTCGATGCGGTGGAAGGACGCCGCGACCTCGGCTGCGGGCGCCGACCAGATGTTGACGATGCCAGTGGCCAGCTGCAGCGATCCCGTCCGCGCCAGGGCGGGCTCGACCCAGGTCAGGTCCGCGTCCGGCGACCCACCGACCCAGGCGGCGCCGTAGCCGAGCGCTTCGATGCCGGCCGCCAGCGAGGGGGTGATCGACCGGGTGGCCAGCCACACTCCGAACCGGCCCAGGTCGGGTTTCAGGGATACCGCCTCGGTCATCGGGTCCTCTCTGGTTCACGACTGGTTCACAACTGCGGTCCGAGCGGCACCGCCGATTCGGCGGCACCGAGACCAGACTGTCATCTTCGCCGCCCGGTTCGCCATCGCCGCTGGTGTGCCCCGCCGGGATTTTGGCGCACACCGGGTTTGCGGGTATCGTTGACCGGTGGTGCGACATTCGCGCCGGTTACGTGTGTGCGCTGTCCTAGGATGACGCTGCCCCGATGCGGTGGACCGAGAATGGCACCTGAAGACTATTGAAGACGAGGATTTCTGAGAAGTCATGGCCAAGAAGGACGGCGCCATAGAGGTCGAGGGCCGCGTGGTCGAGCCCCTGCCCAATGCGATGTTCCGCATTGAGCTGGAGAACGGCCACAAGGTGCTCGCCCACATCAGCGGAAAGATGCGGCAGCACTACATCCGCATCCTGCCCGAGGACCGGGTGGTGGTGGAGTTGTCGCCGTACGACCTGTCCCGGGGCCGCATTGTGTACCGGTACAAGTGACCACCCCACCGACAAAGCCCCACCCCAGCAACGACAGAACAGGATCGACCAGCCGTGAAGGTGAACCCGAGCGTGAAGCCCATCTGTGACAAGTGCAGGGTGATCCGCCGGCACGGGCGGGTCATGGTGATCTGCTCCGATCCCCGCCACAAGCAGCGGCAAGGCTAGCGGCCGCCCGCGACCACAACTGAATGCAGACCTCCCAGCACCAGTGAGCCGCTGGCATCTTTAGAGATGGGCGGCTCATCCACGCCCGGACGGAGGCCGGGCCCCACCCCGAACTGACGGGGGCGGGAACGGGCTGGGATCAGACCTCCGCCTGAAAAAAAGAGGAAACGCCACCTATGGCTCGACTAGTCGGCGTCGATCTTCCGCGCGACAAGCGCATGGAGATCGCCCTGACCTACATCTACGGCGTCGGCCGGACCCGCTCGAACGAGATTCTGGCGGCCACCGGCATCGACAAGGACCTGCGCACCCGGGACCTGACCGACGACCAGCTGACCCACCTGCGTGACTACATCGAAGCCAACCTGAAGGTGGAGGGCGACCTGCGCCGGGAGGTGCAGGCCGACATCCGCCGCAAAATCGAGATCGGCTGCTACCAGGGCCTGCGGCATCGCCGCGGCCTGCCGGTGCGCGGCCAGCGCACGAAGACCAACGCGCGGACCCGCAAGGGCCCCAAGCGCACCATCGCAGGCAAGAAGAAGGCCAGGTAGAACCCGATGCCACCAGCAAAAAAGGCGCAGGCAAGTTCCGCCAAGAAGGGGCAGAAGACCCGCCGGCGGGACAAGAAGAACATCCCGCACGGCGCCGCTCACATCAAGAGCACCTTCAACAACACGATCGTCACCATCACCGACCCGCAGGGCAACGTCATCGCCTGGGCGTCGTCGGGCCACGTCGGCTTCAAGGGGTCCCGGAAATCGACCCCGTTCGCCGCCCAGCTGGCCGCCGAGAATGCGGCGCGCAAGGCGCAGGAGCACGGCGTGCGCAAGGTCGACGTTTTCGTCAAGGGCCCGGGCTCGGGCCGGGAGACGGCGATCCGGTCGCTGCAGGCCGCCGGTCTGGAGGTCGGCGCGATCGCCGACGTCACCCCGCAGCCGCACAACGGCTGCCGTCCGCCCAAGCGCCGTCGGGTTTAGGAGAGATAAAGCAGATGGCTCGTTACACCGGACCCATGACCCGCAAGTCGCGCCGGTTGCGCACCGACCTCGTCGGCGGCGACCAGGCGTTCGAGAAGCGCCCCTACCCGCCCGGTCAGCACGGCCGCGCGCGGATCAAGGAAAGCGAATACCTGCTGCAGCTGCAGGAGAAGCAGAAGGCCCGCTTCACCTATGGCGTGATGGAAAAGCAGTTCCGCCGCTACTACGAGGAGGCCGTGCGACAGCCCGGCAAAACCGGCGAGGAGCTGCTGCGCATCCTGGAGAGCCGGCTCGACAACGTCGTCTACCGCGCCGGGCTGGCCCGCACGCGGCGGATGGCCCGCCAGCTGGTCACCCACGGCCACTTCAGCGTCAACGGCGTGCACGTCGACGTCCCGAGCTACCGGGTGTCGCAGTACGACATCATCGACGTGCGGGACTCCTCGCTGAACACGGTGCCGTTCCAGATCGCACGGGAGACCGCCGGTGACCGCCCGACCCCGAGCTGGCTGCAGGTGGTGGGCGAGCGCCAGCGGATCCTGATCCACCAGCTGCCGGAGCGGGCGCAGATCGAGGTGCCGCTCACCGAGCAGCTGATCGTCGAGTACTACTCCAAGTAAGAGCCTCCCGCACCATCGGGTGCGGGACCCCCGGAGCCGCGACCGCGGCGACGGGCCACCTGAGCGGCATCAAATAGCGGGTGCCGAAAAGGAGAAGAAGAACGCCATGCTGATCTCCCAGCGACCCACCCTGTTCGAGGAAGTCGTCGCCGACAACCGGTCCCAGTTCGTCATCGAACCGCTGGAGCCCGGATTCGGGTACACCCTGGGCAATTCGCTGCGCCGCACCCTGCTGTCGTCGATCCCCGGCGCGGCGGTCACCAGCATCCGCATCGACGGTGTGCTCCACGAGTTCACCACCGTGCCCGGCGTCAAGGAAGACGTCACCGAGATGATCCTGAACCTCAAGAGCCTGGTCGTGTCCTCGGAGGAAGACGAGCCGGTCACGATGTACCTGCGCAAGCAGGGCCCGGGGGAGGTCACCGCGGGCGACATCGTGCCGCCCGCGGGTGTCACGGTCCACAACCCGGATATGCACATCGCGACGCTCAACGACAAGGGCAAGCTCGAGGTCGAACTGGTCGTCGAGCGCGGCCGCGGCTACGTCCCGGCGGTGCAGAACCGGGCCTCCGGCGCCGAGATCGGCCGGATCCCGGTGGATTCCATCTACTCGCCGGTGCTCAAGGTGACCTACAAGGTGGACGCCACCCGCGTCGAGCAGCGCACCGACTTCGACAAGCTGATCCTGGACGTGGAGACCAAGAGCTCGATCAGTCCCCGCGACGCGCTGGCGTCGGCGGGTAAGACGCTGGTCGAATTGTTCGGCCTGGCGCGGGAACTCAACGTCGAGGCCGAGGGCATCGAGATCGGGCCGTCGCCCGCCGAAGCCGACCACATCGCGTCGTTCGCGCTGCCCATCGATGACCTGGATCTGACCGTGCGTTCCTACAACTGCCTCAAACGCGAGGGTGTGCACACGGTCGGCGAACTGGTCAGCCGGACCGAGTCGGACCTGCTCGACATCCGCAACTTCGGGCAGAAGTCCATCGACGAGGTCAAGATCAAGCTGCACCAGCTGGGTCTGGCGCTCAAGGACAGCCCGGCGAGCTTCGACCCGTCCCAGGTCGCGGGTTACGACGTCGCCACCGGCACCTGGTCGGGCGAGGGTGCCTACGACGACCAGGACTACGCCGAAACCGAACAGCTCTAACTGCTTTCGAGATTAGACAGGAGCCTCAGCAATGCCCAAGCCCACCAAGGGTCCGCGCCTCGGCGGGTCGTCGTCGCACCAGAAGGCCCTCCTGGCCAACCTGGCCACGTCGCTTTTCGAGCACGGCCGGATCAAGACGACCGAGCCGAAGGCGCGTGCGCTGCGGCCCTATGCGGAGAAGCTGATCACGCACGCCAAGAAGGGTGCGCTGCACAACCGTCGAGAGGTCCTGAAGAAGATCCGCGACAAGGACGTCGTGCACACCCTGTTCGAGGTGATCGGGCCGTTCTTCGCCGACCGCGACGGCGGGTACACCCGCATCATCAAGGTCGAGTCGCGCAAGGGCGACAACGCGCCGATGGCTGTGATCGAACTCGTGCGGGAGAAGACGGTGACCTCCGAAGCCGACCGGGCGCGGCGGGTGGCGGCCTCCAAGACCCAGGGGGCGCCCGCGGCGGCGCCGCCGGCGGAGGTCGAGCCGCAGGAGGCCCTCGACGCGACGGCCGGGGAGGCTACGGCGGCGGAGGCTACGGCCGCGGAGGCTACGGAGCCCACGGCCGGGGAGGCTACGGCCGCGGAGGCTACGGCCGCGGAGGCCGCGGAGCCCACGGCCGGGGAGGCCGCCGACGAGTCCGTTGAGGCCGCCGACAGTTAACGACGAGGTCCGGCTGCGGCTCGACATCGCCTATGACGGAACCGAATTCGCGGGCTGGGCGGCACAGACCGGACAGCGTACCGTCGCCGGCGTCCTCGACGAGGCGCTGACGACGGTTTTCCGCACGCCGGTGCGGTTGCGCGGCGCCGGCCGCACCGACGCCGGGGTCCACGCGAGCGGGCAGGTGGCCCACGCCGACCTGCCCGCCGCCGCGCTGCCCAACGCCGAGTCGCGCTCACGGCCGGCCGGCGAGCCGGAGTTCCTGCCGCTGCTGCGCCGGCTCGGCCGGTTCCTGCCCGCCGACGTCCGCGTGCTCGGGATCGCGCGCGCGCCGTCGGGTTTCGACGCCCGGTTCTCGGCGGTGTGCCGCCACTACCAGTACCGGTTGTCGACCGCGCCGTACGGGGTGGAGCCGCAGCAGGCCCGCTACGTCACCGCCTGGCCGCGCGCGCTGGACCTCGAGGCGATCACCGCCGCGTCACGGGACCTGCTGGGGCTGCACGACTTCGCGGCCTTCTGCCGGCACCGTGACAACGCCACCACCATCCGGGACCTGCAGCGCCTCGAGTGGACCCGCCAGGGCGACATGATCACCGCGCACGTCACCGCGGACGCATTCTGCTGGTCAATGGTGCGCTCCCTGGTCGGGGCGCTGCTGGCCGTCGGTGAACACCGCCGCCCGGCCTCCTGGTGCCGCGAACTGCTCACCGCCACCGCCCGGTCCAGTGATTTCGCGGCCGCCCCGCCGCGGGGGCTGACACTGATCGGCGTGGACTACCCGCCCGACGACCAACTGGCGGCGCGGAATTCGATCACCCGGGACATGCGCACGCGCGGCTGACGGCGCCGGAGTCGTTGGCGGCGCCGCGTCAGTTCACGACCGAGACCAGGCTGGGCGGGGATGGCGGCGTCGGGGGCACCGGATCGTGGATCGACGGGCCGGACCCCGGCGGCGGGCCGGCCGGTGGCTGCGGCCCGGGCGCCTGCGGCCCGAACCCGGGAACCTGCCGGCCGGTCCCGGCCAGCAGCTTGGACGCCACGAACGCCGCCGCCTGGGTGGTGTACACCGGCACATAGCCCTCGCTGTGCCCAGTCCACTCGTTGCCGGGGCCGGCGTGGCAGATCGGGTCGACCGGGTTGCACAGGTCGATCACCTTGGAACCGAACAGCGGGCTCCGGGCCGCCAGCGGACGGCCCGACCGGCTGCCGACGTCGCCGAAGACGGCGACCGCGGCGACGTTCTTGGCGTATTCGGCGGGAAGCGGACTGCCCCAGGTGATGCCGCCGATGGGGGCCCCGCTCACGATGTCGATGACGTCGGCGCCCTGGGAGTAGCCGCCCAGCACCAGCTTGGTGGCGGGGCACGACGACGCCATCGACTTGACATGGGAGATCACGTCGGTGGCGCCGTCCCCGGTGTGGATCTGCAGACTGCTGGCGTTGTAGTTCACCGGGTAGGCCCCAATGTCCAGGCCGTCGGCCTGCCCGCGCAGCGAGTCGACGAAGGATTGGCCGACCCGCCCGAGGCCGGGCGGCTCGTTGGTGCCGCGGGCGAAGATGACCTGCGCCTCGGGGCAGCCGGCCGCCGCGGCGACGGGGGCGGCGACGGGGACTGCCACCAGGCACGCGGCACCGGCCAGCGCGGCGGTCCCCAGGCCAGCCCATCGCCCCCCGGCCCGCGGCCCGGCCGCGCCGCGACGTGTGCGGTGCAGAAACATTCGCCGAGTCTATCCGCCGGCCAAGCCAGACCACGCCGGTGCGGCTGTGGATGGACGGTGCCCGGGCAGCCGCCGCGCGGGCTACCGTGAGGCCCGACGGACGAATCGTGGGGGCGCACGGAGAAGGGCGGGGCGGAGGTGTCGGGCCGGTCCACGACGGCGCTGCGGGTCAGCGGCTACCGGTTTCTGCTGCGCCGCGTCGAGCGCGCCCTGTACGGCGGCCGGTGGGCCCCGCCGCGGGGGGCGCCGCTGACCCTCGGCTGGGTGCTGGCGGCGGTCGCCGTGGTCGGCTGCGCCGGGCTGGCCGTGCTGCGGCCGCAGGCGGACCTCGACCGGGCGCGGATCGTGGTCGCCCGGGAATCCGGCGCGACCTACGTCCGTGTGGGCGAAACCTGGCATCCCGTGCTCAACGTGGTGTCGGCACGCCTGATCGCCGGCGCGGACACCGGCACGCTCCTGGTGTCCGAGTCGGATCTGCGGCGCACCAAACGCGGTCCGCTGCTCGGCATTCCGGGCGCCCCGGCGCTCGTCGGAGCGGTGTTGCCCGCGGCGGAGTCGGCGTGGTCGGTCTGCGACGGGCCGGGGCCCGGCGGGGCGGCCACGACCGTGGTCGTCGGGCGGGCCGACGCCTGGGCCGGCCGTGACCTGCCCGGCGGGCGGGCCGTGCTGGCCGCCGCCGGCCCGGGCCTGCCCGCCTACCTGCTCTACGACGGCCACCGGGCCGTGGTGGATCTGTCCGACGCCGCCGTCGTGCGGGCGCTCAGGCTGGAGGGCCGGGTGCCGCGGGCCGTGTCCCCGTGGTTGCTGAACGCCGTCCCGGAGACACTGCCGATCACGGCACCGCGGATCGTCGGG
>CAYVQQ010000129.1:0-9242 GCA_964453085.1 uncultured Mycobacterium sp.
TTTCTGGCATTGCCGGCGATGATGCTGATCTCGGCGCTGGCGACGGTGTTCGTTGGGCGAGGGAGCCGCGGAGACATCGAGGCCGACCGGGCCGGGTATCTCGCACACCTGGGCGACCTGCGCCGGGTCGCCGCCGAAACGGCCGCCGCACAACGCCGCGCCCAGCGGTGGAGCCATCCCGACCCGGACACGTTGTGGACGTTGATCGGCGGCCCGCGGATGTGGGAGCGGCGCGCCGCCGACACCGACTTCTGCCGGGTGCGCGTCGGCGTCGGCACCCGGCCACTCGCCGCCCGCCTGGTGGCCCCCGCGGCCGCGCCCCGCGGGTCCTCCGCCGACCCGGTGACCGCCGCGGCGATGCGCCGGTTCGTCGACACCCACGCGATGGTCCCCGACGTGCCGATCACGATCGGCCTGCGATGCGGGGCGACCCTGACCGTGCGCGGCGATCCGGCCCAGGTGCGGGGGCTGGCGCGCGCCATAGTATGCCAGCTGGCGGTGCTGCACTCCCCGGATGAGCTGGCGGTCGCCGGCGCGGTCGGCGACCGCGCGCGGGAGCACTGGGAGTGGCTGAAATGGTTGCCCCACAACAGGCATCCCGACGACGCCGACGCCGTGGGCCCCGCCCGCATGGTGTACGACAGCGTTTCGGCGGCGCGGCGCGCGCTACGCGGCACGACGAGGCGGGCGGTGGTGGTCGTCGACCTCGACGCCGACGCTGCCAGCGCTGCCGATGACGCCGGCGCTGCCGCCGGCGCTGCCGATGACGCCGGCGCTGCCGATGACGCCGGCGCTGCCGCCGGCGCGATCCCCGGCGTCGTCACCATCGCGGTCGGCGGCGGCCGCGGCGGCGTGACGATCGCGCTGGACGGCGAGACGATCGCCGTGGCGTGCCCCGACCGGCTCGGCCCCGTGGAGGCGCTGACCTGTGCGCGCCGGTTAGCGGCCCACCGGGTCGGGGCCGACGGCCGGGACGCGGTGGGCGGGTGGCCGGGTCTGGCCGGGATCGGCGACCTCGCCGGCTTCGACCCGGCCCTGGTGTGGCGCAGCGCCACCGACCGTGACCGGCTGTGCGTGCCCATCGGCGCCGGAGTCGACGGCACGCCGCTGCGGCTCGACATCAAGGAGCCCGCCGAGGGCGGCATCGGTCCGCACGGCCTGTGCGTGGGGGCCACCGGATCGGGCAAGTCCGAACTGTTGCGCACCGTCGCACTGGGCATGATGGCGCTGCACCCGCCGGCCGCGCTCAACCTGCTGCTCATCGACTTCAAAGGGGGCGCAACGTTTCTCGACATGGCGGGCGCACCACACGTCGCGGCGGTCATCACCAACCTCGCCGACGACGCACCGCTGGTGGCCCGGATGCGGGATGCGCTGGCCGGCGAGATGAATCGGCGTCAGGAGCTGTTGCGCGCGGCCGGATGTGCCGGCGTCGCGGCCTACGAACACGCCCGCCGCGCCGGCGGCGCGCTGAGCCCGCTGCCGGTGTTGTTCATCGTCGTCGACGAGTTCTCCGAGCTGCTCGGCCGGCATCCCGATTTCGCCGACACGTTCGCGGCGATCGGCCGGGTGGGCCGGTCGCTGGGTATGCACCTGCTGCTGGCCAGTCAGCGCCTCGAGGAGGGCAGGTTGAGGGGCCTGGAGGCCAACCTGTCCTACCGGCTGTGCCTGAAGACGTTGTCCGCCGCCGAATCCCGTTTGGCGCTGGGAACGCCCGATGCCTACGAGTTGCCGAACACGCCGGGTGCGGGCTACCTGCGCGCAGGCAGCGGCGACCCGGTCCGCTTCCAGACCGCCTGCGTGTCGGGACCGCTGCGGCCGCCGCCGCTCGGGGCGCCTGCGGCGGTGCGCCGGTTCGACAGCCGCACGGTCGGGCCGGCGGCGCGGGTCGCGGACCGCGGTGCGGCGCCGACCGTGCTGCGCGCGGTTGTGGACCGGCTGCCCGGGCACGGGCCGCCGGCGCACCGGGTGTGGCTGCCGCCGTTGGGTGCGCCGCCGCCGCTACACACCCTGCTGCGCGAGTGCGCGCCGCGCGCGCTGACCGCTCCCATCGGCATCGTCGACCGCCCGTTCGAGCAGCGCCGGACGCCGCTGCTGGTCGACCTCTCCGCGGGCGCGGGCAACGTGGCGGTCGTCGGGGCGCCCCGCAGCGGGAAGTCCACGGCGCTGCGCACATTGATCACCGCGCTGGCGGCCACCCACGATCCGGGCCGGGTTCAGTTCTACTGCCTGGACTTCGGTGGCGGTGCGCTGGCCTCGATGCGCGCCTGGCCGCATGTGGGTGCCGTCGCGGGCAGGGCTGAACCGCGGCTCGCCGCGCGCGTGGTCGCCGAGTGCGCGTCGGTGGTGCGGTCGCGGGAGGCGGTCTTCGGCGAGCGCCACATCGACTCGATCGCGCAGTATCGGCGGGTGCGCGCGCACCGCGAGGCTGCCCGGGACGACCCGTTCGGTGACGTGTTCCTGGTCGTCGACGGCTGGGGGAGTGTGCGGAACGAATTCGAGGAACTGGAGGCCCCGATCACCACCCTCGCCGCCCAGGGGCTTTCGTTCGGTGTGCACGTGGTGCTCTCGGCGGCCCGGTGGGCCGACATCAGACCGTCGCTGCGGGACCAGATCGGCACCCGCATCGAGCTGCGGCTCGGCGATCCCGCCGACTCCGAGCTCGATCGCAAGGCGGCGCAGCACGTGCCCCGCGACAGCCCGGGCCGCGGCATCTCGCCCGACGGCATGCACATGGTGATCGCCGCGCCGGCCGACCAGATCCCGCGCAGTGACTTGGCGGCACCGCCCATACCGCTGCTGCCCGCGCACGTCGACCACCACGCCGTCGTGGACGCCGCGGGCGCTGGCCTTCGCTCGGGTGTCCTGCTGGGCATCGAGGAGCGGAGATTGCGGCCGGTGGCGGTCGACTTCGCGCGGCACCCGCACCTGCTGATCCTCGGGGACCACGCGTGCGGAAAGACCACCGCCCTGCGGCTGCTGTGCCGGGAGATCGCCCGAACCTCGAGTGTCGCCGAAGCCCGGGTGCTGATCGTCGACTTCCGTCGCGCGCTGCCGGGCGCGCTCGACACCGAACACGTCGGGGGCTACGCCCCGTCGCCGGCGGCGCTGGCCGCGCTGCTCCCGGAGCTGCTCGACCGGCTCCGGGAGCGGATGCCGCCCGCGGGCGTGAGCCAGGCGCAGCTGCGGGCCCGGTCCTGGTGGTCCGGGCCGGACGTCTACGTGCTGGTCGACGACTACGACCTGGTTGCCGCCCCGTCGGGCAATCCGCTGGCGGTCTTGGCCGAATACCTCCCGTACGCGACCGACCTGGGTCTGCACCTGGTGCTCGCCCGGCGCTGCGGGGGCACCGACCGGGCCCTGTTCGAGCCGCTCCTGGCGGACCTGCGCGACCTGGGTTGCACGGAACTGAGGATGAGCGGATGTCCCGGCGACGGCGCGTCGTTCGGTTCCGGCCGGCCGGTGCGGTTGCCGCCGGGGCGCGGCATCCTGGTCACCCGTCCCGGTGACGAACAGCTGGTGCAGGTGGCCTGGAGCGAGCCGTGAACGCACACCGTGCGGTCATCGAGACAGGGCCCGGCACCATCCGCCGAATATGTTGCACGGCAGACGTATTCGCCGATGCCGAAGTCGTGGCGGCGGCCCTGGGAGCGATCGACGACCGGGTGGCACTGCTCGGGGGGCGACCGGTGAGCGTCGACGCGCTGTGGCAAGCCGCGCTGCGGTCGTCGCTGTGCCCGCAGGCCGGGGGAACGCCGCTGCTCGTGCACCCGACGTGGTGGTCGTCCTCGCGCGTCGGCGTGGTCAGCGCGGCCGCGCGCACCCTGACCGACGACGTGATGGTGCGCCCGCGGTCGTGGTTGCTGGCGCGGGCGTGCCGGGCCGGGCCGGCGGTGGTGGTCGAGATCGCCGAGGGGTTGGTGGTGGTCGGTGGTGCCGAGGCGGTTGCGGTGCCCCGCGCCGCGGGGCGCCGCCGCGTGGCCGAGGAGGTCGCGACGGCCCTCGCCGCGACGACGGGCACGGTGGTCGTCGACGCACCGGGCAACGTCACCGGGGCGGCCGCGCTCGCGAGGACGCTCGACGATGCGGTGCGCCGCGGCGGGCGCACCGTCGTTCACGTCGACGACGCCGGCGTGGCCCGACTGGCCCGCCGCGCCGCCCCGCCCCCGGCCGACGCCGCCCCGACCGCGGTGCCGCGGCCGCGGTCCGAGGGGGTGCGCCCACGGTCCCGGCTGCACACCGGGGTCACCGTCGCCGCCATCGTGCTGGCCGTAGCGGCGCCCGCCGTGGCCCCGGGCGGGCGGCACGCCGCAACTCCTGCGCGCACCGCGGACTCGACGTTTCTGGTGGACGGCTCGACGTTCCTGGTGGAAGGCAGGGTGGCGGTCACGGTGCCGGCCGGCTGGCCCACGCGGCGCATGGTCACCGGACCCGGTTCGGCACGGGTACAGGTCACGTCGCCGTCCGATCCCGAGGTCGCGCTGCACATCACCCAGTCGCCGGTCCCCGGTGAGGCGCTGAGCGGCGCCGCCGAGCGGCTGAAACGGGCCCTCGCCGCCGAGCCGGCCGCGGTGTTCGTCGACTTCGACCCGGCCGGGACGAGCGCGGGCCGCCCGGCGGTCACCTACCGCGAGGTGCGTGCCCGCCATCACGTGAGGTGGACGGTGCTGGTGGACGGCGCCGTCCGGATCAGCGTCGGGTGCCAGAGCCGGCCCGGCGCTTATGACGCCGTGCGCGACGCGTGCGAGCAGGCCGTCCGGTCCGCGCACGCGCTCGGATGAATCGGCATCCGGGTGGAACCAAACGCGGCCCGCCACGGTCGAACCTGATATGGCGACCTCCAACACACTGAGCACCGACTTCGACCTGATGCGCTCGGTCGCGGCCACCACCGACACCCGCAACGAAGAAATCCGGGCGATGTTGCAGGCATTCATCGGCCGCATGAGCGCCGTCCCCCCGTCGGTGTGGGGCGGGCCCGCGGCGGCGCGGTTCAAGGAGGTGGTGGATCGCTGGAACGCCGAGTCGACGCGGCTGCACCGCGTCCTGCATGCCATCGCCGAGACCATCCGGGACAATGCGTCCGCCCTGCAGGCGGCCGCCGAAGACCATGCCCGCCGCGTCGCGGCCTCGGGCGGACATCTGTGACCGTAAGGAGATGCTCGTGGACCCGCTGCTGTCCTACAACTTCGGTGAGATCGAATACGCCGTACGCCAGGAGATCCATGCCACGGTGGCGCGGTTCAACGCCGCGCTGGAGGGTCTGAGGTCGCAGATCGCCCCACTGCAGCAGCTGTGGACCCGCGAAGCGGCGGCCGCCTACCAGGTGGAGCAGATGAGGTGGCATCGGGCGGCGAGCGCGCTCAATGAGATCCTCGTTGACCTCGGCAACGCTGTCCGCGACGGCGCCGCGGAGGTGGCCGACGCCGACCGTAGGGCTGCCGGTCTCTGGGCGCGGTAGCCGTCGCGCTCCACGGACGGCTGTGCGGTCCCGGGGGAGGAGAGCCGCCGGGACCGCACAGCGATTTTGACCTGCGGGGAAGTCCGTCGGTAAGCTGCTCCGTCGGCGTGCGGTTACGCCGGGGCCTCGGGTCAATGTCGGTCGCCGAGACCACCCCTACCGTGTGACGCCTGACCGGCACCCGGGTCGCACCGGGATCCACCCCGAGAAGAGAAGGTAAGCGCTGTGCCCACCTATGCGCCGAAGGCGGGTGACACCACGCGGTCGTGGTATGTCATCGATGCCACGGACGTGGTGCTTGGCCGTCTTGCCGTCGCGGCAGCCACCCTGCTGCGCGGTAAGCACAAGCCGACGTTCGCCCCCAACGTCGATGGCGGAGACTTCGTCATCGTCATCAACGCCGACAAGGTCGCCATCGGCCCCGGTAAGCTGCGCGACAAGCTGGCCTACCGCCACTCGGGATACCCCGGCGGTCTGCGCAAACGCACCATCGGCGAGCTGATGCAGAAGCGCCCCGACCGCGTGGTCGAAAAGGCGATCGTCGGAATGCTGCCCAAGA
Organism: uncultured Mycobacterium sp.; assembly: GCA_964453085.1. Classification (GTDB taxonomy): domain Bacteria; phylum Actinomycetota; class Actinomycetes; order Mycobacteriales; family Mycobacteriaceae; genus Mycobacterium. The sequence goes on from CAYVQQ010000129.1 coordinate 6,021, forward strand.
ACAAGCTCAGCCGGCATACCCAGCGCAAGCTGCATGTCTATGCCGGCCCGGAGCACCCGCACGCCGCGCAGCGGCCGGTTCCGTTCGAGATCAAGCAGGTGGCCCAGTGACCGAGACAACCGAAGCCATGGACGAAGCCGCGCAGGGCGCCGAAGCAACCGAGGCCAGCGAAGCAATCGAAACCAGTGAAGTCACTGAGGCGCCGGAAGCCGCGGTCTCCGGGATCACCGAGATGGCCGGGGCCACCGGCTTGCCCGCCGGCGACTCCTACGTGTTCGAGCGGCCCATCCAGACGGTCGGCCGCCGCAAGGAGGCCGTGGTGCGGGTGCGGCTGGTGCCCGGCACCGGCAAATTCAACCTCAACGGCCGCAGCCTCGAGGCTTACTTCCCCAACAAGGTGCACCAGCAGCTCATCAAGGCTCCGCTGGTCACGGTGGACCGGTCGGAGAGCGTCGACATCTTCGCCCACCTGACCGGCGGCGGCCCGTCGGGGCAGGCCGGTGCGCTGCGCCTGGGTATCGCCCGTGCGCTGATCCTGGCGCAACCGGAGGATCGCCCCGTGCTGAAGAAGGCCGGATTCCTCACCCGTGATCCGCGTGCCACCGAGCGCAAGAAGTACGGCCTGAAGAAGGCTCGCAAGGCGCCTCAGTACAGCAAGCGCTGATCGGCGGTCACCCTCCGGTCGCGAATCGGCATCTCGCAAGAGACGTGTGCGCCGTTCCCGGCGTGTCGGCGCGAATTTGCGCGGGGTTCCGGTCAGAAATGAACGGGCACGTTTTGGTGCTGGACCGCCCAAACTGTGAGAGGTTTGTCCGCATGGGTCGACTATTCGGCACCGACGGTGTCCGTGGGGTCGCCAATCGCGAATTGACCGCCGATCTGGCGTTGGCGCTGGGCATGGCCGCAGCCGGGCATCTCGCGCGGCCGGGTGTGCCCGGCAGGCGGGTCGCCGTGGTGGGCCGCGACCCCCGCGCCAGCGGTGAGATGCTGGAAGCCGCGGTGATCGCGGGCCTGACCAGCCAGGGGGTCGACGCACTGCGGGTCGGTGTGCTGCCCACCCCAGCGGTGGCGTACCTGACCGGCGCCTATGACGCCGACTTCGGCGTCATGATCTCGGCCTCACACAACCCGATGCCCGACAACGGCATCAAGGTCTTCGGTCCCGGCGGTCACAAACTCGACGACGACAGTGAGAACCGGATCGAGGCCTTAGTCACCGCCGGGCCCGGGGTGGGGCCGGTCGGCGCGGCGATCGGGCGGGTGATCGACGCCGAGGACGCCGCGGACCGCTACCTGCGCCACGTCGGCAAAGCCAGCACGCTGCGGCTCGACGGCCTCACCGTGGTGGTCGATTGCGCCCACGGTGCGGCGTCGTCGGCCGCCCCGACCGCCTATCGTGCGGCCGGGGCGCGGGTCATCGCGATCAATGCCGAGCCCAACGGGCTCAACATCAACGACGGCTGCGGGTCCATGCACCTGGACCCGCTGCGCGCGGCCGTCGTCGCGCACGGTGCCGATCTCGGACTGGCGCATGACGGCGACGCCGATCGGTGCTTGGCGGTCGACGGCCGCGGACACCTCGTCGACGGCGATGCGATCATGGTCGTGCTCGCGCTGGCGATGCAGGAGGCTCGGGAATTGGCCTCGGACACGCTGGTCACCACCGTGATGAGCAACATGGGGCTGCACCTGGCCATGCGTGCGGCCGGCATCACCGTGCGCACCACCGACGTCGGCGACCGCTACGTGCTGGAGGAGTTGCGTGCCGGCGACTACAGCCTCGGCGGGGAGCAGTCCGGCCACATCGTGATGCCCGCGCTGGGCTCCACCGGGGACGGTATCGTCACCGGTCTGCGGCTGATGACCCGCATGGTGCAGACCGGCGCCCCGCTGGCCGAGCTCGCCGCGAGGATGCAGACGCTGCCGCAGGTGCTGATCAACGTCGAGGTCGCCGACAGGGTCGCCGCCGCCACCGCGCCCTCGGTGCGGGCCGCGGTCGAGACGGCCACGGCCGAGCTGGGTGAGACCGGCCGAATCCTGTTGCGGCCCTCCGGAACCGAGCCGGTGATTCGTGTCATGGTCGAGGCGCCGGCCAAGGCCGTCGCGGACCGGATCGCTGCCCAAGTCGCCGCAGCGGTCAGCGCCGCGAGCTGAACGTCGCCGGAACCCCGGCGCCGCCGCCGGCGTCGTAACAGGCATGAAGGAACGCAGTTCTGCCGAGGTCGACGTGATGGCCGTGCACGCGGTCTCCGACCGATTCAGGGCGGCCGCCGCACTGGTCGACGGCGCGGTGGGCGAGCACCTGTCCAGGCTGGCCTTCGGCGGGGCGGGCGCCGGTCGCGCATACGTTGAGCGCGGCGACGCACTACGGGCCGCGCTGCAGCGACTCACGGCCGAGGTGTCGCAGTGGGCGCAGGCCTCCGCGGCCGTGGCAGTCGCTCTGCGGGCCAGCGCCGAACGCTATGCCGACGCCGAATTGTATGCCGCCAGACGGATCGCCTGAGCATGGCCGGGCCGTGGGACGTCACCGAACGCCTCGCCGACGGCCGGCTCGCCGTCGAGCACACCCAGAGCTACGTGCTGGCCTGCCGCACGCTGGGCTACCGGGAACCCGACCTGACGGCGCACCCGTCCCAGATCCGCGACTGGTACGACAGCGAACAGGGCATGGACCTGCACGCGCTCGATCGCGACTGCGCCGAGCTGCGGGCGGCGGGCGCCGCAGTGGCCGAAGGGCTCCGCATTCAGCGGGCCCAGATGGACCAGCTGGCCGCGGCATGGACGGGGCCGGGCGGTGCCGCCGCGGCCGCGTTCCTGCAGCACCAATGCGATGCCGCCGACATTGTGGTCGCCGAGGTCCGTGCCGCGGCGCAGCGATGTGAGTCGCTGCGCGACAACCTGTGGAATCTGCTCGATTCGAAAGTCGCCACGGCCATATCCGTCGACGATCGCACGCAGGCGCAGCGAGCGGCGTGGCTGGCGGCCGCCCACGGGGCCGGCGATCCGGCGGCCGCCGAGCAGGTCGTCCGTCAAGAGATAACTCCCTACGTCGACAATGACATCCGCACCGACTGGCTCACCGCGATGCGTTCGACTAGGGCCGGGATCGCGGCGTCCTACGACATGGTCATCGACAGGATGGCCGCGGCGCCGGCGGCGCATTTCGAGGTTCCCGGCGATTTCGGTCCGGCCTCCCAACCGGACCGACCGGACCCGCCCGCG
>CAYVQQ010000130.1:0-9216 GCA_964453085.1 uncultured Mycobacterium sp.
CCTAGGCGGTTCTCACATGCGCCGTACGGCAGGATCTCGCCGCCCCGGAGGCCATCGTCTGCTCTCATCCCCCGCTCGGCGGCCGATGTGTCACCCGTCGGGGGAGCGCCACGCCGTAGTCGAGGTCCTCGAACTTCTGCTGCTTGCGCTTACGCCAGCCGCTGCCCGCCGAGACCGGTGGTGGCACCACCATGGGCATCAGCGGCAGCGAGGACAGCCCGCTCTCCCCCGCGCCAAGCGGAGAGACCGCCGCCGCCAGTTGCACCGGCGTCTGGGCGGCGGGCAGCAGCCCCACCACGGCGGGCGGGGCGGTCAGCCTGCCCACCGTCACGCCGACACCCATCGCCGCGGTGGATGCCGGCGCGGCCGAGCCGACGGCCTTGAGCGCGTTGCTGAACTGCACTTCCGATGCGCCCAGCGCGGCCTCGCCCTCGGCCAGGCCCTGGCCGACCTCGCCGCCCACCGTCTGCACCCCCTGGGCGGTCGCCACCTGTGCCTCCACACCGAGGAGGTTGAGCGGGAAGCCGGACGAGACGAACTGGTTTCCCCAGGTGTTTGCCAGCTGGAACCAACCGTTGTTGACCAGGCCACCGGAGCCGTCGCCCAGCAGCGACGACAGGAACGAGGCGGCGTTTCCGGTGCCGGCCGCCGGTCCGGCGCCGGTCTGCGCGACCGCGGCCGTCGGGCCGGCGATCGTCGCCGGCGAGGAGAACTGCGGCAGCGTGGTGGCCTGCGCCGAGGCCGCCTGATAGCGGGTCAGGGCCGCCGAGTTGTCGGCCCACATCGCCTGGTACTGGCCCTCGGTCTCGGCGATCGCGGCCGTGTTGCTGCCGAACCGGTTGGTGGCCAGCAACTGCGCCAGCCGCGTCCGGTTGGCGGCGACCTGCGTAGGGTGCACGACGGCCGAGTGGACCACAGTGAAGGCCGTCGCGGCGGCCTCCGCGGAGACGGCCATCTGCCGGGACTGCTCCGCGGTGGCGCGCAACCAGAGCAGAAACGGGTGAACGGCCTGGAACATCGCGGCCGAGGAAGCGCCGTCCCAGGACTCCGACAGCGACGACACCACCGAGGTGTAGACGGCGACGGAGTTCTCCAGCTCGACGGCCAGCCGCTGCCACGCTGCCGCGGCTTCGGTCAGCGAAGCCGCGCCGGGTCCGGAGTAGATGAGCGCGGAGGTGATTTCTGGGGGCGCTAAGACGTCCATGGCATCCCTGGTTGACTGTGCTGGGAAAGACTCTGCAACAACGCGCTGAATTGCCGGGCAAACTCGTGGAACAAGGCCGCGAACGTCTGGTGTCGGGCCCGGGCCACGGTAGCGCGCACCCGCCCGCGCCCGCTCGCGATGGCCAGGATTTCCGATTGCGGTAGAGAATTCGACATATTGGCGTCCTTCCCCGTTAAGACTCGGTGAGCGGTATCCCGATCGCGCTCACCGGACCGCCCGCGGCGCGGTTGACCCCTTTGCCGGTGGGCAGCCGACGCAGGTCGGGCCAGTTTAGACAGTTGGCGAGGCGCTGCGGCCAGCTCGACGATCCGACCGGACATGCCGTGCGGCACCATCTCGCGGGTGAAGCCGGCCGGTGGCGACGCAAAGCCGCCGTAGTCGTCGACGCGGCAGTGCGCCGGTCCTCCGGCCGGGCCGCAACCGCCGGGCCGTCCCCGACCACCCGTCGCTGCCTGGTTGCGAATGACCGCAACCACTCATCAGGGCGCGGGCCGGCCGCTGGCGAACTCGCGGCGCACGCCGGTCACCGGGTCATCGAACTCCAGGCGGTGGGCCAGCAGCCGCAGGGGCGTGCTGAAGTCGTCGGGAGCGACATCGACGACGTCCGGATACAACGGGTCCCCCAGGATGGGAATCCCCAGCGACGCCATGTGCACCCGTAGCTGGTGGGTGCGCCCGGTGCGCGGCGTCAGCCGGTAGAGGCCGTCGGCGACCAGCTCCACCAGTGTCTCCGCGTTGGGGACACCCGGCTCGCAGAACGCCTGTAGTCGCCCCCGGCGCTTGACGATCCGGTTGCGGACGACGCGCGGCAACTCCAGCGCCGGATCGACGGCCGCGCGCGCCAGATATGTCTTGCGCACCAGGCCGCGGGCGAACAGCGACTGGTAGGCGCCGCGCAGTTCGCGTCGCGCGGTGAACAGCAAAACCCCGGCGGTCAGCCGATCCAGCCGGTGGGCGGGGCTGAGCTCGGGCAAATCGAGTTCCCGCCGCAGCCGCACCAGCGCGGTCTGCGCGACGTGCCGCCCGCGCGGCATCGTGGCCAGGAAGTGCGGCTTGTCGACGACCACGACGTCGGCGTCGGCGTACAGCACCGGGACGTCGAAGGGAACCGGAACTTCCTCTGGCAGTTCGCGATACAGATATACGCAGGCCCCGGGCGGCAGCACGGTGGCTGCGTCGATCGCCACGCCGTCGGCGCCGACGACCTCGCCGGACAGCACCTTCGCGCGGGCCGGCTCACCGAACCGATCGGTCAGCTCGGCCAGTACCGGACCGCCATGCAGCCGCACCCGGGCCGGACCGAGCCCGTCCCGCACCGGAAGCGGTGGCAGCGTCATGCGGGCATCACGCGGGCCTCAACTGAGCGGGACCGGCTCAAGGATTGCGGCGCGGACCTCCGGTGCGCTGGATCGCAATTCGTCGGCCGACACGTCGTCGGGCTGGGCCTGCGACAGGACCTCGGCCTGCACCCGCGCGGCGTAGTTGGCGACCTCGCGCTCGACGTCCTCGGCACTCCACCCCAGCACCGGCGCCACCACGTCGGCCACCTCGCGGGCACAGTCGACGCCCCGGTGCGCGTATTCGATGGAGATCCGCGTCCGGCGGGTCAGGATGTCCTCCAGGTGCAGGGCCGCCTCGGCGGTGACGGCGTAGCGGGCCTCCACCTTCAGGTAGCCCGCCGCCGCCTCGATCGGGTCGAGCAGGCCGGGGTCCTCGGCGGCCAGGTCCAGGACGTCACCGATCAGCGAGCCGTAGCGGTCCAGCAGGTGGCGCACCCGGTACGGGTGCAGGCCGCGCAGGGCGCCGACGTGTTCGGCCTGGTTGACCAGCGCGAAGTAGCCGTCCGCGCCCAGCAGGCTCACCTTTTCGGTGATCGACGGCGCCACCCGGGCCGGCACGAACTGCGCCGCGGCGTCGACGGCGTCGGCGGCCATCACACGGTAGGTGGTGTACTTGCCGCCGGCGATGGCCACCAGGCCGGGCGCGGGCACGGCGACGGCGTGTTCGCGGGACAGCTTGGAGGTCTCCTCGCTTTCACCGGCCAGCAGCGGCCGCAGCCCGGCGTAGACGCCGTCGATGTCGGCGTGTGTCAACGGGGTGGCCAGCACGGTGTTGACGGTGCCGAGGATGTAGTCGATGTCGGCCTTGGTGGCGGCGGGGTGCGCGAGGTCGAGATCCCAGTCGGTGTCGGTGGTGCCGATGATCCAGTGATTGCCCCACGGGATGACGAACATCACCGACTTCTCGGTGCGCAGGATGATCGCGACGTCGCTGACGATCCGGTCGCGCGGCACGACGATGTGCACGCCCTTGGACGCGCGCACCCGGAACCGCCCGCGCTGCTTGGACAGCCCCTGGATCTCGTCGGTCCACACACCGGTGGCGTTGATCACGACGTGACCGCGGACTTCGGTGGTGCTGCCGTCCTCGGTGTCGCGTACCTGCACACCTGTCACGCGGTCGCCCTCCCGCAGCAGCGCCACCACCTGCGTGGAGCAGCGCACGACGGCCCCGTAATGCGCGGCGGTGCGGGCCACGGTCACGGTGTGCCGGGCGTCGTCGACGACGGTGTCGTAGTAGCGGATGCCGCCGATCAGCGCACTGCGCTTCAGGCCGGGGCTCAGCCGCAGGGCACCGGCGCGGGTCAGATGTTTTTGCGCCGGAACCGATTTCGCACCGCCGAGACGGTCGTAGAGGAAGATGCCCGCGGCGATGTAGGGCCGCTCCCACCAGCGGTTGGTCAGCGGGAACAGGAACGGCAGCGGCTTGACCAGATGCGGCGCCAGCGTCGTCAGCGACAGTTCCCGCTCGTAGAGCGCCTCGCGCACCAGCCCGAACTCCAATTGCTCAAGGTAGCGCAGCCCGCCGTGGAACATCTTCGACGAGCGGCTCGACGTGCCGGAGGCGAGGTCGCGCGCCTCCACCTGCGCCACCTTCAGCCCCCGCGTCGCGGCATCCAGCGCACACCCGGAACCCACCACACCGCCGCCGATCACCACGACGTCGAACTGCTCGGCACCCAACCGTTGCCAGGCGGTCTCACGCTGCCGCGGTCCCAGCTCGGACGCCGGCAAGCTGCACTCGTTGGGCGCGCGCAACGGATCACTCACGGCTGCAGGCTCCTGTCGGTTACTCGTCGGGAGGTGTCCTTGATACGGGCTGTTCGTCTTGTTCGCGCGAGTCGGCCTTCTAACTGCGGTCTAGTCCAGATCGTCGCGGGCCATCAGCCGGCGGGCGGCCTCGGTGATCGAGCCGGACAACGACGGGTACACGGCGAGTGTCTGCGCCAGCTCGTGGACCGTGACACGGTTGGTCACCGCGACCGCGATCGGCAGGATCAGCTCGGAGGCGATCGGCGCCACGACCACCCCGCCTATCACCACGCCGGTGGAGCGCCGGCAGAAGATCTTGACGAAGCCCTTCTGCAGCCCCAACATCTTCGCCCGGGCGTTGGTGTGCAGCGGCAGCATGATGGTGCGGGCGGTCACCGAACCGTCATCGATCATCCGCTGCGGCACGCCGACCGCGGCGATCTCCGGCCGGGTGAAGATCGTCGCCGCCACCGTGCGCAGCCGGATCGGTGTGACGCTCTCGCCGAGCGCGTGATACATGGCGATCCGCCCCTGCATGGCCGCGACCGAGGCCAGCGGCAGCAGGCCCGTGCAGTCACCGGCGGCGTAGATGCCCGGCGCCGACGTGCGCGAGACCCGGTCGACGGGCAGGTAGTTCCCCCGCCCCAGCTCGATGCCGACCCGTTCCAGGCCGAGGCCGCCGGTGTTGGGCACCGACCCGATGGTCATCAGCGCGTGACTGCCCTCGACGCTGCGGCCGTCCTTGAAGGTGACCAGCACCCCCGCTGCGGTGCGGGTGACCGATTCGGCCCGCGCGTTCTTGATCAGCTGCACGCCCCGTTCGGCGAACACCTCCTCGAGGACCAGCGCGGCGTCGGCGTCCTCGTAGGGCAGTACGTGGTCCTGGCTGGCCACCACCGTCACCGGCACGCCCAGCTCGGTGTAGGCGTTGGCGAACTCCGCGCCGGTGACCCCCGAACCCACCACGATGAGGTGCTCGGGGAGCTCGTCGAGGTCGTAGAGCTGACGCCAGGTCAGGATGCGCTCGCCGTCGGGCCGGGCCGACGACAGGATGCGTGGGCTGGCGCCGGTCGCGATCAGCACGACGTCGGCTTCGTGCTCACTGGTGGTGCCGTCAGGGGCGGTCGCCCTGACGCGGTGGTGGGCCAGCCCGGGGCTGGAATCGATCAGCTCGCCGCGGCCGGTGATCATGCGGACCCCCGCGCCCCGCAGGTGGGCGGCGATGTCGGCCGACTGCGCCGCGGCCAGATCCTTCACCCGGGCATGGATCTGCGGTAGCGAGATCTTGGCGTCGTCGATGTCGATGTCGAAGCCAAGGTGGGTGGCCCGGCGCAGCTCGGTGCGCAGCCCGGTGGAGGCGATGAACGTCTTGGACGGCACGCAGTCGTCCAGGACGGCCGCGCCCCCGACACCGTCGGCATCGATCACGGTGACCTCGGCGGTTTCTGGGCGGGAGGCGGCGGCGACCAGCGCGGCTTCGTAACCGGCCGGGCCTCCACCGACGATCACGACGCGGGTCAACACAGCCCTAACCTAGCCTGGCGGGCACGCTCACCGCAGCACACGCCGGTGCAATCAACCCCGCAAGTCGATCGGGTGGATGGCGCGCGCGGGGGTGGCGTCTAAACTTTCCCCGTGCCGCTCTACGCCGCCTACGGGTCAAACATGGATCCTGAGCAGATGCTGGAGCGCGCGCCGCACTCGCCGATGACCGGGACGGGGTGGCTGCACGGGTGGCGGTTGACCTTCGGCGGCGAGGACATCGGCTGGGAGGGCGCGCTGGCCACCGTCGTCGAGGACCCGAGTTCACGCGTGTTCGTCGTCCTCTACGACGTGACACCGGCCGATGAGCGCAACCTCGACCGGTGGGAGGGCTCCGAGTTCGGCGTCCACAACAAGATCCGGTGCCGCGTGGAGCGCATCTCGTCGGACACCGACACCGATCCCGTACTGGCGTGGCTGTATGTGCTCGACGCCTGGGAGGGCGGCCTGCCGTCGGCGCGATATCTGGGCGTGATGGCCGACGCCGCCGAAGTCGCGGGCGCTCCGGCAGATTACGTGCACAACCTGCGCACCCGCCCGGCCCGCAACATCGGTCCCTAGCGTTCTCCCGCGCACGAGCGCTCGCGGTAAGCAGGCACGCCTCACTCTCTGCCGGCGACTCCGCCGGCGGCGAGGCCAGGCCAGGCAGTTCACGTGCGGTCGCGAGCCCCCGCGGCCACCGCCATCGGTGCGCCCGTGCGTGCGCGACCCAGCGGCGTGTCGCCGCACCGACACGCCCTCGCGGACTCGGCTCAGCCGGCGTAGGCCGCCGACTCCTCGACGAGGTTGACCATCAGGCGCACCCCGATCGCCAGGGCCCGCTCGTCGAGGTCGAAGGTCGGCTGGTGCAGGTCCAGCTGCGTGCCCTCACCCGACCACACACCCAGCCGCGCCATCGCGCCCGAGATCTCCTCCAGGTACCAGGAGAAGTCCTCACCGCCGCCGGACTGCCGGGTGTCGGCCAGCACATCGGGGCCGATGGCCTCGATCGCGTGGGTGAGGATGTGCGTCGCGACCTCCTCGTTGACCACCGGCGGGACGCCGCGGTTGTAGCGCATGGTGTGCTCGATCCCCAGCGGTGACAGCAGCGCGGCGACGGCCTCGCGGATGATCCCCTCGAGGGACACCCACGTCTGCCGGCTGGCCGTGCGAACGGTGCCCGACAGCACCCCCGACTGCGGGATCGCGTTGGCAGCCACCCCGGCGTTCACCGCGCCCCACACCAGCACCGTGCCGTTACGCGGGTCGATGCGGCGCGAGAGCACCCCGGGCAGGCCGGTGATCAGGGTGCCCAGCCCGTAGACCAGGTCGGCGGTCAGGTGCGGGCGCGACGTGTGGCCGCCCGGCGAACGCAGCGTGATCTCGATCGAGTCGGCCGCCGACGTGATGGGGCCTTGCCGCACCGCGACCTTGCCGACCGCCAGGTGCGGGTCGCAGTGCAGGGCGAAGATCCGGGACACACCGGCCAGCACCCCGGCCGCGATCGCATCGATGGCTCCGCCGGGCATCAGCTCCTCGGCGGCCTGGAAGATGAACCGCACGCCCACCGGCAATTCGGGCGCCGCCGCCAACGCCTGCGCGGCACCCAGCACGATCGCGGTGTGCGCGTCGTGGCCGCAGGCATGCGCGACGTTGGGCATCCGCGAGGCGTACGGCGCGCAGGTCCGTTCGGCCATGGGCAGCGCGTCCATGTCGGCCCGCAGCGCGATCCGCGGCGTGTGCTCGGGACCGATGTCGCACGTCAGGCCGGTGCCGCCGGGCAGCACCTTCGGGTTCAACCCCGCCTCGGCCAGCCGCTCGGCGACGAACTGCGTGGTGGCGAACTCCTGACGGCCCAGCTCCGGGTGCCGGTGGATGTGCCGGCGCCACTCGACCAGGTCGTCGGCGTGTCCGGCCAGCCACGCCTCGGCGGCATCGCCCAGGCTCATGAAGCGGCCCGGCGTTCTCGGGCCGCCAGCACCCTGTCGCGCTCTGCGGGGCTCTCGGCCAGGCGGACCACGGTGCGCGCGAGCATGACCGCGGCCTCGACGACGGCGCGGTCTGCGCTGGGTCCGGCGGCGGCGGCGGCGAAGGCGCGCTGATGCACGGTGGCGCCGCCGGCGTCGATGCCGATCACCGGATGAATCCCCGGCAGCACCTGGGTCACGTTGCCCATGTCGGTGCTCCCCATCGGCAGCGCCGCCTCCACCGCGGGGGGCACCGGCTCGCGCCCGAGCCTGCGCATCTCCTCCCGGCATACCTCGGCCAGCCACGGGTCGGGTTTGAGCTCAGCGTAGGACGGTGCGGGCTGGTCGATCTCGCGTTCGCAGCCGGCGGCCAGCGCCCCGGCGGCAAAGCACGCGAACATCCTGCCCTCCAACTTTCGCAGCGACTCCGAGTCGGCCGCCCGCATCGTGTACTGCATCGCCGCGCGGCCGGGGATGACGTTGACGGCCTGGCCGCCGTCGGTGACGATCCCGTGCACCAGCTGGCCCGGGGCAAGCTGCTGGCGTAGCACCCCGATGGCCACCTGCGCGACGGTCACCGCGTCGGCGGCGTTGACCCCCAGGTACGGCGCGACCGCCGCGTGCGACTCGCTGCCCCGGTAGCGCACGACCACCTCGGACAGCGCCAGCGACCGCGCCGCGGCGACGTCGGACGGCCCGGGGTGCGCCATCACCGCCACCGCGACGTCGTCGAAGACCCCCGCCTCCAGCAGCAGCGCCTTGCCGCCGCCGACCTCCTCGGCCGGTGTTCCCAGCAGCGCCACCGTCAAACCGAGCTCGTCGGCCACCTCGGCCAGCGCCAGGGCGGCTCCCACCGCGGACGCCGCGATGATGTTGTGTCCGCAGGCGTGCCCGATTTCGGGCAGCGCGTCGTACTCCGCGCACACGGCGACCACCAGCGGGCCACTGCCGAAGTCGGCGCGAAACGCGGTGTCCAAACCACCTGCGGCTGTGGTGATCTCGAAACCACGCTCGGCGACCAGCGCCTGCACCTTGGCGCAGCTGCGATGCTCGGCGAAGGCGAGCTCGGGCTCGGCGTGAATGGCGTGGGACAGCTCGACGAGGTCGGTGCCCCGGCGCCGCACGATGTCATCGACGTTGTCCAGGAGGGCGGTGGCGGTGGGCATCCTCGCAGTATCCCACCGCCGGTCCGCGGCGACGGCCAGACCAGCCCGGCGATGAACACCGCCGCCTGCCGGGGAGGGTCGGCGCCGACGGGCTAGGCTCGCCCACTGTGAGCGACGTCGCGACCGACGCCGAGGCGCTCGCCCGCCGGGCGGCGCGGGTCATCGCCGAGCGGACCGGGACCACCGAGCACGACGTCGTCGTCGTCCTCGGCTCCGGGTGGTCGTCGGCGGCCGCCGCGCTGGGT
>CAYVQQ010000131.1:0-9180 GCA_964453085.1 uncultured Mycobacterium sp.
GGCGATCGGATAGCGTCGTATCGGGCTTCGATCACTACGAGGGCGGGTGCATTCCCTATGCGGCTGGACCACATCGTGCTCTGGACGAGCAATCCGCGCGTCTCGATGGACTTCTACTCGCGCGTCGTCGGGCTGGAGCCGGTGCGGTTCGGCGAGTTCGAGGCCGGCGAGGCCCCGTTCCCGAGCGTGCGCGTGTGCGAGGACTCCATCATCGACCTCCTTCCGCTGGACGGTGTCGCCTCCACGGAGTCCTTGACCCGGATCCCGGGCAGTGCCGGGCATCGCGTCAACCACGTCTGCCTGGCGCTGTCGAAAGCCGAGTACGACGCACTGGACCGGCGCCTGCAAGCCGAGGGCGTCGACACCGGGGCCCGGCTGAACAACACGTACGGGGCTCGCGGGTGGGCGCCGCAGGGATACTATTTCGCCGATCCGGACGGCAACGTGATCGAGGCCCGGTATTACGAGCGCTGAGCTGCGCGTAACGCCGTCCGCGGCGGCGACTGCCGAACCAACTGGGAACTGCCGGTCGTTGTCTGGGCAGGACCGCGGGAACCCGCTGCGCCCGGCTCTGCCGGGCTGGCGATTCCCGCGGGGCATGATGGCGGGAACCCGCTGCGCCCGGCTCTGCCGGGCTGGCGATTCCCGCGAGCGGTAACGTGGACTTTTCAGCTACGTGTGCGTCGGAAGGACCTGGCCCGTCGGGCCGATGATTGATGAACCGAAAAAATCTGATCCGCACCCTCACGGCGATCGCCGTCGTGGTGCTGCTCGGTTGGTCGTTCTTTTACTTTAGCGACGACACCCGCGGCTACAAGTCGGTCGACACCTCGGTCGCGATGGCGCAGATAAACGGCGACAACGTCAAGAGCGCGCAGATCGACGATCGCGAGCAACAATTGCGGCTGACCCTGAAAAAGGGCACCGGCGAAACCGACAATTCCGACAAGGTCATCACCAAATATCCCACCGGATACGCCGTCGACTTGTTCAATGCGCTCAGCGCCAAGAACGCCAAGATCAGCACGGTCGTCAACCAGGGCAACATCCTGGGCGAGCTGTTGGTCTACGTGCTGCCCCTGCTGTTGCTGGTCGGCCTGTTCATGATGTTCTCCCGGATGCAGGGCGGCGCACGGATGGGCTTCGGATTCGGCAAATCACGGGCCAAGCAGCTCCCCAAGGACATGCCCAAGACAACGTTCGCCGACGTCGCGGGCGTCGACGAGGCGGTTGAGGAGCTCTACGAGATCAAGGATTTCCTGCAGAACCCGGGGCGCTACCAGGCGCTGGGCGCCAAGATCCCCAAGGGTGTGCTGCTCTACGGTCCGCCGGGAACCGGCAAGACGCTGCTGGCCCGGGCCGTGGCAGGAGAAGCCGGCGTTCCCTTCTTCACGATCTCCGGTTCCGACTTCGTCGAGATGTTCGTCGGCGTGGGCGCGTCGCGGGTGCGTGACCTGTTCGAACAGGCCAAGCAGAACAGCCCATGCATCATCTTCGTCGACGAGATCGACGCGGTGGGTCGCCAGCGGGGCGCCGGCCTCGGCGGCGGTCACGACGAGCGCGAGCAGACGCTGAACCAGTTGCTGGTCGAGATGGACGGATTCGATCCGCGGGCCGGTGTCATCCTGATCGCGGCCACCAACCGGCCCGACATCCTGGACCCCGCGCTGCTGCGGCCCGGCCGCTTCGACCGGCAGATCCCGGTGACCAACCCCGATCTGGCGGGCCGACGCGCGGTGCTGCGGGTGCATGCGAAGGGCAAACCGATCGCCCCCGACGCCGACCTCGACGGCCTGGCCAAGCGCACCGTGGGGATGACCGGCGCCGACCTGGCCAACGTCATCAACGAGGCGGCCCTGTTGACCGCCCGGGAGAACGGCACCGTCATCACCGCGGCCGCCCTGGAGGAGGCGGTGGACAGGGCTGTCGGCGGACCCCGCCGCAAGAGCCGGATCATCAGCGAGCAGGAGAAGAAGATCACCGCCTACCACGAGGGCGGACACACCCTGGCGGCGTGGGCGATGCCCGACATCGAGCCGATCTACAAGGTCACGATCCTGGCCCGGGGACGCACGGGCGGGCACGCCGTCGCGGTGCCCGAGGAGGACAAGGGCTTGCGGACGCGCTCGGAGATGATCGCGCAGCTGGTGTTCGCGATGGGCGGGCGCGCCGCCGAGGAGCTGGTTTTCCGCGAGCCGACCACCGGCGCGGTCTCCGACATCGAGCAGGCCACCAAGGTCGCGCGCTCGATGGTCACCGAGTTCGGCATGAGCTCTAAATTGGGTGCCGTCAAGTACGGCTCGGAGCACGGCGACCCCTTCCTGGGCCGGACCATGGGCAACCAGGCGGACTACTCGCACGAGGTCGCCCGCGACATCGACGACGAAGTACGCAAGCTGATCGAGGCGGCGCACACCGAGGCGTGGGAGATCCTCACCGAGTACCGCGACGTCCTCGACGTCCTGGCCGGCGAACTGCTGGAGAAGGAGACCTTGCATCGGCCCGAGCTGGAGAGCATCTTCGCCAGCGTCGAGAAGCGGCCCCGCCTCACCATGTTCGACGACTTCGGGGGACGCGTTCCGTCGGACAAGCCGCCGATCAAGACGCCCGGCGAACTGGCGATCGAGCGCGGCGACCCGTGGCCCCCGCCGGTCCCCGAGCCGGCCTTCAAGGCGGCGATTGCGCGGGCCAGCCAGGCCGCCGAGGCCGCGCGGGCCGAGGGCGACAGAACCCCCCAAGGCGGGAACGGCTCGCACGGCGGACAAGCCGGGAACCGGCAGGGCACGCCGAGCGGACCCGTCCAACCCGACTACGGCGCCCCGGCCGGCTGGCATGCGCCCGGCTGGCCGCCTCGGGAACCGCAGCCGGGCCACTGGTATCCGCCCCCGCCGCCGCCCAACTGGCCGCAGCCGGCGTACCCGCCGATACCGCACTACCCGCCGCCCGGGCAGTCCGTCCCGCACGGCGCCCCCGATCCGGCCCGGGCGCCCGACCGCCCGGAGGACGACGCCCGCCGGTTCAACCCCCCGACCCGAGGCTAGAGGAACGGAGGACCCGATGGCCTTGCCCGATCTCGACATCGACGGTCACGGCGCGCCCGGACGTTTACGGTCGTTCGACCGGCAGCGTGCCGAGGCGGCGGTCCGCGAGTTGCTGTACGCGATCGGCGAGGACCCGGATCGGGACGGCCTGCGGGACACGCCGGCGCGCGTGGCCCGCGCCTACCGCGAGATGTTCTCCGGGCTCTACATCGACCCCGACACCGTGCTGAACACCATGTTCGACGAGGGGCACAACGAACTGGTGATCGTCAAGGAAATCCCGATGTACTCCACGTGTGAGCACCATCTGGTGTCGTTCCACGGTGTGGCCCACGTGGGCTACATCCCCGGAGCGGACGGCAGGGTGACCGGGCTGTCGAAGATCGCCCGCCTGGTCGACCTGTACGCCAGGAGGCCCCAGGTCCAGGAGCGGCTCACCAGCCAGATCGCCGATGCCCTGGTGAGCCGCCTCAATCCGCGCGGGGTGATCGTCGTGGTCGAGGCCGAGCACCTCTGCATGGCGATGCGCGGTGTCCGCAAACCGGGCGCAGTCACCACGACGTCGGCGGTGCGCGGCCAGTTCAAGCATGACGCCGCCTTGCGGGCCGAAGCGCTCGACCTCATCCTGCGCAAGTAGCCCGCGCCCGTGCAGGTCATGGGAATTTTGAACGTCACCGACGATTCGTTCTCGGATGGCGGGCGCTACCTGGATGCCGACTCCGCCGTCGCCCACGGCTTGGCGCTGGCCTCAGAAGGCGCGGAGATCGTCGACGTCGGGGGTGAGTCCACCCGTCCCGGCGCCACGCGGATAGATTCCAGACTCGAGGCGTCACGCGTCCTCCAGGTCGTCAAAGAGCTTGCCGCGCAAGGTGTCACGGTGAGCATTGACACCATGCGCGCCGACGTCGCGCGGGCGGCGCTGCAAAGCGGCGCCCGGATCGTCAACGACGTGTCCGGGGGGCGGGCCGATCCCGCGATGGCGCCACTGCTGGCCGAAGCGGGTGTGCCGTGGGTGCTGATGCACTGGCGACCCGTGTCGCCGGAGTACCCGCACCGCGCCCCGCCCTACCGAGATGTGGTGGCCGAGGTGCGCGCCGAGTTGCTGTCCAGCGTCGATGACGCGGTGGCCGCGGGCGTCGACCCGGCCAAGCTGGTGATCGACCCGGGCCTCGGGTTCGCCAAGACGGGGCAACACAACTGGGCGTTGCTGCATGCGCTGCCGGACCTGGTCGCCACGGGGATCCCGGTGCTGCTGGGTGCCTCACGCAAACGGTTCCTCGGCACGCTGCTGGCCGGGCCCGACGGGGCGTCGCGGCCACCCGACGGCCGCGACACCGCGACCGCGGTGATCTCCGCCCTGGCCGCCCTGTACGGTGCCTGGGGGGTACGCGTGCATGACGTGCGTGCCTCCGTCGACGCCCTCAAGGTCGTGGGCGCCTGGACGCGGACCGAGACGCATCCCGGGCCGACTGCACAGCGGGGCTGATCGCGATGGCTGATCGAATCGAATTGCGCGGCTTGACAATTCACGGCCGACATGGGGTTTTTGAACACGAGCGCGCCGATGGGCAGGAGTTTGTCGTCGACATCACGGTGTGGATCGACCTGGCCGATGCGGCCGCCAGCGACGACCTGGCCGACACCTACGACTACGCGGCGCTGGCCCGGCTGGCCGCCGACGTGGTGGGCGGGCCGCCCCGCAACCTGATCGAGACGGTCGGGGGCGAGATTGCCGACCAGGTGATGGAGGACCCGCGCGTACACGCCGTCGAGGTGGTGGTGCACAAGCCGGCGGCTCCGATCCCACAGCAGTTCGCCGATGTGGCGGTCGTGGTCCGGCGGTCGCGCCGCGGCGGCCGCGGCTGGGTGGTCCCGGCCGGCGGGGCGCTATGACGCGCGTCGTGCTGTCCATCGGCTCCAACCTCGGCAACCGGCTGGCACGGCTGCAATCGGTCGTCGACGGACTCGGCGGGGCGGTGCGCGCGGTGTCCCCGGTGTACGAAACCGATCCCTGGGGCCGCATCGACCAGGCGCGGTTCCTCAACGCGGTGCTCATCGCCGACGACCCCGCGTACGACGCGCAGGCCTGGCTGCGGCGCGCGCAGGAGTTCGAGAGGGCGGCCGGCCGGGTTCGCGGCGAGCGCTGGGGCCCGCGCAGCCTCGACGTCGACCTCATCGCCTGCCACGGCGAGATCGAGGTGATCTCCCGCGAGGCCACTCTGACGCTGCCGCATCCGCTGGCCCATCTGCGCGCTTTCGTGCTGATCCCGTGGCTGGCCGTCGATCCGGAGGCGCGGCTGACGGTCGCCGAGGGGCCGCGGTCGGTGGCCGGGTTGCTCGCCGAGCTCGAACCCGCCGACCGGCAGGGCGTGCGGCTGACCGACCTGACACTCACGCCGAGGGGAGAATCCTGATGGGTCCGACCCGCCGACGTGACCTCACGGCCGCGGTGGTCGGCGCCGCGGTCCTGGGATACCTGCTGGTCACCGTGACGTACCGGTGGTTTCCGCCCATCACCGCATGGACCGGGATCTCGCTGTTCGCGGTGGCCGTCGGCGAGGCGCTGTGGGCACGCTACGTCCGGACGAAAATCAGCGACTGCGAGATCGGCCCGGGGCCCGGCCGTCTGCACCCGCTGGCGGTGGCGCGCAGCGTGGTCGTGGCCAAGGCGTCGGCCTGGGTGGGCGCGCTGATGCTGGGCTTCTGGATCGGGGTGCTGGTGTATTGCCTGCCGCGCCGGTCCTGGCTGCGCGTCGCCGCCGAGGACACCAACGGGACGGTGGTCGCGGCCGTCAGCGCGCTGGCGCTGCTCGTCTCCGCGCTGTGGCTGCAGCATTGCTGCAAATCCCCGCCGGAACCGCCCGAGCGCGGTGAGGGCGCCGAGAACTGATCCACCCGGGGCGTCCGGGACGGCCTCGAAGTGAGAATCGCCGGACCGTGCGACACGCGGAATGACCTCGCACAGGTACAGTCGGGCCATGACCGTTCTGTCCCGCGGCGCCCGGGTACAGCGCGGTGGCCGCAGGCCGGGTTGGGTGCTCTTGACCGCGTTGCTGGTCCTCGCGATTGGCGCCAGTTCGGCCTTGGTTTTCACCGATCGCGTGGAACTCCTCAAACTCGCGGTCATCCTGGCGCTGTGGGCCGCGGTCGCCGGGGCCTTCGTGTCGGTGCTGTACCGTCGCCAGAGCGACGCCGACCGGGCCCGGGTGCGTGACCTGAAGCTGGTCTACGACCTGCAACTGGACCGGGAGATCTCCGCCCGCCGCGAGTACGAGCTGACGGTGGAGTCCCAGCTGCGCCGTGAACTGGCTTCGGAGTTGCGGGCCCAGAACGCCGACGACGTCGCGGCACTGCGGGCGGAGCTGAACGCGTTGCGGACCAGGCTGGAGATCCTGTTCGACACGGACCTCAAGCAGCGGCCCGCCCTGGAGACGCTCGAGACCGAGATGCCCGCCGCCCGTGCGTACAGCGAATGGGACCGCGGCAGGGACGGCGTGCCCGTCGACTGGGTCACCAGCGACCGCGTCCCGCCGATACCGCAGGACCGTCCGCCCGAAGCCACGGGGCCCCTCGAGGTCCGCGAAGAGCGCGATGGCCGCGCCGACGAGACGGCCATCATCGACGTGCCCGAGGAGCCCCTGCCGCCGCACCGGCAGCAGCCGCCGCAGCCGCAGGACCGGGCGCAGGATTGGCGGCCCTCGGCAGACGGCCTGTGGCGACCTTCCGGAACCCCGGCAGCGGGCGCCGGGGAGCCGGCTGGGCGGCGGCGCCGCGCCCGGCGGCTCAGCCCCGACGAGCCCGCCGGCGCACCAGGCGAGCGGGAGGCCCCACGTCCCGACGGCGAGTCCGGTCGCCGCTCGCGGTCTCGCCATTCGGCGGCACACCGGGACTTCGGCAGCCTCACCGCCCCGGACGAGCCGGTGCCGGTCCCGCCCCAGGGCAGCGCGCCGGCCGCCGAACCGCCGCGACCGGCCGCCGAGTCGGCGCCGCGGCACGGGGGCGGGGACGGCTCCGAGGACGGCCCGCCGCCGGGCGGACAGTCGGTTGCCGACCTGCTGGCGCGGTTGCAGGTCGAGCCGTCCGGGGGTGGGCGCCGCCGCCGCCGCAACGTCTGAGCTGGGAGCCCCGTCACGTTGGGCCCCACGCGGCCATCGACTACAGTCTTACTGACCGTCCGGTACCCCCGAGCTGGGGACCGGAACGAACGAATACCTAGGTGAGGTCGTCTGCGGTGGTGCAGTTCGACGGTTTGCGCCCGGCCAGGCTGAAGGTGGGGATCATCTCGGCCGGCCGGGTGGGCAGCGCGCTCGGTGTCGCATTGGAGCGTGCCGACCACGTCGTGGTGGCATGCAGCGCCGTCAGCAACGCGTCTCGTCGGCGGGCGCAGCGCCGGCTGCCGGACACCCCGGTCGCCGCACCCCATGACGTGGCCGCGAGCGCCGAGTTGCTGCTGCTGGCGGTGCCCGACAGCGAACTTCCCGGTCTGGTGACGGGTCTGGCCGCGACGTCGGCGGTGCGGCCCGGCACGATCGTGGTGCACACCTCCGGCGCCAACGGTGTCGGCGTGCTGGCGCCGTTGGCCCCCGACTGCATTCCGCTCGCGATCCACCCGGCGATGACGTTCACCGGGTCCGACGAGGACATCCGCCGACTGCCGGACACCTGTTTCGGGATCACCGCGGCCGACGACGTCGGGTACGCGGTGGGGCAGTCCCTGGTCCTGGAAATGGGCGGCGAGCCGTTCTGCGTCCACGAGGACGCCCGCGTGCTCTACCACGCCGCCCTGGCCCATGCCGGCAACCACGTCGTGACCGTCCTGGCCGACGCCCTGGAGGCGCTGCGGGCCGCGCTGCGCGGCCACGAGCTGCTTGGGCAGGAGACTGTCGACGATCGGCCCGGCGGCCTCCCCGAACGCATCGTCGGTCCGTTGGCGCGGGCGGCGCTGGAGAACACCCTGCAACGGGGTCAGGCCGCCCTCACCGGTCCGGTCGCCCGGGGCGACGTGGCCGCGGTCGCCGGGCACCTGGCGGCGCTGGAGCGCGTCGACCCCGACCTGGCGGACGCCTACCGGGTGAACGCCCTGCGGACCGCCCGGCGAGCCCATGCTCCCGCAGCCGTGGTCGAGGTGCTGGCGCGATGAACCGGACGCCGCGGCCGGCGTTCATCCCCGGCCAACTCAACGTGTACTCGGCGCCGAGCGACGTCGCCGACATCAGCCGGGCGCTGCGCCGGACGGGGCGCCGGGTGATGCTCGTGCCGACCATGGGCGCACTGCACGACGGTCACCTGGCCCTGGTGCGGGCCGCCAAGCGGGTGCCGGGCGCGGTGGTCGTGGTCTCGATCTTCGTCAACCCGCTTCAGTTCGGCGCGGGGGAAGACCTCGACGCCTATCCCCGCACGTTCGACGACGACGCGGCGCTGCTGTCGGGCGCGGGCGTCGAGATGGTGTTCGCGCCGACCGCCGCCGCGATGTATCCCCACGGCCTGCGCACCACCGTGCAACCCGGCCCGCTGGCCGCCGAACTCGAAGGCGGCGCCCGCCCGACCCATTTCGCCGGCGTCCTGACGGTGGTGTGCAAGCTGCTGCAGATCGTGCGTCCGGACCGGATCTTCTTCGGCGAGAAGGACTATCAGCAGCTCGTCCTGATCCGCCAGATGGTCGCCGACCTGGACATCGAGGTCTCGGTGGTCGGGGTGCCGATCGTCCGGGAGTCCGACGGGCTGGCGATGTCGTCGCGCAACCGCTACCTCGACCCGGCGCAGCGCGAGCTTGCCGTGACGCTGTCCGCGGCGCTGACGGCGGGCGCGCACGCCGCCACGGCGGGCGCCGCGGCCGCGCTGGAGGCGGCCCGCGCCGTGCTCGACGCCGTGCCCGCGATCGAGGTCGACTACCTGGAGCTGCGTGCACCCGACCTCGGACCGCTGGGGGACGGCGGGCCCGCTCGGCTGCTGGTCGCCGCGCGGCTGGGCCGGACCAGGCTGCTGGACAACGTCTCGATCGAAGTGGGAGCTTCCGCCGGCGCCGACGGGCCGGACCGACACGTCCAACCACTGTGGAGGAATTGATGCTACGGACGATGCTGAAATCGAAGATCCACCGGGCCACGGTCACACAGGCCGACCTGCACTACGTCGGCTC
>CAYVQQ010000132.1:0-7906 GCA_964453085.1 uncultured Mycobacterium sp.
GGGCCAGCTCCTGCGGATCACTCGAGGACTCCAGTTCCCGGCGGTACCCGGTGCGCTCGAGCACCGATTCGACCAGGTCGCCGACATCACCGTGAGCGGAGTCGAGACGCCCGCGCAACTCGTCGAGCATCTCGACGAAGCCTGTGATCGCCTTCTCGGCACGGCTGTTGAGCATCGGCACCCTGCCCTCGGCGGCAGCGACGAGCGCGTCGGCGAAGCTCATGCCGGCGTTCTCGGCGTACACCGCCACGCAGGCCTCGGCCCGGTCACCGATCCCCCGTCGCGGCGTGTTCAGGATGCGTCGCATGCTGACCGTGTCGCCGGGGTTGTCCAGCACCCGCAGGTAGGCGACGATGTCGCGGATTTCCTTGCGCTCGTAAAACCGCACTCCCCCAACGACTCTGTAGGGCGTCCCGGCGCGGATGAACACCTCTTCCAGTGACCGCGACGAGTTGTTGGTGCGGTAGAACACGGCCACGTCGTTGTAGGTGATCTCGCCGCGATCGACCAGCGCGTCGATCTCCTCGGCCACGAACCTGGCCTCGTCGTGTTCGTTGTCGGCGACGTAGCCGACGATCAGCTCCCCGGCCCCGGCCTCGGTCCACAGGCGCTTCTCTCGCCGGCCGGGGTTGCGCGCGATCACCGAGTTGGCCGCTGACAGGATGTTCTGCGTGGAGCGGTAATTCTGTTCCAGAAGTATCGTCGTGGCGTCGGGGTAGTCGTGCTCGAAGTCCTCGATGTTGCGGATGGTGGCACCCCGGAACGCATAGATCGACTGATCGGCATCACCGACCACGCACAGCTCCGCCGGCGGCAGGTCGTCGGGGTCGGCCCCGCCGTCGCGGCCGACCAGTTCCCGCACCAGCACGTACTGGGCGTGGTTGGTGTCCTGGTACTCGTCGACCAGCACGTGGCGGAAACGCCGCCGATAGTGCTGGGCAATGTCCGGGAAGGCCCGCAGCACCCCTACGGTTTCGCCGATCAGGTCGTCGAAGTCGAGCGCGTTGGCCGCCCGCAGCCGCCGCTGGTATTCGGCGTACACCGAGGCGACGGTGCGCGCCAGGTCGTCGGAGGCGTCCGACGGTTGCGCGAGCCTGTCCAGCGCCAGCGCGGGCTCGATGAGCTCGTTCTTGAGATTGGAGATGGCGGTGGCCAGCAGGCGCGGTGAATAGCGCTTGATGTCGAGCCCCATGTCGCGGCCGATCATCTGCAGCAGTCGGCGCGAGTCGTCGGCGTCGTAGATCGAGAAGTTGGAGTTGAGCCCTGGGATCAGCGATGCCTGGTTGCGCAGGATGCGAACGCAGGTGGAGTGGAAGGTGGACACCCACATGGCCCGGGCACGGTTACCGACCAGCTGCACCACCCGTTCGCGCATCTCGGCGGCGGCCTTGTTGGTGAAGGTGATCGCCAGGATCTGACCGACCCCGGCGCCGCGCGCGCCGACCAGGTAGGCGACGCGCCGGGTCAGCACCGCCGTCTTGCCCGAGCCGGCGCCCGCGACGATCAGCAGCGGCGAACCTTCGTGTACCACCGCTTGGCGCTGCTGCGGGTTGAGGCCGTCGAGCAGGTGGTCGGCTTCGGGGGTGGGCTCGGCATCGGTTGCGTGCACAGTCATGACGGTCCAAATTTACCGCCGCGCAGCGGCCCGACCGGGCCCAAGGTGATCCCAGGGTGGTCAACGCGGTTCACCGGAAGGAGCGCGCGACCCGGGCGCCGCGCAGGTTCGCCGCAGTGCACCGGCACCCGGTGTGCGTGCACGGGCGTCGGCGCGATCCAAAGTGGGTTCTGCCCGAACAGGTTCGACATGACCGTCAGCTGGTTGCGGTTCGGCGCCACCGAGGAGTGGGTTTCCGGGGGGAGCATCACTAATTTCGTCGCGGTCGCCACGTCCCCGACGGGCATCGGTTACTGGCCACCACGCGACGACCCTCTGGTCGGCGCGTTCGTGGACGCCGGCGGGTTTGGCCGGATTTCGCCGTCTCGCCAGACCCGGCTCACCCGATGTTCGGCCCGCGTTCGATTGCCGAACCAGACGGATGCCCGCGCGCCGACGGTCCCGCGACGGCGGACGGCGACGAACGCGGCCACCCGTTCCGCGTCGCCGCGGGTGGGGAGGATTTTGCCGGGTGTGGCCCCGGGTGGCACACTCGATTGGTGCTCAGCGCGCAGCGTCGTCGGTGGCCTTCCGATCAGGAGCAGGTGAACCGATTCGTCAACGGGTACCGGCCAGCGGTGCCCGTGGCGTAGCTGCCTTCGCAGAGCCCCGTGGTCCGCTTCGGCGATTCGGGGCTCGTCTCTTTTGTGAGGCCCGATACCGGATGAGACCAGAACCCCCACATCACGAGAACGCGGAGACGCACGAGATGAACACCGAGATGGCCGTCGGCCAACCAGTGACCGACATCGAGACGTTACGCGCGGAGATCGACCGGCTCGACGCGGAGATCCTCGCGGCGGTCAAGCGGCGCGCGGAAGTGTCCCAGGCGATCGGCAGGGCCCGGATGGCCTCCGGCGGAACCCGGCTCGTGCACAGCCGTGAGATGAAAGTCATCGAACGCTACAGCGAACTGGGACCGGAGGGTAAGGACCTGGCCATGCTGCTGTTACGCCTCGGTAGAGGCCGCCTCGGCCACTCCTGACCGCGAATCTCCGCGGCGCCGCAGCGAATTGCGGCGACGCCTCCGTCGGCGCCCGGCGGCGCCACGGGTGGCTGCGTCCCGACGGGCCCCACTAGGGTCAGACCATGACCAGCGTCGGCGACCATGCAGAGCGAAGCGATGAGGAGGAGCGGCGCCCCATGACGTCCGTGTGTACCACCATCCCCGACATCACCGCCACCAAGGCGTGGGACGCCCTGCGCAGGCACCACGAACGCATCGGCAACACCCATCTGCGCCAGCTCTTCGCTGAGGACCCCGACCGCGGGCGCGACCTCAACGTCACGGTCGGCAACCTCTACATCGACTACAGCAAACATCGTGTCACCCGCCAGACGCTGCGGCTGCTCATCGATCTGGCCCGCGCCGCCCATCTCGAGGAGCGCCGCGACCAGATGTTCGCCGGCGAGCACATCAACACCTCCGAGGACCGTGCGGTGCTGCACACCGCCCTGCGACTTCCCCGCGATGCCGAACTGGTGGTCGACGGCCAGAACGTCGTCGCCGACGTACACGCCGTGCTCGATGCCATGGGGGACTTCACCGACCGGCTGCGCAGTGGCGATTGGGCCGGGGCCACCGGGAAACGGATCAACACCGTCGTCAACATCGGCATCGGCGGATCGGACCTGGGGCCGGTGATGGTCTACCAGGCACTGCGCCACTACGTCAACGCCGGCATCACGGCGCGCTTCGTCTCCAACATCGACCCCGCCGACCTGACCGCTACCCTGGCCGACTTGGACCCTGCCACAACACTTTTCATTGTCGCGTCGAAGACGTTCTCCACGCTGGAGACGCTGACCAACGCGACAGCCGCACGCCGCTGGCTCACCGACGCCCTCGGCGATGCCGCGGTGTCCAAGCATTTCGTGGCCGTGTCCACCAACAAGCGACTGGTCAACGACTTCGGCATCGACACCGCCAACATGTTCGGGTTCTGGGACTGGGTCGGCGGGCGTTACTCGGTCGACTCGGCGATCGGACTGTCGGTGATGGCCACGATCGGCCGTGAGGCCTTCGCCGACTTCCTGTCCGGGTTCCATATCATGGACGAGCATTTCCGGACGGCGCCGCTGGAGTCCAACGCGCCCGCCCTGCTGGGCCTTGTCGGCGTGTGGTACTCCGACTTCATGGGAGCCCAATCACGCGCCGTGCTGCCCTATTCCAACGACCTGTCCCGTTTCCCGGCTTACCTGCAGCAGCTGACCATGGAGTCCAACGGCAAGGCGACGCGCGTGGACGGCTCGCCCGTCACCACCGACACCGGCGAAATCTTCTGGGGCGAGCCGGGAACCAACGGTCAGCACGCGTTCTACCAGTTGCTGCATCAGGGCACCCGGTTGGTGCCGGCCGATTTCATCGGATTCAGCCAGCCACTCGACGACCTGCCCACCGCCGAAGGCGACGGCAGCATGCACGATCTGTTGATGAGCAACTTCTTCGCCCAGACCCAGGTGCTGGCATTCGGCAAGACGGCCGCGGAGATCGCCGCCGAGGGAACGCCCGAGGGTGTCGTGCCGCACAAGGTGATCCCCGGCAACCGGCCGTCGACCTCGATCCTGGCTGACCGGCTGACGCCGTCGGTGTTGGGGCAGCTGATCGCCCTCTACGAGCATCAGGTGTTCACCGAGGGTGTCATCTGGGGCATCGACTCGTTCGATCAGTGGGGGGTGGAGCTCGGCAAGACACAGGCCAAGGCGTTGCTGCCGGTGCTCACCGCCGACGCGGCCCCCGGCCCACAGTCCGACAGCTCCACCGATGAGCTCGTCCGTCGCTACCGAGCCGCAAGGCGATCCGCCGGCTGAGGTTGTCGGTACCCGCATCCCGGCGCCGGGCCGGAACCGGCTCGGCGTGATCGAGGATCTTCCGGCCACGAGCAACCCGGGCCGCACGGCGACTACTTCAGCAGCCGCGACATGCGACGGTCGGCCAGCACCTTGCCACCTGTCTGGCAGGTCGGACAGTACTGAAAAGACTTGTCCGCGAACGAAACCTCGCGGATGGTGTCCCCACACACCGGACACGGCAGGCCGGCGCGGGCATGCACCCGCAGCCCGGAGCGCTTCTCCCCCTTCAACGTCGCGGCACCCTGGCCGACGGAACGATGCACCGCATCCGTCAAGACCGCCACCATCGCCTCGTGCAGCGCGGCCAGCTGCCCTGACGACAGCTTGTCGGCCGTCGCGAACGGCGAAATCTTGGCGACGTGCAGGATTTCGTCGCTGTAGGCGTTACCGATGCCGGCGATCACCTTCTGGTCGGTGATGACCGTCTTGATCCGGCCGGTGTTGCCGGCCAGCACCCCGGCCAGGCGTTCGGGACCAAGATTCAGCGCATCCGGGCCCAGGGTGGCGATCCCGGGCACCGCTCTCGGGTCCTCGACGAGCCACACGGCCAGCCGCTTCCGGGTGCCGGCCTCGGTGAGGTCGAATCCCGGCGCCTCCCCGGGGGTACCCAGATGGACCCGCAACGCGATCGGGCCCTTGCCCGGCCGCAGTGGCGCCGCGGCCGGCCTGTCGGACCAGCGCAGCCAGCCCGCCCGCGACAGGTGGGCGATCAACCACAGTTCTCCGGCGTGCAGTCCCAGGTACTTGCCCCACCGGTCGGCGCCGACGACGGTCTGGCCGTGCAGCGCACCGATCGGCGGCTCGAAGGTCTTCAGCACCGAGAACGCGGAGACGTCCACGCGGCCCACCGCCAAGCCCACAGCGTTGCGCCGCAGATGGTCGGCCAGCGCTTCGACCTCGGGCAGTTCGGGCATCTTGTCAGTCTGCCGCCCGGAGCAAATACGTGTCCAGGATCCAGCCGTGCCGAGCGCGGGCCCGGGCGCGCAAGGCCGCGATGCGCGCGCCGACCTCGCCGACGGTCCCGGCGACCAGCAGTTCGCGGTCCGTCCCGAGGTAGGCGCCCCACCAGATCCGGGTCTGCGCGGGGCACGTC
The DNA here is from genome assembly GCA_964453085.1 of uncultured Mycobacterium sp. Lineage (GTDB taxonomy): Bacteria > Actinomycetota > Actinomycetes > Mycobacteriales > Mycobacteriaceae > Mycobacterium. Next base: position 5,601 of record CAYVQQ010000132.1, read on the forward strand.
TGGAACGAGCAGTCGGCGTCGAGCATCACCACCACCGAGCCCGACATGCCGTTCTCCCGCAGTTGCCTGCCGGTGGTGATCAGCACCGGTTCTCCGACCTCGTTGAGCGGGATGCGGTGCCGGGCCGTCAGCGCCTGCACGGCGGTGATTCCCGGGATCACGTCGAAGGTGAACTCGACGTCGGCCGCGGCCGCGTCGAGGATCCGCAGCGTGCTGTCGTACAGCGACGGGTCCCCCCACGCCAGAAAGGCCCCGACGCCGTCGGGACCCAGCTCCTCCGCAATAGCCCGCGACCAGATGCGCGTGCGGGCCGCGTGCCAGTCCGACACCGCCTCGCGGTACTCGCCGGTGGTGGCGCGCTTCGGGTCGGCCAGCTCGACGAACCGGTAGCCCGGATCTCGGATGAACCGGGTGCAGATCTCCCGGCGCAGCGCCACCAGGTCACTCTTCTGTGCTCCCTTGTCCATGGCGAAGAACACCTGCGTGTGGTTGAGCGCCTCGACCGCCTGGACGGTGACGTAATCGGGGTCGCCGGCCCCGATGCCGATCACGTGAATGTGCCGAGTCAAGAAGATCCTCCTCGTTGCTTGGATCAGGGTGCCGAATCGGAATCTCGCAAGTCTGGTCGGGACCACAAGTACCCAGTACCATGGGTACCGTCTGAAGGCCCGATGAAGGGACGGCGGCGATGAGCAGTGCGGTGAAACCGGCAACGCCGAGTCGGGAGGAGTTCGCGGAGCGGTTGCTCAAGGGCTCGGTTAAGAAGTCCTACGAACCCGTCGTCGACATCGACTGGGAAGCACCGCTGGACCCGGACAAGTTCTACCTGCCACCGCGTTTCGTGTCCCTGTACGGCACGCCGATGTGGGACGAGATGTCCCGCGAGCAACAGATCGAGCTGTCCCGCCAGGAGCTGGTCAACGCATTGTCGGCGGGCATCTGGTTCGAGAACATGCTCAACCAGTCGCTGCTGCGCACGCTCCTGCACGAGGATCCGACCACCCGCTCGACGCATTACAAGCTCACCGAGCTCGGCGACGAGACGCGGCACATGGTGATGTTCGGCAAGACGATCGAACGCGTCGGCGCCAAGCCCGTGCGCCCGCGGCTTCTGCAGCGGATGCTCATCAACGCCATGCCGCTGGCCTTCCAGTACGGCTCGATGCTGTGGGTGGCCGCCCTGATCGGCGAGGAGATCTTCGACTCGTTGCAACGCCAGATGATGGACGACCCGGAACTGCAGCCGCTCATCCAGCGCCTCATGCGCATTCACGTCACCGAAGAGGCCCGCCACATCCAGTTCGCCCGCGACGGTGCCCGCAAGCGGGTGCAGACGATGCGGCGGTTCAACAAATGGTTCGTGGCCAACGTCAACGGCCTGGGCGGGTACTTCTTCCGCTACCTGCTCACCAACCCGATTCCCTACGCCCGCACGGGCCTGGACGCCAAGCGGGCGCAGGCGACCGCACGCAGCAGCGAGCACAGGCGCGAGGTGCAGGTGTCGGGCTTCGCCCCGCTGGCTGCGTTCCTGAGCGAGGTGGGCCTGTTGGGGCCGCTGGCGCGCCGCGGATGGAAGCGCACCAGGTTCCTGTGACGCACGACCCCGACCGCCGGATCGCCGTCGTCGGCGCGGGTGCCGCCGTCGCCGCGCTGGCGGCCGCCGGAGTCACCGACATCCTCGAACTGGGCGCCGGCAGCGTGGTCAGGGCGGTCTTCGACGAGGCGACCGCCCTGTGGTCGCTGCACACGGCCACCGGTGAGGTGGTGCGGGCCCGTGTCGTCGTCACCGCTCGCGAGGCCCTGCTGGCTCCGTGGATCCCGGAGTTGGCGGGGCAACACCTGTTCGGTGGGCTGTCGTTTCCCGCCGCCGCGTGGGATCCCGGCTTCGATCCGGCCGGCAAACGCATCGCGTTCGTCGGTACCGACTCGGTTGCCGGTCACCGCGTCCGGTTGCTGGCCCGGTCGGCGTCGGTCACCGTTTTCCCGCATGCACCGCGCCGCATCGTCCCCGAGTTGCCGCGAGCTTCGACCCGCGCGCACCGCTGGCTGCACCGCCGGCTGCGGCCGGGCACAGGCCACAGCGGATCTGGGCCCGCGCTGGTGGCCACGGCGCTCGAGGCCGTCACCGCTACGGGCGTCCGTACCCGGGACGGAGTCGACCACCCCGCCGACGCCATCGTGTACGGCACCGGGTTCACCCTCGCGCACCCGGACGCCGCCGGGGCCCTCGTCGGCGCCGGCGGCGTGACGCTGCGGGACGCCTGGGTCGACGGCACGGAACCCGTCTTCGGGGTCGCCGCCCACGG
>CAYVQQ010000132.1:7916-9094 GCA_964453085.1 uncultured Mycobacterium sp.
ACTACGTCCTCGTCGCTGGGCCCCGCGACGACAACGCCGGCGTGCAGGCGCGCTACGTCGCCGAGTGCGTGCGGCGCCTCGGCGAGAGTGGAGCGACCCGCATCGAGGTCCGGCGCAGCACCCAGCAGGTGTTCAACGAGCGCGTCTACGTCCGGGCCGCCCGGTCCCACCCGGTGTCCCGGGCGTTCGACCTGTCGGTCGGGGGCGCGCGCGAGGACCGGGAGAGCTACGACGGAGCGGCCACGTTGACCCTGGCAGGCACGCCGCACCCGGTGCGCGTCCGGCTCGCCGGCCACCTGGATCCCATCGACGGTCGATACCACTGGCAGGGGACGGTTTTCGGGTCCGCGTCCGAGCCCCTGCCGGACCACGTCGTCAGGCGGGCGCGGACGGCCACCCTGACCGTCGGCAAGCGCAGCGCGACGGCGCGCATCACCGAGCGGACCCCGTGGGGCACGCACTCGATCGCCGGGGTCGGCGTTCCGCCGTACCCGCTCGGCGGGAGCTGAACCCCGGCGGATGATCGCAGGCGTCATGAACCTCACGAACCGGCAGCGGGCGGGAATCCGGCGCCACACATGTCATTCCCGCACCACCTCACTCGGTTCCTTGTCCGGCCGCAGACCGCGCCAACTCGTCTGGCGCAGCCGGCCGTCGGGAGTCCACTCGCTGTAGCGCACCTCGCCCACCAGCACCGGCTCGACGAACGTCACGCCCCTGGTCTCGGCGCGGGGTGGCGGCGGGTTGAACGGTGACGCGTCGGTGTGCAGCGGCGCCAGCGTCTTCGTCAGGTTCGCCAGATCGCGTTCGGTGAAACCGGTACCGACCTTCCCGACGAAATGCAGGCCGTCGGGACCGGGAATGCCCATCAGCAGCGAACCGATCCCCCCGCTGCGCCCGCCTTCCCCGGCCTTCCAACCGCCGACGACGATTTCCTGCGTGTTCCAGTGCTTGTCCTTGACCCACGACGCCGACCGCCGGCCCGGCTGGTAGATGGAGTCGCGCCGCTTGGCCACCACGCCCTCCCAACCGTGTGCGGCCGAATACTCCAACGCCTGCCTGCCGTCGCCGGGCACCAGTTCGGGAACAACGAGGTTGGTGCCGCCGGCCAAGGTCTCCAGCAGCTTGCGCCGGTCGGAGTAGCGGGCCCGCAGCAGCGAACGGCCGTCAAGGTAGAG
>CAYVQQ010000133.1:0-9001 GCA_964453085.1 uncultured Mycobacterium sp.
ACTACCGGCGCAGCATCAACACCCAAATCATCATCTGCGCACACCGACGCCGCGCCCTGCTGCTGGCCGGGTAACCGCAACGACGTCGTCGTCGCCCGCGCAACGACCGCACACCTGCTCGCCGGCCAACACCAGATCCTCGGTGACGGCGGCTACCGCGGCACCACCACCATCACCGGCCCCCGCCGCGACCACACCAGCCGCATCATCGGCGACGACCACTACCGGGAGCACCGGCGCATCCGCGCCCGCGTCGAACACGTCATCGCCAGAATCAAAGACCGGCAAAATACTTGCGTCAGCGCCGCCGACGAGGCGACGCCACAAACCACAGCCTCCAGATCCTCGCCGGACTCTGGAACCTCTAAGACACCTCAATTACGGGTCAACTCTTAGCTGCGTCCAAGGCCGTGGCGGTTTGGTCGCGGGCGGGCGGGGTAACCAGGCTGCCATGTTGATCCGCAGAATCGCGCGGCCGCTGCTGTCGGTCGTGTTCATCGGGCGAGGAATTGACTCACTGCGCCGCCCGGAGGCCGCGGCAGACGCGGCGGCGGCAGCGGTGCACGGCCTGCAGGCGTTGCCGATTCCGGTGGGAAGCAGCATCCCGAACGACCCGCAGGCCGTCGCACAGATCAACGCCGCCGTCCAGGTCGGGGGTGGCCTGCTACTAGCCGCTGGGCGGATGCCGCGCGTTGCCTCGACGGCTTTGGCTTTCACCGTGTTGGTGGGCAACGTCGGCGCACACACGTTCTGGAGCGAGACCGACCCGCAGCGCAAAGCGGAGAAACGCAACGCCTTCCTGACGGACCTCAGCCTGCTCGGCGCCTTGATGATCGCGGCCGCCGACACCGCGGGCAAGCCGTCGCTCGGGTGGCGCGGCTGCCGCGCAGCCGAACGACTCTTGGATGCGGTGTCGTCGACGCTGCCCGAGTTGCCGCAGGTTCACGACACGCTCGAGAGTGACCTCGAGGAGTTCGGCGAGAAGCTCAGGCACGGGTTGCAGGTCGGCGCCGACAAGGCGACACCGCTGGCCGAAGCCGCACGCAAGCGGGGCCACGAACTGGCCGACACCGCCCGGGCCCGCGGCGAGCACCTCGCCGAATCCGCCCGTCACCTCGCCGAATCCGCGAACGGCCACAGCGTCGAGGACGCGCTGGAACGGATCGGCGCGAAGGCGAGACGCCGGCTCGGGTGAAGGCCTTCGCGGCGTGGGACCTCGCCTCGCGCAACGTAGCGGGTTTCAGCCCCCGGTGGGCCGCCGCGCCGCCGACAGATACGTGTCGATGATGGCGCCGACGTCCCGACCGACGTCGACGGTGACGCCGGCCTCGTCGGGACCAAGGGGTTCGAGCGCCTCGAACTGCGTGCGTAGCAGCGCGGCCGGCATGAAGTGCCCGGTCCTGGCGGCCAGCCGGCGACCGATGAGCTCCGGCGAACCGCTGAGGTGCAGGAACTCCACTCGCGGGCAATGCGCACGCAACCGGTCGCGGTAGGCGCGTTTGAGCGCCGAACAACTCGCCACACCCCCGGCCCGGTGGCCCGCCAACCACTCGCCGACCAACTCCAGCCACGGGCGGCGATCGTCGTCGTCGAGCGGTTCGCCGGCGGCCATCTTGGCGATGTTGGCGGGCGGGTGCAGGGTGTCGGCGTCGACGAAGGGGACCCGCAGCCGCTGCGCCAGAGCCGAACCCACCGTCGACTTGCCCGAGCCCGAGACACCCATGACCACGACCGGCGACCGCGCACCGGCCCCGGAGCCGCTCACCCGGCGGCCGGGTCGCGGTTTCATGCGGCCCGACCGACGCCGCGGCGCCCGCGCACGTCGATGTCGGCGGCGTTCCCGCCCGGCCCGGAGGTCGACGTCGCATTCGGCGGGAGCCCGTCGGCGACGCAGGTTCCCCCCGAGTCGACGTCCTGCGTGCAGCAACGCCAGGTCGTGGCGCCCTTCGGCACCAACGACTCTGGCCATCCGGGGCCGGCCGTGCCATCCGGGTTCCCGGTGTCGGCGCGCATGGGGGTCAGCGTGCCAGGTCAACGCGCCGGTGAAAACCCTTCCTTGGTCGCCGGCCGAGCAGTCGGTGGTGCGCGCCGACCTGCGACAGGACCTGCGCGGCGTCGCGGTGGGGCGCGAGCGTGGGAGGTGGACCGACACGACGGCTCGACGCGCGCAGCGCCTCGTTCACGGCCGGTTCGTGATCGCGCGGTTAGCCTGGCTCAATGCGAATTGCCGCGCTGGTCGCGCTGATGTTGCTGGTCGCCGGCTGCTCACACGGCCACCACGGTCAGCACCGGTCAGCCGGCCAGGCGCCGCCCTCGACGACGACCAGCGCAACGTCGGGCCAGCCGGGTCCGCCGGCCGCGGACGCTGCGATCTCGGAGGTCATCGCCTGGATCGAGGCGGGTCGGCCCGCCGACCCTGCCCACTTCCATACCGTGACGCGTGACGGCGTCGCCACCCCACTCGGCGGTGACGTCGCGTTCGCCGCCCAGACGGGCAAAGTCGTATGCATGACCGACGCCAAACACACCGGGCCTGCCCCGGTCTGCCTGGTCGCGCTGACCAATCCCCCGCCCGCACCCACGACGGCCTACGGCGAATGGAGGGGCGGGTGGGTCTTTTTCGACGGCACGAACCTGCAGGTGGGCGCGGCCCGCGGCGATCCGGGTCCGTTCATCGACGGTGACGGACCCGCACTGCCCGACGGGGATTCGCTGTCATTCGCCGACTACCGCTGCCGGGCCGGTCGGACGGGCGTGTTCTGTGTCAACTACGCCCACCGATCCGCGGTGAGATTCGGCGCGGCCGGCATCGAGCCGTTCGGCTGCCTGCAGCCCGTGCCGCCGCCTGACGGCGTCGGCCTCGCATTCGCGTGCTGAGGCCACGCGGCGCCGGCCGTGATCTTGGGCTCTTCCGGTGCCGCCCGGGCTGGTCGCCGATCCGAACGCGGCGACCACCGCGGCGTGCAAGGCTTCGAACGTGACATCCGCGCCTGGGTGGCGAGCTGGAATGACAACCCAAAACCATTCGTATGACGGCTGTTGGCGTGCGGCTGTTTGTTCAGGCGGACTGTTCGCGGCGTCGGTATCCGAACTGGATGTCGGGGGAATTGGCGACGTAGATAGTTCCGTCCACGGCGACGCGGGTGTCGTAGACCGGAATGAACACGCCTTCGGCGTCCAAACAGCGACCGTCCACCAGGCTGAACGCCTGTTTCTTCAGCGGCGATTGCACAACCGGTACGCCGGCCCGGTCGCCGACGATGCCGCGGGAGAGCACGGCAGCGCATCCGATCGGATCGATGTTACCCACCGCTCGAATAGTGTTGTCCATCAATCTGAACAGCGCCACTTGCGCATCATCGGGCAGCAGCACCGCCACCCCGCGCAATGGTTCCAGCCGAGACAGTGGGCACGCTGCGGTCCAGTCGCCGCGCCAGCGGAGCACGTCGAACGCGGTAGTCATCTTGGCAACTCCCAATATCAGCGGGACGGGACGGCTGGGGTACCGATCAGCACGGGGACCTTGCGGCCGTTCTTTTCGATGAACTCGACGGTGGGGTCGGGTGCGTCTGGTGCGTTGACGAACGACACGAACCGGGCCAGCTTGTCGGGATCCTCCAGGACAGCTTTCCACTCGCAGGTGTAGCTGGACACGTGGCGTGCGATGGTCGCCTCGAAATCGGCTGCGAGGCCTAATGAATCGTCGATGATGACCTCGCGCAGATGGTCGACGCCGCCGTCAAGACTTTCGATCCACGGCGCGGTACGCTGCAGTCGGTCCGCGGTGCGGATGTAGTACACCAGGAAGCGATCGACATAGCGAACGAGGGTTTCGCTGTCCAAGTTGGACGCCAGTAGCTGCGCGTGTTTGGGCGTCATTCCGCCGTTTCCCCCCACGTACAGGTTCCAGCCGGACTCGGTGGCGATGACGCCGACATCTTTGGCGCGGGCTTCCGCGCACTCGCGGGCGCAGCCCGAGACGCCCATCTTGATTTTGTGCGGCGCTCGCAGGCCGCGGTAACGCAATTCCAAGTCGATGGCCATCTGCACGGAATCCTGCTGGCCGTAGCGACACCAGTCGGTGCCCACGCAACTCTTGACCGTGCGCAGCGCCTTGCCGTAGGCGTGCCCGGATTCCATGCCGCCCTCGACGAGGCGGGCCCAGATCAGCGGCAACTGGTCGACGGTGGCACCGAACATGTCGATGCGCTGCCCGCCGGTGATCTTGGTGTAGAGGCCGAAGTCTCGAGCGATCTCACCGATCAGAATCAGCTGCTCGGGGGCGATATCCCCGCCGGGCACCCGCGGCACCACCGAGTAGGTGCCGTTGCGTTGCAAGTTGGCCAGGAAGTGGTCGTTGGTGTCCTGCAGCGACGCCTGCTCGCCGTCGAGGATGTGGTCCGAACCGCTGGACGCCAGGATCGACGCGACCGCCGGCTTGCAGATGTCGCAGCCGGCGCCGGCGCCGTACCGCTCGATCAAACCAGAGAAGGTGCGGATACCGCTGGCCTGGACGATTTCGAACAGCTCGGCGCGCGAGGCGGAAAAGTGCTCGCACAACGCCTTTGAGAGTTTCACGCCTTCGGCGGCCAGCAGTTGCGCCAACAGCGGCACACACGAGCCGCATGACGTACCGGCGCCGGTACACGCTTTGAGGTCTGCGACGGTGCACGACCCGTCGGCGATGGCCGAGCGCAGCGCGCCCTTGGAGACGTCGTTGCACGAGCAGATCTGAGCGTTGTCGGGCAGCGCGCCGACACCGACAGCAGGCCCGTCACCCGAGCCGGAGGGTGCGATCAGCGTCACGGGGTCGCCGGGCAGGTCCGAGCCGACCAGCGGCCGCAGCACGCCGTAACTGGATGCGTCGCCGACCAGGATGCCGCCCAGCAGGGTCTTGGCGTCATCGGAGACCACCAGTTTGGAGTAGGTGCCGCCGATGGGATCGGAGACCGCTACCTCCAACGCGCCGGGAGTGCTGGCCATCGCGTCGCCGAAGCTGGCGACGTCGACGCCGAGCAACTTGAGTTTGGTGGACAAATCGGCGCCCGGGAACTCGGCGTCGCCGCCGAGGAGCCGGTCGGCCACCACCTCGGCGGCGGTGTAACCGGGTCCGACCAGACCGTAGCAACGGCCCTCGATCGCGGCTACTTCGCCGATCGCGTAGATCGCGGGATCACTGGTGGCGCAGGTTGCGTCGCAGACCACGCCGCCCCGCTCGGCGATGTCCAGGCCGGCCTCGCGAGCGAGCTCGTCGCGCGGACGGACGCCGGTGGCGAACACCAACAGCGCCGCGTCGATCACCTCGTCGTTGCTGAGGGTGACTCGAAGTCGGTCGTCGATCCGCTCGATCGCCGACGTCCCGGCGCCAACGGTGACGTCGATCCCGAGTGCGCGCACCAGGCGCGTCAAATGCTCACCGCCGGCCTGGTCGACCTGCAGCGGCATCAGCCGCGGCGCGAATTCAACGACGTGCGGCCGCAATCCCAGCAGCCGCAGCGCGTTAGCGGCCTCCAGACCGAGTAGTCCGCCGCCGACGACGATCCCGACGGCTTGTGGGTCGCGGGCCAGCGCGGCTTCGGCGTCCGTGCGAATGGCATCGAGGTCGTCCAGTGTGCGATACACGTGGCAGCCGCAGGAGTCGCGGCCCGACACCGGCGGGACGAACGGGTAGGAGCCGGTGGCCAACACCAGGACGTCGTAGTCCACCGCCGAGCCATCGGCGATGGTGACGCGCTTGGCATCCCGGTCTATGCCGGTCACCGCACTGCCGAGCCGAAGTTCAACCAGGCCGTCCCCGGCATAGTCGTTGCCGCTCAGCGCGAGCAGCGACCGATTCCAACTGCCCACATACGACGACAGGCCGACACGGTCGTAGGCGGCGTCGGCCTCCTCGCCGAGCACCACGACGCGCCAACTGTCCTCGGTGTCCCGCGCCCGCAGGGTCTCGACGAATCGGTGCCCCACCATGCCGTGCCCGACCACCGCCACTGTGCGTGTCTGCACTCGCTTTCGTTCCTTTCATGTCCCCTAGGTTTCACGGTAGGTGTTCGTTGTTGCGCGAAGATCGCTCCCGGTTTCCGCCCCGTCACGCTTTACTCACGCCGCAGCGAACCGGCGTGTGAGAACCTGTTGGGGACGTGACTCGGCGTGCCTGCGTGACTGATGTGCCGAGGCATCGAACAATGGGAAAGGCGTTGCGGCCCATGCGAGGTTCGGCAATAACCCGCCACCTCAAGCGCCGCGGCGCGCCTCCCACGCCGCGGCAAGTCGTTCAGGGGTGTCGGCGCCGGCCACCGCGGCCAACGCGACCTCGAGCAACCGCAGTCCGCCGACCTGCTGCTCCGGTTTGTCAACGCCCAGACGGCGCACGCACCACCGGCGATCACGATGGCCCGCAGCGGGCGTACCTGGTCAGTAGACATCGCGCACATACCGCCGCTCAGCCGACAACGCCCTCAGGAAGCCCTCCGCGCCCTTGCGACTCCGTCGGCCGTGCTCGGCGATGATGTCGCACAGCGCCTCATCGACGTCCCGTGCCATCTGGGCGGCATCCCCGCAGACGAAAACGTAGGCGCCGTCGTCGATCCACTTCCACAGGTCGGCGGCGTTCTCCCGCATGCGGTGCTGGACGTAGAGCTTGGCGTCGCCGTCCCGGGAAAAAGCCGTATCCAACCGGTTCAGCAGGCCCGACCGACAGAACGCTTCCAGCTCGTCGCGGTAGTAGAACTCCGACGCCTCATGCCGTTCGCCGAAGAACAACCAGTTGTCGCCGGTGTCCCGGCGCGCCGCGCGGTGGTGCAAAAATCCGCGGAACGGCGCGATCCCCGTGCCCGAGCCCACCATGACCATCCGCGCTCCCGGGTCATCTGGCGGGCGGAAGTGCCTGGTGGGCTGGATGAATACGTCCACCTCGGCGCCGACCTCGAGTCCGGCCAGGTACCCCGAACACACGCCGTGCCGCACCGCTCCGTCGGTGGCGGCGGTGGACGACTCGAACCGCACGATCGACGGGCTGACGCGCAGCGCCCCGGGGTCCTCGAGCGGACTGGAGGAGATGGAGTACAACCTGGGTGTCAGCGGACGCAGGACCTGCAGCCACTCGTCGAGCGACGCTTTCACCGGGTGACTGGCCAGCAGGTCGAGCGCCTGGCGTCCTCGGCTCCAGTCGGCGAAGTGCGCGGGGTCGTCGATGGCCGCCTGCAGGTCGTCGGCCGGGTGACGCTCGTTGACGAACCGGAGAAGGTCCGGCGTGATTCGGGTCACGTCCAGTCTCAGCCGTAAGGCTTCGGTCAGCGGCATCACGTCGCCTGCCACGGTCACCTCGACGCCGCCGTCCAAATCGGCCCGCTCCAGGAACTCCGCGACAACGTCGGACCGGTTCCGTGGCCATACGCCGAGCGCATCGCCCGGCCCGTAGGCGAGCGTGCCCGCGGGCAGCCGGATCGCGATATCGCGGACGTCCTTGTCGGAGCCCACACCGCAGAGCGTGACGTTGCTGGTAACGATGGTGCGTAGCGGATTGGACCGTGAATATCTCTGCGCCGCAGCGTAGTTCGGCGCCGAGGGGACTGACGGTGTTTTGGTGAGCACCGAGATGACAGAGTCGGTCCACACGTGGGCGGCGGCTTCGTAGTCGGGTTCGCACGATGCCCGGTCGACGATGCGGTGGGCGCCGAGATGTGCAAGTCGGGCATCCAGCATCCGGGCGAACCCGCAGAAGTTGGGGTAGGACGAGTCGCCGAAGCCGAGCACCGAATAGTCCACGGAATCCACGCTGCCCGGCTCCGCGGCGGCCAGGGCATCCCACAGGGCGATGCCGTTGTCGGGCGGATCCCCGTCGCCGGTGGTGGCCACCACGAACAGCATCGTTCCGAACAGGTCGGTCAGCGATATCTCGTCGGCGCCGCGAAGTTCGGTGACGACGCCCGCTTGAGCAAGCCTGTCGGCGCACTCTCGTGCGTAGTCCTCGGCCGTGCCGGTCTGCGACGCCCACACCACCGTCGCGGTCGGACCCGCGCTCGGACCGGGTTGTGGCACCGCCGCGGAGGTTGCTGGTGCCGTTGTGCGGGAGAAGATTCCGGCCAGCACACCGTCGACCCAGGCATGGTTCGCCGGCGTCAGTGGCGTGACCGCCGGCAGAGCCGGCACCTCGCCGGCGGGCGGGTTCGTTCGGACGCCGGCCAGGAACCCGGACAGGAACAGCTGCTCGGCGTCGCTGCGTGCTCTCGGCGCCGGCAATGGACCCAGGGCAGCGGCAAGTGCATCGATCGGCGTCATGGTTTCCTGCGTTGCGGGTGCGGCGGGGCTGGATTCGGCCTCGATGGCCGTGACGGCTACCGCGCACATCTTGAACTCCGGCTGCAGCGACTCGGCGTCCACCGCGTCGTTGGTGACCGCGTTGACCGCGACATCGGGGGCGAACGCGTCAGCCCAATGCATGGGCGCGAAGCACACTCCGGGTCGAACGGCATCGTCGACTGCCGCGGGCAACACGGCTCGCCCACGGCGGGAACGAATTTCGACCCGGTCGCCGTCGCGCACTCCGAGGCTGGCGGCGTCGTCGGGGTGTAGCTGCAAGAACGGTTCCGGGTTGAGTTTGTTCAGCTTGGCGACCCGTCCGGTTTTGGTCATGGTGTGCCACTGGTGCGCCAGTCGGCCGGTGGTGAACACCATCGGAAATTCGTCGTCGGGCAGTTCGTCGGCGGGCAGATACGGCCGCGGCAAAAATCGGGCGCGGCGGCTCGGCGTCGGGAAGGCCAGCGCGGGTACGGTGCCGTCGTCGGCAGTGTGCAGGTCCTGACTGATGCCGTCGTTGAGATACCGGATCGGATTGCGATCGGCACCGCCCGGCGCGACCGGCCACTGTACGGGGCCGCGACGCAGCCGCGGATAGTCCACGCCGCGCAGGTCCCAGCCGGTGCGGGCGTTGTGGAACCCGGCCAGTTCCGCGAACACCTCATCGGCACAAGAGAATTGGAAGCCTGGATAGCCCATGGCGGTC
>CAYVQQ010000134.1:0-8814 GCA_964453085.1 uncultured Mycobacterium sp.
CGCGCCCGCGCTGGCGGCCGCCGACGTCGGGATCGCCATGGGCCTGGCCGGAACCGACGTCGCCGTCGAGACCGCCGACGTGGCGCTGGCCAACGACGACCTGCACCACCTGCTCGAGGTGCGCGACCTGGGCGCCCGGGCGGTCGACGTGATCCGCCAGAACTACGCCATGTCGATCGCGGTCAACGCCGCCGGGCTGGCCATCGGCGCGGGCGGCGCGCTGTCGCCCGTGCTGGCCGCGATCCTGCACAACGCGTCGTCGGTGGCGGTGGTGGCCAACAGCTCCCGGCTGATCCGCTACCGGCTGGAGTCGTCCAATTCCCGTTTGAGCACCTTGCCGGCCGCGTTGCGGGGCAGCGAGTCCACGAACACCACGTCGCGGGGGACCTTGAAGCGGGCCAACCGGTCGCGGACGTAGTCCTTGACGTCGCGCTCGGTCAGCGCCGACCCCGGGCGGGGCACCAGGTAGGCGCGCAGGCGCTGTCCGAACTCCTCGTCGCCGACGCCGACGACCGCGGCCTCGAGGACGTCGGGGTGCCGGGCGAGCGCCTCCTCGACCTCGCCGGGGAACACGTTCTCGCCGCCGGAGACGATCATCTCGTCCCCGCGCCCGTCGATGAACAACCGCCCGGCGCCGTCGAAATGGCCGATGTCACCGGTGGACATCAGCCCACCGATCGTCTCCTTGGCGCCGCCGCCGGTGTACCCGTCGAACGCCAGCACGTTGCCGACGAAGATGCGCCCCGGTGTACCCGGGGCGACCTCGCGCCCTTCGGCGTCGAAGATCTTGACGACCGACCCGGGCACCACGCCGCCGACACAGCCGGGCGCGGCGGCCAGGTCGGCCGGGGTGGCGATGGTGGCGTAGGCGACCTCGGTGGAGCCGTACATGTTGTAGACGATCGGGCCCAGCGCATCGAGCGCGCGGGTGGCCAGGTCGGCACCGAGCTGCGATCCGCCGACGAACACGATCCGCAGGGCCGACAAATCGTGGCCGGCGAGCGCCTCGGGCCCCAGGCCGAGGATGCGTCGCAACATGATCGGCACGACGATCATGGCGCTGGCACGGTGCGCTGCCACGTCGGCCAGGGCCTCGCGCGGTTCGAACTGGCGGCGCAACACCAGCGTTGAGCCCAGCACCATCGCGTACATCGCATGACTGAAGCCCAGCGAATGGCACAGTGGCGCACAGCATGCGGTGACCTCACGGCCACGAAACGGCACCTTGCCGAGCAGGCCGCCGACCGGGATGAGCGAGTAGGGTTCCGACCGCACGGCGCCCTTGGGAACCCCGGTGGTGCCACTGGTGGAGATGACGATCCTGGGCCGGCCGCCGGAGGCTGGCGGCGGGCCGGTGTCGCCCTGACCGATCAGCGTGTCGAGCGTGTCGGGGCCCGGCGTCGGCGCCCAGGCGCGGCACCGCCCCAACCGCGGGTGGACGTCGGCGACCGCGCCGCCGTACTCGTCGTCGTAGACGAGCAGGTCAACGCCCTCGCGGGCCACCATGCCGGCCAGTTGCTCCGCGCCGAAGCCGGTGTTGAGCAGCAGCACGCCCGCTCCGCACTTGCCGGCGGCGAACACCGCCTCCAGAAACCCCCGGTGGTTGCCGGCCATCACAGCCACCGTGGTGCCCGGGCCGACACCGCGCCGGCGCCACGCGTTGGCCAGCGCGTTGGTCCGCCGGTCCAGGTCGCGAAAGCTCAGCGCACCACGCTCGTCGATCAGTGCGACGCCGTCAGGGTCGCGGGCGGCGGTGATCGCCGACGCCGCCCCGAGCAGGCCGTAGCGGCCGAATGCGCGCAACGCCGCCAGGCCACGGCCGGGCGGAACGGCGCGCAGCCCCCCGGCGCGCGCGTAGAGCAGCAGCGACCGGGCTTCCAGGCCGGCGCGGGCGATCACATCTGCACTGTCCCCCGTCGCCGCCGCCGGCGACAAGGGCGTATCGCCACACCGGCAAGGGTCTTTGGTCACGGCGCGCGAACGGCGCGGAGCCGCCCCCTCGGCCGCGGGTGTTCCTCGTTAAACTGTCTATCCAGTGGGCCCCGGCACAGCAACGAAAAGGCCGGCACAGCAACGAAAAGCCCAGCACAGCAACGAAGGATTCCGACGAATGGCGCGCACCGAGAACGACACGTGGGACCTGGCGACCAGCGTGGGAGCCACCGCCACCATGGTGGCGGCGGGACGAGCCCGCGCGACCCGTGACAAGCTGATCGACGACCCGTTCGCCGAGCCGCTGGTGCGCGCGGTCGGCGTGGAGTTCTTCACCCGGTGGGCCGCGGGCGACCTCGACTCCGCCGACGTCGACGTCCCCGGCGCGGCCTGGGGCATGCAACGCATGACCGACCTGCTGGCCGCGCGCACCCGTTACATCGACACGTTCTTCGCCGAGGCGGCGACCGCGGGCGTGCGCCAGGTGGTCCTGCTGGCGTCGGGTCTGGACGCGCGCGCCTATCGGCTGCCCTGGCCGGCCGGCACCACGGTGTTCGAGATCGACCAGCCCCAGGTACTCGACTTCAAGAGCGTCACCATCGCGCAGTTGGGTGCCAGCCCCACCGCCGAGGTGCGGCCCGTCCCGATCGACCTGCGCCGCGACTGGCCGTCGGCGCTACGGCAGGCCGGTTTCGACACCGCCGCCCCCGCGGCCTGGGCGGCCGAGGGCCTGCTGGGGTTCCTGCCGCCCGACGCGCAGGATCGGTTGCTGGACAACATCACCGACCTCAGCGTCGACGGCAGCCGGCTGGTCGCCGAGGTGTTCTTGACCTCCGGTGTGAACGCGCAGGTGCTCAATGCCGCCAGCGCCCGGTGGCAGGAGCACGGCCTGGACGTCGCGCTCGCCGACCTGGGCTTCCCCGGCGAGCGCAACGACGCAGCGACCTACCTCGAAGACCGCGGCTGGCGGCCGCTGCGCACGTCGCTGAACCAGTTGCTGGACGACAACGGGCTGCCGTTGCAGCCGATCGCCGGGCCCGAAGACAGCGAACAAGCGCCGTTCGCCCGCAACTACTACTTTACGGCGGTGTTGCGCAAGGCCGACCGCTGACCACCGATGCGGGCAGGCTGCGGATGCTGCGGCTCACCGCAGCCGCCGGCATCGTACTGGAGGAACTCCACCCGGTGTGATGGAGTGCTGGGGCTTGAGCGCCGACGAGTTGCGCTCCGCATCCCGTCGGACGCACACTGGGCCAAACTATGCGCGGCCGCCCTGAAACAGATCGCCATCCCGCTGCCCCGGAGACGGCGTTCTGACCCCGCGGCGACCCCTCAGTCGGTCAGTTCGACCACCCGGTCGTTGCCGCGATCGGCGACGAACACGCGCCCGCCCTTGCCCAGCGCGACCGCCAGCGGAGTGTTGAGCCCGGTGAACGGCAACACGGTGGGGTGAGTGGATCCCACCGCGTATTTCACCACCTGGTTCTTGTCATGCTCGGTGACGTACACGACTCCGGCGTTGTCGACCGCGAGGCCCCACGGGACGGAAAGATCCTCGAACGGCAGCACCGTGGGGGTTTTGGACACAGCGTCCAGTTTGACCACCCTGTTGTTGTCGGTGTCGGTGACGTAGACGTTTCCGGCGGAGTCGACGGCCACCCCGTCGGGATCTTTGAGCCCGATGAACGGCAGGACGTTCTGGGTCTTGGCGCCCGCCGTCAGCTCGACCACCCGACTGTTGCCCCGGTCGGCGACGAACACGTCGCCCTGGGCGTCGACCGCGACACCCTCCGGATAGTTGAGGCCCGTGAACGCCAACACGGTCTGCTTGTTGGATCCGGCGGCAAGGGCCACCACCCGGTTGTTGAAGTCGGTGACGTACACCGTGCCGGCACCGTCGATCGCCAGGCCCTGCGGCTGGTAGAGCCCATCGAAGGGCAGCACCGTCGGAGCGCTCGATCCGGGAGCCAGCTTCACCACCCGGCCGTACATGCCCTCGCTGGTGACGTAGACACTGCCGGCGCTGTCCAGCGCCACCCCTCCGGGCGAGAGGCGGAAGTCGATGCCGTTGAACGGCAGCACGGTCTGCCCGCTAGCCTGCGGCTCCCGATCCGGCGTATGCGTCACCAGGTAACCGGTGATGCCGAGGGCGGTCACCAGAACGAGCACGGCAACGGCCACGACGGTCCACAACTTCTTCGTGCCCCGCCGCCCCGGGGCGGCGGAACCGAAGTCGAGCGCGCGCGCAGCGCGCTGCCGCGGAGGCGCAGACTGGCCGGCACGATCGAACTCGCCGCTGACGGCCCGCCAGCCGCCGTCAGCGGCGGGCTGCAGCGGAGCGGCGCGGGTGTCGGCATGCGGCGCCGCAGACGTCGGGCCCCGAGGCGGCGGGACGGGTTGGCGAAAGCCGGCGTCGAGCGCGTTGGCCCGCAGCGTCGCCGTCTCACCGTCACGCAGGATCGAGGCAGCCTGCCGCTGCTCGGAACCGGTGAGCGCGCCGTGGGCGGCGGCGGCCAGTTCCCCGGCCGTGCGGTAGCGATCTTCGGGGTTTTTGGCCATGCCACGGGCGATCACCTCGTCCAGGCCCGCCGGCACCTGCCCGGGCCGCAGCTGGCTGGGGCGCGGGGCCGGGTCCAGCAGATGCGCGGCGATCAACCGCTCCACGCTTTCGGTCTGGTACGGCGGGGCCCCGGTCAGGCACTCACCCAGCACGCAGGCCAGCGAATAGATGTCAGCGCGCTAGGTCACCTCGTCGCCGGTGAACCGCTCTGGGGCCATGTAGTTGTAGGTGCCCACGGCGGTACCAATCTGGGTGAGCGCCGGGTCGCTGGCGGCGCGGGCGATGCCGAAGTCCACCAGGTACGCGAAGTCGTCGGCGGTGACCAGAATGTTCTCCGGCTTGACGTCCCGGTGCGTCACACCGCCGGCGTGCGCGGCGTCCAGCGCGGCGGCGACCTGCCGCACGATGGCCACCGCCCTGGCAGGGGCCAGTGGACCTTGGGTCGCCAGCAACGTGCGCAGCGAGGTCCCGTCGATCAGGCGCATCTCGACGAAGAAGTGCCCGTCGATCTCGCCGTAGTCGTGGATCGGCACGATGTGCGGCTCGGTCAGCCGCCCCGCGGTGTCGGCCTCCCGCTGCATCCGCGCGCGGAAGACCGGATTGTCCGAGTATTGCGACGAGATCAACTTCAACGCCACCGCGCGGTGTTTGCGCGTGTCCTCGGCCTCGTACACCTCACCCATGCCGCCATGACCCAAGAGCCGCAGCAGCCGGTACGGTCCGAACAGCGATCCCCGCGGGGCCGCCCCGGATTCGCTCACCGCCGAGCTCCCTTCACCCGATCACCAGATGGCATCACGAGATTGCGTTGACCGCCGCCGACAACTTCGCCTGAAATGAGCCGGGCAGGGGGATGGAGCCGTACTGGTCCAAACCCACCTGGCCCGGACCGATGGCCGCCTGCATGAACGCCTTCACCGCCTGCCCGGTCGCGGAGTCGGGGTACTTCGAGCAGACGATCTCGTAGGTCGCCAGCACGATCGGGTAGGCGCCGGCCTGCGTGGGTTTGTAGAACGACGACGTGTCCAGCACCAGGTCGTTGCCCTGACCCTGGACCGTGGCCCCGGCGATGGTCTTACCGACCGAGTCGACGGTGATCGCCACCGGCTGCGGCCCCGCGGACGTGATGATCCGGGCCATGTTCAACTGCTTGCCCACTGCGAACGACCACTCGTTGTAGGTGATCGACCCCTCGGTCGTCTGCAGCAGCGCCGACGTGCCGTTGTTGCCGTTGGCGCCCTGACCGACACCACCGTTGAACGTCTCGCTGACGCCTTTGCCCCACGCACCGTCGGAGGCACCGCCGAGATACTTCTGAAAGTTGTCGGTGGTACCGGATTGGTCGCTGCGGAAGATCACCTGGATGGGCTCTGACGGGAGCCCGGCGTCGGAGTTGAGCGCCTTGATCGCCGGGTCGTCCCATCTGGTGATGGCGCCGTTGAAGATCTTCGCGATGGTAGGGCCGTCCAGGTTCAGCGTGCTCACCCCCTTGACGTTGTAGGTGACCGCGATCGGGCCGAACACCGTGGGCAGGTCCCACGCCGGGGAACCGCACCGGTCTGCGGCCCTGTCGGTCTGCCCGTTGTCCGGGTTCAACGGCACGTCCGAGCCCGCCAGGTCGGTTCGGTTGTCGAGGAAGTTGCGCACCCCCGCCCCCGAGCCGTTGGCGTTGTAGTCGAGCGTGTGGCCCGGACAGGCGTGGATGTAGGCGTAGACGAACTGCTCCATCGCGTTTTCCTGCGCGGTCGAGCCGCCGTCCCGCAGCTCCTGCTTGCCGCCGCAGTCCACTTGAACCGGCGCAGCGCTCGACCCGGACGCCGGTGTGCCCGCGTGGCCGCCGCATGCCGCCAGCACCACGGCGGCGACAGCCAGGTTCACAGCGGCCCCGGGCCGGATCGGCTTCACGCAACTCCCCTGTCGCGGCGCGAGCCGCGGCGTGTCGGCAAAAAAGTGGATTCCCCGTGAATATACAAAAAATTCGTTGCGAGCCGCGGATGAACCGTCGGCGCACGCGTTGTCGCACATGGCCCGTACTATGGGTCGTCGATGACCCGCGAACAGCTCGACGCCGAGACCGGTGCCGCCACAGGCACCCGCACCGCGCCGGCGATGAGCGCGGTGAACCTCACCCTGCGTTTCGGCGAGACGACGGTGCTCGACAAGGTGGGTCTGGATTTCCCGGGCCGGGCGGTGACCATCCTGTTGGGGCCGACCGGTTCGGGCAAGACCACGTTCCTGCGAACGCTGAACCGGCTCAACGACAAGGTTCCCGGCTTCCGCCACACCGGTGACGTCCTGCTGGACGGGCACAGCATCTTTCACGACCGCGACCCGATGGAGTTGCGCCGCAGGGTCGGGATGCTGTTCCAGCGCCCCAATCCCTTCCCTATGTCCATCGCCGACAACGTGGTCGCCGGCGTGCGCGCCCACAAACTGGTGCCCCGCAAGCAGCTGCAGAGCGTCGCCAAAGCCCGCCTCACCGAGGTAGGCCTGTGGGATGCGGTCAAGGATCGGCTCGGCGGCTCGCCGTTCCGGCTCTCCGGCGGCCAGCAGCAGTTGTTGTGTCTGGCCCGCGCATTGGCGGTGGACCCGCAGGTGCTGCTGCTCGACGAGCCCACCTCCGCGCTGGACCCGGCCACGACCGAGAAGATCGAGGTGCTGATCCGGTCACTGGCCGACCGGCTGACAGTCGTCATGGTGACTCACGATCTCGCCCAGGCCGCCCGCATCGGCGACCGCACCGCCTTGTTCTTCGACGGACGCCTGGTGGAGGAGGCACCCACCGACGAGCTGTTCTCCGCGCCGAAGCAGGACGTGACCGCCCGCTACGTCGCCGGGCGGTTCGGCGAGTCCAGATTCTGCGGTGGCCCGGATCAAACGGGTCCGGAATAGACAGGCAAGGCAACGCAACTCGAGATTTGAGGTGTCGACGTGACAGTTCGTTCGCATACGGTGTTGACCACGGCGGTGGCGGCGCTGATGGCACTGGCCGCGGCGGCCTGCGGCTCGCATTCGACGGGCGGTTCGTCGGGCGCCGGGCAGGGCGGCGCCGGTCCCGCCACGACGCCCGCAGGCTCCAAGGTGGCCCTGTCGGAGACCGGCAGCACACTGCTCTACCCGCTGTTCAACCTCTGGGGCCCGGCCTACCAGCAGAAATATCCGAACGTCACGATCACCACCGAGGGCACCGGTTCGGGTACCGGAATCGCTCAGGCCGCCGCCGGCGCGATCGACATCGGCGCGTCCGACGCCTACCTGTCCAACGGCGACGTGTCCGCGCACAAGGGGTTGATGAACATCGCGCTGGCCATCTCGGCACAGCAGATCAACTACAACCTGCCCGGCGTCACCGAGCACCTCAAGCTCGACGGCAAGACCTTGGCGGCCATGTACCAGGGCAAGGTCAAGACCTGGAACGACCCGCAGATCGCCGGTCTCA
This sequence comes from uncultured Mycobacterium sp., assembly GCA_964453085.1. Classification (GTDB taxonomy): domain Bacteria; phylum Actinomycetota; class Actinomycetes; order Mycobacteriales; family Mycobacteriaceae; genus Mycobacterium. The sequence continues at coordinate 7,932 of CAYVQQ010000134.1, forward strand.
ACCCGGGGGTGAAACTCCCCGCCACCCCGGTGGTGCCCCTGCACCGTTCCGACGGCTCCGGTGACACCTTTCTGTTCACGCAATACCTGTCCAAGCAGGATCCCGGCGGCTGGGGCACGTCACCCGGCTTCGGCACCACCGTCGACTTCCCGGCCGTGCCGGGCGCGCTCGGCGAGAACGGCAACGGCGGCATGGTGACCGGCTGCGCCGACACTCCCGGCTGCGTCGCCTACATCGGGATCAGCTTCCTGGACCAGGCCACCCGGAAGGGATTGGGTGAGGCGCAACTGGGCAACGCCGCCGGCAAGTTCCTGTTGCCCGACGCCCAAAGCATCCAGGCCGCGGCCGCCGGATTCGCCTCTCCGCCCGCCGACGAGGCGATCTCGCTGATCGACGGGCCCGCCGCGGACGGGTACCCGATCATCAACTACGAGTACGCCATCGTCGCCGCCCGCCAAAAGGATGCCGCCACCGCCCAGACGATGCAGGCGTTCCTGCACTGGGCGATCACCGACGGCAACGACCGTTCGTATCTCGACAAGGTCCGCTTCCAGCCGCTGCCGCCCGCGGTGGTCAAGCTGTCCGATGCCCAGATCGCCAAGATCTCAGGCTAGGTTCCGTTGGGCCCGATGGCGCGCCGCGACCTCAGCCGTGAGGGCTGGGTCATTCGATGGCTGGGTGGCCTGGGTGCGGTGATCCCGCTGCTCGCCCTGGTGTTCGTGCTGGCGACACTGCTGATCGAGGCGCTGCCCGCGCTCCGGGTCAATGGGCTGCACTTTTTCACCGGCACCGACTGGAACATGGGCAACACCTACGGCGCCACCGAAACCACCGACGGCGTCGCCCACCCGGCCGGCGCCTACTACGGGGCGCTGCCCCTGAT
>CAYVQQ010000135.1:0-8787 GCA_964453085.1 uncultured Mycobacterium sp.
CCGAAGGGTCACGCGATCGAACGAACTCTTACACCACGTCACTGGGCTTGGCCACCCACGGCCGGATCGTTGTCGAAGGTTTGGATACGGCGGGGATGCTGCGGCAGAAAGGTCTTCCGGGTGCCCGCGCCAGGCGGCGCGGACTCTCGGATGCCGCCCTGGGCGCCCCGCGCCGGCACCTGGCCTACAAGACCAGGTGGTACGGGTCAGCGCTGGTGGTCGCTGACCGCTGGTTTGCGTCGTCGAAAACCTGCCACGTTTGCGGGCATGTACAAAACATCGGCTGGGCCGAACACTGGCACTGCGACGCATGCTCAACACCTCAACCAGCGTGACGATTGCGCTGCCATCAACCTCGCACGCTACGAGGAACCATCAAGCGTCGTCGGCCCAGTTGGGGCCGCCGTTAAGCGTGGAGCCGACCGTAAGACCGGGCCTCGCCCGGCTGGTGGCCGTGAAACGCGGAAGGGAGGCAGCCGTGAGGCTGCCGAACAACCCCGAGACGGGGTGCAAGTCACGTGACCACTAAAGATCACTCACTTGCAACGGTGGACCGGGAAAGTCATGCAAAACAGGCGCAGCACGACGCCGCCGTAGCCCTGTTCGGGGCGATCATCGAAGCACTGGAGAAGAACCGCAAAGAAGGAACCCTGACCTCGACGGCGCTGGACGAGCTTGCCAGAGCGTACGCGGCGGTGGCGACGAACGTGCCCGAGCTGGGACACCTGGAGTAGCGGGCCCAAGGCGTCGGCGTCAGCAGGAGCACAGCGGATGCTTGCTCCACCGGCGCGCCACCAGGGCACCGGCGGTGAGATCGAATTCCAGCGTGGCGTTCAACGCCGGCGGCGGGCCGGGGTCGGGCGTCACCTCCCGCCCGCGCACGGCGGCGATGACCCGGTTCACCTGGTTGAGCGCCAGCGCCGCCGTCGCCAGAATGGTTGCCCGGTCGGCGACCCCGACAGCGTCGCGCAACTGCGCGGCAATCGCCGGCCACGCCGCGTCGTGGTCGCGACGGTGCAGGTCCGCGCAGCCCAGGCAGCTGGTCACGCCGGGGATGACCAGCGGCCCCACCAGCCCGGTGCCGTCGCGGACGCGGACCGGCAGGTGCGGCACTTTGCGCTTGTGTAGCTCGCGCACCATGCGCGGGTCGGCGACCAGGTAGTCAGACAGCACGACCAGATCCACGGTGGCGGCCGACATCGCCGCGTGCGACTGGCTGCTGTGCGCGATCCGCGCTCCGGAGCAGCGCAGCGACTCCACGAGCAGATCCGACAGGGGCCCGCGGCCGTGGATCCGGATCGACGCCGTCCGGCCGCCGGCCCGGCGGCATTCGGTGGCGACGCCGGCGCCGACGAGCTGGGCCACCAGGTGGATCAGCCCGTCGGGATCGCTCAATCCCCGGTCGACGGCCCGGCGCTGCAACTCGGGCAGCGGCGTCGGTGATCGCATGGAGTGCAGCAACGTGGCCAGGTCGCCGGCGGCCAGCCCGCACGGCGGCTGGATCAGCACGGCGCGACGGGGATCCCAGCCCACCTGGACCGCGCCGTCCGGGCGCAGCAACACCGGCATCGCCGGGTCGAGTGCGTAACGGGCCGAAACCAGAACCGCGGGCATGGGTCGAGACTGTGCCAGCCCGCGCGCAACGCCGGGTTCAGTTATCCACAGAACCGCTGCCCGTGCCCCGATCCTCGGGACCGCGATCGACGGCGTCGCGCTCGAACTCGGCGAGCGCCTCGTCGATACCGCTGGTGTCGCCGCCGATGACCCGGTCGATGAAGCCGGCGGGCTCGTCGAGGTCGTTCGCCGACGGCAGCAGATCCGGATGCGCCCAGATAGCGTCGCGGGCGTCGGCGCCCGCGGCCTGCGTCAAGCGCTCCCACAGCACGGCGGCCTCACGCAGTTTTCGGGGCCGCAGCTCCAGACCGACCAGCGTGGCGAACGTCTGCTCGGCCGGGCCGCCGGTGGCCCGGCGCCGGCGCAATGTCTCCGAGAGCGCGGCCGTGCCGGGGATCCGGTCGCCCAGCGCCGCGGTCACCACCACCTGCACCCAGCCGTCGATCAGGGCCAGCAGCGTCTCGAGGCGTTCCAGCGCCTGCTTCTGGGCTGGTGTCGCCTTGGGCTCGAACACCCCCTGGCCGAGCAGGTTCTCCATGGCCGCGGGATCCGACAGCGACGACGGGTCGAAGTTGCGTGCCAGATCTTCGATCCCGCTCATGTCGATCTGCATGCCCCGGGCGTAGGCCTCCACCGCGCCGAGCAACTGGCTGTTCAGCCACGGCACGTGGCTGAACAGCCGGTGGTGCGCGGCCTCGCGGGCGGCCAGGAAGGTGAGGATCTCGCTGCGCGGCTGCTCGAGCCCGGCGGCGAACGATTCGACGGCCTCCGGCAGGATCGCGGCCACGCCTTCGGGTCCCAGCGGCAGTCCGATGTCGGTGGAGGTCAGCACCTCGCGGGACAGCCGGCCCAGTGCCTGGCCCAGCTGCGACCCGAACGCCATGCCGCCCATCTGCGACATCATCGCCAGCAGCGGGCCCGCCATGCTCTTGGCTTCCTCGGGCAGCGAGGAGGCCCACACCGACGAGATCTGCTCGGCCATGGGATCGCACAGCCGCTTCCAGGTTTGCAGGGTGTTGTCCACCCAGTCATTCGGCGACCAGCCCACCGCCTTGGTGGTGCCGGCGGGCAGCGCCGTGGCCCCGTCCAGCCAGGTCTCGGCGAGGTGCACCGCGTCGGCGATCGCCGCGTTCGTCGTGGCCGGGACCGGCGCGACGAACCCGATCGAGCCGGCCGCGACGCGGCGTGCGAGTTCGTAGTCGACCGGGCCCGAGGTTTTGCCACTGGCCATGACGGTGCCGGCGCTGTTGAACATCTGACCCAGCTGGGTGAAGATCTGGCCCAGGTCGCCCATGCCGAAGTCGCCGCCGAAGCCGAACACGCCGAACGGGTTGGAGGCACCCGACCCGGAATCGGAGTCCTTCTTCCTGTCGTGGCCCCGCTCGTTTTCCGGGGGCTCGTCTCCCGAGGAGAAGCCAAAAGGCAGGTCAGCCATAACCCCAACGGTACTCACCGCCGGGACACAACGGGGCATCCCGGGTCACGCTCGTAGCTGAACGAGCCCACCGCGGAGCCCGTCTAGTGTAATCGGCGTGAACAGGAGGATTCTGACCTTGATGGTCGCGCTGGTGCCCATCGTGGTGTTCGGGGTGCTGCTGGCGGTGGCGACGGTGCCGTTCGTGTCGCTGGGCCCCGGCCCCACGTTCGACACGCTGGGCGAGGTGGACGGCAAGGAGGTAGTGCAGATCCAGGGCGCGGTCACCCACCCGACGACCGGTCACCTCAACATGACGACCGTGTCCCAGCGCGACGATCTTTCGCTGGGCGAGGCGCTGACACTGTGGCTTTCGGGGCAGGAACAACTGGTACCGCGCGACGTCGTCTACCCGCCGGGAAAGTCGCGCGAGGAGGTGGACAAGGCCAACAATGCTGACTTCAAGCAGTCCGAGGACAGCGCCAAGTACGCCGCGCTGGGCTATCTGAAGTACCCGTCCGCGGTCACCGTCGCGACGGTCAGCGATCCCGGCCCGTCGGCGGGCAAGCTGAAGTCCGGGGATGCCGTCGACGCCGTGGACGGCATCCCCGTCGCCGACGTCGAGGCGTTCACCGGGGTTCTGAAGAACACCAAGCCCGGCCAGGTGCTGACGATCGACTTCCGCCGCAAGAACGAGCCGGCCGGCAAGGCGAAGATCACCCTCGGCGCGAACAAGGACCGCGACTACGGCTTCATGGGTGTCGCCGTGCTTGATGCGCCGTGGGCGCCGTTCGAGGTGACCTTCAACCTGGCCAACATCGGGGGCCCGTCGGCCGGGCTGATGTTCAGCCTGGCCGTGGTCGACAAGCTCACCACCGGCGAGCTCGCCGGCTCGAAGTTCATCGCCGGGACGGGCACCATCTCCGTCGACGGCAAGGTGGGCCAGATCGGTGGCATCACGCACAAGATGGTCGCAGCGCGCGCGGCCGGCGCCACGGTCTTCCTGGTGCCCGCGAAAAACTGCTATGAGGCGAATTCGGACAACGCGACCGGCATGCGCCTGGTCAAGGTCGACACGCTCAGCGAGGCCGTGGACGCGCTGCACAAGGTCACGTCGGGGGGGCAGCCGCCGACCTGCTAGGCGACGCGGACCGCACGGAGGTCCGCGCACAAGCCGGGATGCGTAAAGTTGTGACCGTCCAGGTGTGACCATCTAGGAAAATCCGTGGAAACCCAGCAAGCCGCCAGGGACTGTCCGGTGGACGGCGCCGGCCACGTTGACGCCCGTTGACGTCAGCCGAATCGATCAGGAGCGTAGCCAGTGGGGATGCGGCCCACCGCAAGAATGCCGAAGCTAAGCCGGCGCAGCCGAATTCTGATCATGGTTGCCCTGGCCGTGATCGCCCTGCTGCTCGCGGGTCCTCGACTGATCGACGCCTACGTCGACTGGCTGTGGTTCGGGGAGCTGGGGTATCGCTCGGTGTTCACCACGGTGGTGGTCACCCGCTTCGTCGTCTTCCTCGTGGCCGGTCTGCTGGTCGGCGGGATAGTGTTCGGCGGGCTGGCGCTGGCCTACCGGACCCGCCCGGTGTTCGTCCCGAGCAACGTGAGCGATCCGGTGGCGCGCTACCGGGCCGTGGTGCTGACTCGCCTGCGCCTGATCGGCATCGGTGTGCCCGCCGCGATCGGGCTGCTGGCCGGCATCGTCGCGCAGAGCTACTGGGTGCGTATCCAGCTGTATCTGCACGGCGGCGAGTTTGGCATCAGGGACCCGCAGTTCGGTAAGGACCTGGGCTTCTACGCGTTCGACGTGCCGTTCTACCGGCTGGTGCTCGGCTACCTGTTCGTCGCCGTCTTCCTGGCGTTCGTGGCGAACCTGGTGACGCATTACCTGTTCGGCGGGATCCGGCTCTCGGGCCGCAGCGGTGCACTGAGCCGCTCGGCGCGCATCCAATTGGTCAGCCTGGTCGGGACGCTGGTGCTGCTCAAGGCGGTGGCCTACTGGCTGGACCGCTACGAGCTGCTCTCGCACACTCGTGGCGGCAAGCCGTTCACCGGTGCCGGCTACACCGACATCAACGCCGTGCTGCCGGCGAAGCTCATCCTGATGGCGATCGCCCTGATCTGTGCCGCGGCGGTGTTTTCCGCGATCACGTTCGGGGACTTGCGGATCCCGGCCGTCGGCTTGGTGCTGCTGCTGCTGTCGTCGGTGATCATAGGCGCGGGCTGGCCGTTGATCGTCGAGCAGATCAGCGTCAGACCCAATGCGGCGCAGAAGGAAAGCGAGTACATCGGCCGCAGCATCGCCGCGACCCGCCAGGCGTACGGTCTGACCTCCGATGTGGTGACGTATCGCAACTATTCCGGCGACGCCAGGGCCACCGCACAACAGGTCGCGGCCGACCGCGCCACCACGTCGAACATCCGGCTGCTGGACCCCACGATCGTCAGCCCCGCGTTCACGCAGTTCGAACAGGGCAAGAACTTCTATTACTTCCCCGACCGGCTGTCCATCGACCGCTACACCGATCACACCGGCGCGCTGCGCGACTATGTGGTCGCGGCGCGGGAACTCAACCCGGACCACCTCATCGACAACCAGCGGGACTGGATCAACCGGCACACCGTCTACACGCACGGCAACGGGTTCATCGCCTCGCCGGCGAACACGGTGCGCGGCATCGCCAACGACCCGAACCAGAACGGTGGCTACCCGGAGTTCCTGGTCAACGTGGTCGGCGCCAACGGCGGCATCATCTCCGACGGGCCCGCCCCGCTGGACCAGCCGCGCATCTACTACGGGCCCGTCATCGCCAACACGGCCGCCGACTATGCGATCGTCGGGCGCAACGGCGCGGACCGCGAGTACGACTACGAGACCAGCAACGAGACCAAGAACTACACCTACACCGGGCTCGGCGGTGTGCCGATCGGCAGCTGGTTTTCCCGCGCCGTGTTCGCGGCCAAGTTCGCCGAGCGGAACTTCTTGTTCTCCAACGTGATCGGGTCCAACAGCAAGATCCTGTTCAACCGTGACCCGGCGGCGCGCGTCGAGGCGGTGGCGCCGTGGCTGACCACCGACAGCGCCGTGTACCCGGCAGTGGTCAACAAGCGGCTGGTGTGGATCATCGACGGCTACACCACGCTGGACAACTACCCGTACTCCCAGCTCACCTCGTTGGTGTCGGCGACCGCCGACTCCAACGAGGTGGCGTTCAACCGGCTGGGGCCCGACAAGCAGGTTTCCTACATCCGGAACTCGGTGAAGGCCACCGTCGACGCCTACGACGGCACCGTCACGCTGTATCAACACGACGAGAACGACCCGGTGCTCAAGGCCTGGATGCGGGTCTTTCCCGGCACCGTCAAGCCCAAGAGCGAGATCACGCCGGAGCTGGCCGACCACCTGCGCTACCCCGAGGACCTCTTCAAGGTGCAGCGGATGCTGCTGGCCAAGTACCACGTCAACGACCCCGTGACGTTCTTCTCCACCTCGGATTTCTGGGACGTGCCGCTGGATCCGAACCCCACCGCCAGCAGCTATCAGCCGCCGTTCTACATCGTCGCGAAAAACATCGCCAAGAACGACAATTCGGCGTCATACCAGTTGACGAGCGCGATGAACCGGTTCAAGCGGGACTACCTGGCCGCCTACATCAGCGCCAGCTCCGACCCGGCCACCTACGGCAGGATCACCGTGCTGACCATCCCGGGGCAGGTCAACGGGCCCAAGCTGGCCAACAACGCGATCACCACCGACCCGGCGGTGTCCCAGGACCTCGGCGTGATCGGGCGCGACAACCAGAATCGGATCCGGTGGGGCAACCTGCTGACGCTGCCGATCGGTGAGGGCGGCCTGATGTACGTCGAACCGGTCTACGCCTCCCCGGGTGCCAGCGACGCCGCGTCGTCGTACCCGAGGCTGATCCGGGTGGCGATGATGTACAACGACAAGATCGGATACGGCCCCACGGTGGGTGACGCGCTCACCGGCTTGTTCGGTCCCGGTGCCGGGGCGGCCGCGACGGGCATCCAGCCCACCGAATCCGGCGCGCCCGCCGCCCCGCCGCCGGCGAGCCCGCCGGTGGCCGGCGCCCAAGGATCGCCGCCGCAGGCGGCCGTGCCGCCGCCGGACGGGTCGACGACCTTGTCGCCGGGCAAGTCCGCGGCGTTACAGGAGATCCAGGCGGCGCTCGGCGCGGTCAGGGACGCGCAGAAGAAGGGCGATTTCGCCGCCTACGGTGCGGCGCTGCAGCGGCTCGACGACGCGATCACCAAGTACAACGACGCCAAGTAAGCGGCCGAGTGAGGTCGTCGCGCGGGTGTCCTCGCCGCGAGCGTGCGTGTCGGGACAATGACACGCCGGTACCGCCGGCGGTTCGCGCACCCTCGGTGAGCGTGCGATTTGGTCACGCCGACATAGGTTCGGTAACCTGGTATTCACCAACGCGGGGTGGAGCAGCTCGGTAGCTCGCTGGGCTCATAACCCAGAGGTCGCAGGTTCGAATCCTGTCCCCGCTACTGAAGAAGCAGGTCAGAGGGCATTTTCCTCTGACCTGCTTCCTTTTTGAAGGGCCTGAGCCCGCGTTTAATCCGCGTTTATCGCCCCGACGAGCTGGTCGGCTTCTCGGCCCGCGACAGCCCGCCGCGCACCGCTTCGTCCACCGCCTCGGCAACCTCGGGGTGGGTCTTCCCGCGTTGCAGGTAGTGCCGCATCGTCGTCTGCATGTCGGCGTGGCCGAGCACGTCGGCGGCGATGCGCGGGTCGGCGGTGTGGTCGGTGACCAGGTTGCTCATCGTCTTGCGGAACGAGTGGCCGGTGGTGCCCGCCAAGTGCTCCAGGTCGTCGCGCACCGTCCGCCACTGGCGCGCGAGGGTGTTGGGATCGCGCAGAGTCCCGACGCTGCTCGGGAAGATCAGGCCGAGCTTGTTGGGGCGTTCCTCCCGCGCACGGGCCAGCAGCAGGTCCACGGCGAACCTCGGCAGCGCGAGCCGCGGGGCCGTGCCTTTGGAGGAATCGACGGTCGCTGTCCGCAGCAACCCAACCCCGATTTCGCGGACCACACGCCCGGTCACGTCGATGGTCGCGGTGTCGGGGTCGAACTCCGCCCACAGCAGCCCGAGAATCTCGGAGACGCGCAGCCCGGTTGCCAGGTGCATCAGGATCGGGTCGGTGAGGTCTTTGTCACGGCACATCTTGGATTCCACGAGAGCCGTCATCACGGCGGGGAGGGCCGCCGGGTCGATGGGGTGAGCGCCGCCGCCTCGTTTCGCCTTCGGTTTCGGCGCTGGTTTCGTCGCCCGGGCTGGGTTGGCCTGCAGCGCTCCCTCGTTGACCGCCAGGTCGAGGGCCGCGGCAACAAGCGTCCGAAGCTGCTTGGCGTCGGTGTCCCCGTGCGCCGCGCGCACCTGCTCCAGGAGGCGGTCGAGCCGCCCCGGCGTGCAGTCGGCAACGGTGACCCCCGCCGCGACGGCGTTCCAGTAGCCGACCCTCAGCCCGTAGCTGTAGATGGTTCGGGGTGCTCGCTCGGCCGCCCGCAGAGCGTCGAGGTGCCGATCCAGCAGCGTGCTCACCAGGGTGCTGCCGGTGACGGCCCCCGCGTCGGCCCGCACCGCGCGGGTGCTGAGATGCTCCAGCAGAGCCGCCTCGGCGGCCCCGCCGAGCCGGTCGCGGACACCAGCGGGCGACTGGCGGGCCACGTGGCGCAGCAGCCCGTCTGCGTCCCGCACCCGGCAGCGGGCCTCCCACTTTCCCGGCG
>CAYVQQ010000136.1:0-8734 GCA_964453085.1 uncultured Mycobacterium sp.
TACGCCGACCGGTGGCGACAGATGCAGGTCTGCCGCCCCAGCTCGGTCGCGCATGTGGAGACGATGCTGCACCGCCACGCCTACCCCACGCTGGGAGGGCGCAGCCTGACCGCGATCCTGTCGAACGACATTCAATCGTGGGTCAAGTCCCTCAACCTCGCACCGGCGACGGTCGGCGTCGTCCACGGCCTCGTCTCGACGGTGATGAAAGCCGCGATCCGTGACCGGGGTATCACGTCGCATCCATGCGACGGGACGAAACTGCCGAAGGTGGCGCGGCCCCAGATTGTGCCGCTGACAACCGAGCAGGTGACAGCGGTGCGCGACGCGCTGCCAGCCGAGCTAGCGGCATTGGTGACGCTGGCGGCCGGGACCGGTATGCGCCAGGGCGAGTGCTTCGGGCTGACGGTGGACCGGACCAAGTTCTTGGAGTGGACGGTGGTGGTGGATCGGCAACTGGTGACGCTGCCGAAGCAAGCGCCGGTTCTGCCCCGCCTAAGACTGCGGCGAGCAACCGAGCCATTCCGTTGCCCCAGGTGGTCGTCAGCGCGCTGGCCGCGCATCTGGCGGCATTCCCCGCTGGTCCTGACGGCCTGGTGTTCACACTGGCGGGTAAGCCCATCGGGCGGTCGGCGTTCGGGCACAAGTGGCGGGCTGCGGTCGAGGCGGCCAAGCTGCCCGCTGGGACCGGGTTCCACGCGCTGCGCCACCACTACGCCAGTCTGCTGATTCGGCATGGCGAGTCCGTCAAGACGGTTCAGTCTCGGCTCGGGCACGCCAGCGCGACCGAGACGCTGGACACCTACAGCCACCTGTGGCCCGACTCCGACGGACCCGTGACGCGATTGACTCGGTACTCGGGCCTGCGGCGGACTGGCTGCGGACTGCCGGCGAAGTCGCCAGGTAAACATGCAGGTCAGTGGCTCGGGGCGGACGAGTTGGCCTGTAAGCCGGATTCTGTTCCCCGCCGCCGCGGCGTGAGCAACGGCGGCGCGGCGGCGACCATCCATCTGGACACACCGTTGCCGGGTGCCTCGAGCGGTCTACCCGCAGGCTTGGGCGAGCAACCCTCAAACACCTGCGCGGCCGCACCCTGTGGTGCGGCCTTCTTGACCTTGCTTCGGGTGGGGTTTGCCTAGCCACCCCGGTCACCCGGGATGCTGGTGCGCTCTTACCGCACCGTTTCACCCTTACCACCGCGAGGGTGGCGGTTTGTTTTCTGTGGCACTTTCCCGCGAGTCACCTCGGATTGCCGTTAGCAATCACCCTGCTCTGTGAAGTCCGGACTTTCCTCGAACCGCCTCGCGGCGGTCCGCGGCCGCCCGGCCAACTCGTCCGCGACGCCCTACGGTACTCGCTGAGCAGCGCCGGGGCCAGCAACCGCCGCCCCGGGGTATGCGGATTTCCGCAGCACCATGACGTTGTCGACCAGGGTCGCCGGCTGCCCGTCCGGGCCGAGCGTTTCCCGCCCGACCCGCTCGGCTCGCAGCCGCGTCCAGGTCGCATCCAGCTGCAACGCCGCCAGCACCTCCTCGATTCCGGAAAACCGGTGCAGGCGCTCCTTGGCCCAGCGCGGAGCTTCGCCGTGGTCGACGATCAGCAGCACCCCGCCGGGCGCGACGTGGTCGGCGGCCCGCCGCAACACCGCCTCGCGGTTCAGCCGCGCCGGTGAGTGCAGGTATTGCGCCGACACCAGGTCGAACGTCCCCTCCGGGAAACTCTCGTTGAGGTCATGGCACTGAAACTCGATGCGGTCCAGCAGATTTCGTTCCGCTGCCGCCTGACTGGCGCGCCTCAGCGCGGTTTCGGAGACATCGACGGCCAGCACCCGCCAACCGTGCTCGGCGAGCCACAGCGCGTCGGCGCCCTCCCCGCTGCCCAGATCCAGGGCGCTGCCCGGTGGCAGGCCGGCGGCCACTTCGGCGAGCTGGGCATTGACGCGCCCGCTCCAGGTCCGGCCGGACGAGCTGTAGCGCTCCTCCCAGAACCGCCTCGCGCCTTCGGGTTCGTCGTCATCGTCCATCCCGCGAGCTTGCCGCAGCCCGGCGTCCTTGCCAAGCGGGGATCGGCCCCGGAGAGCGTTTCGCGCGGTACCACGTTGACGGAACGCCGCGGTGTCGCTGCCCCGGGCAGCGCCTGACTACAGGTACGTGGTCTGGTTCACCAGACGCACCGAAGACCCTCCGTCGGCATAGAACTCGGCGATGCTCAGCGACGCCAGGTCGAGGTGCAGCCGGTACAGGATCCCGGGCCCCGCGTCCAGCGCCAGCCGCAGCAGCATCTTGATCGGCGTCACGTGCGAGACCACCAGCACGGTGTCCCCCTCGTGCGCGGCGATGATGGATTCACGCGCCCGTGCCACCCGATCGAGCACAGCCTCGAAACTCTCACCGCCCGGCGGGGCGGTGCCGGTGTCCTCCAGCCACCGGCGGTGTAGCTCCGAATCACGCCGCGCCGCTTCGCCGAACGTCAGCCCCTCCCAGGCCCCGAAATCGGTTTCGACGAGGTCCTCGTCGACACTCACGTCCAGGCCCAGCGCCTTTGCCGCGGTGGCGGCGGTGTCGTAGGCCCGCTGCAGCGGCGAGGAGAACACCGCTGCGATCCCGCCGCGCTGCGCCAGGTACCGCGCGGCGGCCTCGGCCTGCCGCCGGCCCACCTCGGTCAGCCCCGGGTTGCCGCGGCCCGAATAACGGCGCTGAGCCGACAGCTCGGTCTGCCCGTGCCGCAGCAGCAGGAACCTAGTCGGCGTGCCGTGCGCACCGGTCCATCGCGGGGCGCTCGGGGCTCGGGCCGCAGCGGCTTTCGCCGGCGCGGCGACCGGCGGGTCAGACGCCTCGTCCATCGCCTCGTTGGCCAACCGGTCGGCGTGTGCGTTGCGCGCGCGCGGGACCCAGCTGTAGCGGACCCGGTCGAACCGCGACGCCAGCGCCTGGGCCTCGGCGTGCAGTTCCTTGAGGTCGGGATGCTTGACCTTCCACCGCCCCGACATCTGCTCCACCAGCAGTTTGGAGTCCAGGAAGACCGCGGCCTCGGTGGCCCCCAGGTCCAGGGCGTCCGCCAAACCCGCGATCAGGCCCCGGTATTCGGCGACGTTGTTGGTCGCCCGGCCGATCGCCCGTTTGGCCTCGGCCAGCACGGTGGAACGGTCTTCGCTGAGCACCACCGCGCCGTATCCGGCCGGGCCGGGATTGCCGCGCGAACCGCCGTCGGCCTCGATGACGACCTTCACTGCTCGAAGTCCTTGACCCGCAGCAGGATCGCGCCGCATTCCGGGCAGCGCACCAACTCGTCCTCGGGGGCGGCCGTGATGCGCGACATCTCCCCGCGGTCGATCTCCAGGCGGCAGGCGCCGCAGCGGCGCCCGAGCAGCGGCCCGGCGCCCGGTCCGCCCCCGGCACGCTGCCGCTCGTAGAGGGCGGACAGGGCGGGATCCAGACCCGCGGTCAGCTGCTCGCGCCGCGACGCATGAACCCGGCGGGCCTCGTCGATCTCGGCTCGCGCCGCGTCGAGCGCCTGCTCGGTGCCGGCCAGCTCGGACTGCAGCGCGTCCGCCGTCGTCGTCTCGGCGTCCAGCCGGGTCTGCAGCTCCTCGCGCCGCTCCATCGCCTCCAGCAGCGAATCTTCCAGGCTCGCCCGCCGACGTTCCAGGGTCTGGAGTTCGTGTTGCAGATCGGACAGCTGCTTGGCGTCGGTGGCTCCCGAGGCCAGCAGCGCACGGTCCCGGTTCTCGCGCTGGCGCACCGATTCGACCTCCGCCTCCAGCCGGTCCACCTGAGCGTCCGCGTCGCCGAGGGCGATCGCGGCCGCGGCGGCGCGGTCCCGCGCGGCATCGCGTTCGCCCTGCGTCCGTTGGTATTCCTCCTGCTGGGGCAGGTGGGCGGCCCGATACGCGAGGCGGGACAGCTCGGCGTCCAGGTTCGACAACTCGAGCAGCGAACGTTGCTGTGTCACGTCGGCTTTCATGGCTGATTCCTCCCGGCTTCGTCGCCAAGGCGTCCCAGGTTCCAGGGGTCGGTGCGAATTCCGCACACCCGCACCTGCAGTGCGGTGCCGAATCGGGACCGCAACAGACCGGCGGCCTGGTCGCACCAGGGGAACTCACTGGCCCAGTGCGCCACGTCGACCAGGGCCACGTCCGAAGCCCGGCGGTGCTCGTCGGCCGGGTGGTGACGCAGGTCCGCCGTGACGTAGGCCTGCACGCCGGCACCCGCCGCGGCGGCGAGCAGGGAATCCCCGGCCCCGCCGCAGACCGCCACCCGCGACACGACCCTGTCGGGATCACCCGCGGCGCGCACGCCCCATGTGGTCGCCGGCAGCGCATCGCCGACCCGGGATACGAAGTGACGCAACGGCTCCGGTTCCGGCAGCGTACAGATGCGGCCCAGCCCGGCAGCACCCGGCACGGGCACCAGCGCGAAGATGTCGAAGGCGGGCTCCTCGTAGGGATGGGCGGCGCGCATCGCCGCCCAGACGCCGGCCCGCAACCGCGCGGGCGCGATGACCTCGACCCGGTCTTCGGCAACCTTTTCGACGGTGCCGACGCTGCCGATCGCCGGCGAGGCGCCCTCGTGCGGCAGGAACTGCCCGATACCGCTGACCCTCCAGCTGCACTGCGAATAGTCGCCGATCTGCCCCGCGCCGGCCGCGAACACCGCGGCCTGCACCGCCTCGGTGTTCTCCCGCGGCACGTAGATGACCCACTTGTCCAGGTCGGCGCGGGCCGCCACCGGCTCGAGGACCGCTTCAACGGTCAGGCCCAGGGCGCGGGCCAAGGCGTCGGACACCCCCGGCGACGCGGAGTCGGCGTTGGTGTGGGCGGTGAACAGGGAGCGCCCGGTCCTGATCAGACGGTGCACCAGCGAACCCTTGGGTGTGTCGGCCGCCACCGTGTCGACCCCGCGCAGCAGCAGCGGGTGATGCGCCAGCAGCAGACCACCCGCGGGCACCTCGTCGACGACGGCGGGCGTGGCATCCACCGCAACGGTCACCGAACTCAGCGCGTCGTCGGGGTCTCCGCACACCAGCCCCACCGAGTCCCAGGATTGGGCCAGTCGCGGCGGGTATGCCTCGTCCAGCACGTCGATGACGTCGGCCAGTCGCACACTCACCGGTGGGCCCCGTCCGTCGTCGCCTCCGACATGGCCTGCACCAGCAGCGGCCACTCGCGGCGCACGGCTGCCCGCAGGTAGTGCTCGTCCAAGCCGACGAACGTGTCACAGCGACGGATGGCGATCCCCTTGTCTCTCAGAGCTTCTCGCACCCGCCTGGCTTCCGGGTGACGGAACAGCACGAACGGCCCCCGCCCGGGGAACACCTCGGCACCCACCGATTGCAGGCCGGCCACCATCTCGGCGCGGCACGCCGCCAGCCGCACCGCTCCGGCCTCGGCCTCGGCGACCGCCGCCGGGTCGCAGCAGGCTGCGATCGCCGCCAGCTGCAACGTTCCCACCGGCCAGTGTGCCCGCTGCGCGCTCAGCCGCGCCAACAGCCCCGGCGCGCCCAGCGCGTAGCCCACCCGAAGCCCGGCCAGCGCCCACGTCTTGGTCAGGCTGCGCACCACGAGCACGTCGGGCAACGCGTCGCCGGCCAGCGACTCCGGCTCACCGGGCACCGAGTCGGCGAACGCCTCGTCGACCACCAGGATCCGTCCGGGCCGGCGCCAGGCCAGCAGCTGCTCGCGGGTGTGCAGCACCGAGGTCGGGTTCGTCGGATTGCCCACCACGACGAGGTCGGCGTCCTCCGGCGGCCGCACGCCGTCCAGGCCGAACGGCGGCTTCAGCACGACGTGGCGCACCGCCACCCCCGCCGCGGTCAGCGCCGCTGCCGGCTCGGTGAACGAGGGCGCCACAATCGCCGCCCGGGCCGGACGCAGGTTGCTCAACAGCGCGAAGGCCTCCGCCGCGCCGGCCAGCGGCAGGACTTCGTCGCGGGCGCGGCCGTGCCGGCGGGCCACCGCGTCCTGCGCGCGGTGCACGTCGTCGGCGCCGGGATACCGCGCCAGATCGCCCAGCCGCTCGGTCAGCCGTCGCACCAGCCACTGCGGCGGGCGCGTGTCGCGGACGTTGACGGCGAAATCGAGCATCCCGGGGGCGACGGCCTGGTCACCGTGGTAGCGCACCGCCGCAGGCGGACTCGGGTGCAGACTCGCCATCCGTGAAACACTAGTGGGCGGCCGAAGGCACCGCAGCAACGTCGACGACATCCGCCATCGGGGACAATGGTCTGGTGACACGCAGCATGGTGACGGCGCAGCTGGTGATCTTCGATCTGGACGGCACGCTGACCGACTCCGCGGAGGGCATCCTGGCCAGCTTCCGCCACGCCCTCGAACGGGTAGGCGCCGCGGTGCCCGACGGCGATCTGGTCGCGCGGCTCGTCGGCCCGCCGATGCGCGACACGCTGCGCACACTGGGCCTCGGCGAGGACACCGACGAGGCGATCGCGGCCTACTACAGCGATTACGCCGAGCGCGGCTGGGCGATGAACAGCCTGTTCGACGGCGTCGAGCCGCTGCTGGCCGACCTGCATGCGGCCGGTGTCCGGATGGCGGTGGCCACCTCCAAGGCCGAGCCGACCGCCCGGCGCATCCTCGCCCATTTCGGGCTCGACCACTACTTCGAGGTGATCGCGGGAGCCAGCACCGACGGTTTGCGCAGCACCAAGACCGATGTGCTGGCCCACGCGCTGGCGCAGCTGGCGCCGCTGCCCGAGCGCGTGCTGATGGTGGGCGACCGCAGCCACGACGTCCTCGGCGCCGCCGACCACGGCATCGATACCGTGGTGGTCGGCTGGGGCTATGGGCGGGCCGATTTCCCCGACGGGTTCGGTGACGGCACCACGCACGCCCGGACCGTCGCCGAGCTGCGGAGGGCGCTCGGTGTCTGATCGCGAGTCGCTGCACGTCACGTTCGTCTGCACGGGCAACATCTGCCGGTCTGTGATGGCCGAGAAGATGTTCGCCGACCAGCTGCGACGGCGCGGGCTGGGCGACGCGGTACGGGTGACCAGCGCGGGCACCGGCGACTGGCACGTCGGCAGCGGTGCCGACGCGCGGGCGGCCCGGGTGCTGCGCGACCACGGCATCCCCGCCGACCACCGCGCCGCCCAAGTCTGCGCCGACCACCTCGCGGCCGACCTGGTGATCG
Source organism: uncultured Mycobacterium sp. (assembly GCA_964453085.1). GTDB lineage: Bacteria > Actinomycetota > Actinomycetes > Mycobacteriales > Mycobacteriaceae > Mycobacterium. The sequence continues at coordinate 7,146 of CAYVQQ010000136.1, forward strand.
CCATGAGCCGCAACCACCTGCGGACGCTGCAACACCTGGGCGTGGACCCCCAACGGCTGCGGATGCTGCGCTCGTTCGACCCGCGATCGGGCGCCCACCCGCCCGACGTCGAGGATCCCTACTGGGGCGAGCACGAGGACTTCGAGGCGGTGTACGCCGTCATCGAGGCCGCCCTGCCCGGCCTGCATGCCTGGGTCGACGACCGGCTCGGGCGGAACGGCGCGGACTGATGCGGCGCATGGCGTTCCTGCTGCGGCCCGGCTGGATAGCGCTGGCCCTGGTGGTCATCGCCTTCACCTACCTGTGCTTCACGGTGCTCGCCCCGTGGCAGCTGGGCAAGAACACCAGGACGACCCGGGAGAACCACCAGATAGAGCAGTCCCTCAACACCGCGCCGGTTCCACTGAAAACGCTCCTGCCGCACCAGGAGTCGGCAGCACCGGACGCGCAGTGGCGCCGGGTGACGGCGACGGGGCACTACCTGGCCGGCCTGCGGGTGCTGGCCCGGCTGCGGGTCGTCGAGGGTGATCCCGCGTTCGAGGTGCTCGAACCGTTCGCCGTCGACAACGGGCCGACCGTCCTGGTCGACCGCGGCTACGTGCGACCCGAGCAGGGCTCGCACGTGCCCCCGATCCCCCCGGCCCCGCAGCAGACCGTGACCATCACGGCACGCCTGCGTGACTCCGAACCGGCCGCCCAGGGCAAGGAGCCGTTCGTCAAAGATGGCTTCCGGCAGGTGTATTCGATCAACACCGAACAGGTCGCGACGCTGACCAAAGTCCCGCTGGCCGGGTCGTACCTGCAGCTCGTCGAGGACCAGCCCGGCGGGCTCGGCGTCATCGGCATCCCGCACCTGGATGCCGGGCCGTTTTTGTCCTACGGCATCCAGTGGCTGGCGTTCGGTATCCTCGCCCCGATCGGGCTGGGCTACTTCGTCTACGCGGAGCTGCGGGCCCGCCGTCGGGAAAAGCAGCAGACGCCGCCGGTCACCGGAGCGCCGCCGGCCGGCGAGGTCCTGCCGTCCCCCAAGACCGTCGAGGCGAAGCTCGCCGACCGCTACGGCCGCCGGCGGTAGGACAGCCCGCCGGCGATCAACGCGGCCGCCGCCTGCACCACCGCCGACAGCGCCACCCCACGGCGCAGGTCGGCCACACCCGGCGCCGCGCCGTCGCCGAGTGCGGGCCGGATTTCCAGCTCGTGGTGGTATTGGGTGGGTCCGCCGAGCCGCACTCCCAGCGCCCCGGCGAACGCCGCCTCGACCGCGCCGGCGTTGGGGCTGGGGTGGGCGGCGGCGTCCCGGCGCCAGGCCCGCGCCGCGCCCGACGGCGATCCGCCCACCAGCGGCGCGCAGATCACCACCAGGGCGGCGGTCGCGCGCGCCGCGACGAAGTTGGCCGCATCGTCCAATCGCGCTGCGGCCCAGCCGAACCGGATGTAGCGCGGCGAGCGGTAGCCGATCATCGAATCCAGCGTGTTGATGCCGCGGTAGACCAGCACCGCGGGCACGCCGCCCGCGGCCGCCCACAGCAGCGGAGCGACCTGGGCATCCGAGGTGTTCTCGGCGACGGACTCCAGCGCCGCGCGCGTCA
>CAYVQQ010000137.1:0-8684 GCA_964453085.1 uncultured Mycobacterium sp.
GACGCACTATCGCTCGCCCGGAGTCGGCGCCAACCGGTTCCCGGTCAAGAAGACCGCAGCATACGCGGGGATCACTGCGGCGCAGACCGGCCCCGCCTGGCGGCTGGAGCTGGTGGGCGCTCAGCGAGTGTCACTGAGTCGCGAGCAGCTGCTCGCGATGCCGCTCACCACGGCGTATCTGCCGATCGCCTGCACCGAGGGCTGGTCCACGGTTCAGCACTGGACCGGTGTGCCGCTCGCCGACCTTGCCCGGCTGGCCGGCGTGTCGAGCGCGGGTACGTCGTTGTTGACGTCGCTGGACAACTGCACGATGCTCCTGTCCGCGGCGCAGGTCGCTGCGCCGCAGTCGCTTCTCGCGTTGAAGGTGAACGGGGCCGACCTGTCGATGGACCACGGCTACCCGGCACGGGTGATCATCCCGTCCGCGCCGGGAACCCACAACCTGAAGTGGATGAGTCGGATCACCTTCGGCGACCGGGGCTGACATGCGGTGGTGGCGACGTCACTACGGTGCGGGTCCGTGGCATCTGCTGGGCCTGCTGGCGTGCTTCGCGGTCGCCGCGTACGCCACGACACGGGTCTTCGCACAGGGCGGGTGGAAAGCGATCCTGGTCTGGTTCACCATTTGCGTGCTCCTCCACGATGGGGTCGGATGGCCGATCTATGCCCTGGCTGACCGGGTGTTGACCCGGCGGGCGCGCCTGTGCACGGCACGCGGCGGGCCTGGCGTCACGTGGATCAACCATGTCCGGGCGCCGACTGTGATCTCCGGAGTGCTGTTCGTGCTATTTGCGCCGATGATCTTCCGTCTCGGCAACTCCTACTTCGAGGGAGTCACCGGCTTCAGCGAGAACGTCTACCTGTGGAACTGGCTTTCCGTCAGCGCGATCCTGTTCTGCACCTCGGGGGTGATCTTCCTGGTGAGGCTCGGCCGGGCCCGCCGATAGGTCAGATGCGAGCCGGACGACCGGGACATTCTGCGGCGTCCTTTCGGCGACCCCCACCGGTGAGCGAGAATGGCGAGCGTGCAGCACCTGCGAGAACGCACGACGGACCACGGCGTGCTCGGCGCGGTGCTGGACCACGCGGATCGAGCCCCGGATAGGCCCGCCGTCAAGGACCTGGAGCGCGCGTTGACCCGGGGCGAATTGCGCGCCGCAGCCGGGCGAGTGGCCGCCGGCTTGCGTCAGAGAGGCGTCGTGCCCGGGGATCGGGTTGCCCTGCTGATCGGCAATTCCGTGGACTTCGTGGTGGCGGCACTGGGCTGTCTGTGGGCGGGGGTCACCTTCGTTCCACTGGCGATCACCGATCCGGATCTCCGCCGTGCACGGATCGTGGCTGACTGCCGGCCCGTGCAGGTGATCACCGCGGGGCCAGACCAAACAGCGCCATCGGGGCTCCCCCTCGGCACGGCGTGGACCTCCCTTTCGGCGTTGAGCGTTGCGGACGGGCCCCCGCCACCGCCCGTAACGGGTCCCGTTTCCTACATCATTTACACATCGGGGACGACCGGTAACCCCAAGGGGGTGCAGATTTCCCCGGAGGCCTTTCTCGCCGCGGCGCAAGCCTGCGCCGACGCTGTGGGCCTGCGCGCTGACGACCGGTGCCTGTGCGTTTCACCCGTGCACTTCGACGGGTCCTTCTCGGCCATCTTCCCTCCTCTCGTGCGCGGTCTTCCTCTCGTCATCCCCGACCGGGAAGCTCTCCTGTTCCCACGCAGGTTCTTTTCGATCGTCGCCGGCGAGCGGATCACGGCGACCAGCTTTTCTCCCAGCTACCTCCGGTTGCTCCGGGCCGGCGGCCGGTTGGCGCGGTTGGCCGACACCCCGCTGAGAGTGGTGGCACTGGGCGGCGAAGCGCCGTCCACCGCCGACATCAGGGCGATATGGGCGGCCAGTCCGGGGCTGCGGGTGGTGAACCGGTACGGCCCGACCGAGACGACCATCGCCGTCGCCCATCTGGAACTGACGCCTGAGCTGCTCGACGAGGGGCCGGTCCCGATCGGTCAACCGCATCCCGGGAGCTCGTTTCACCTCGTTGACGATCATGGATCGCTGGTGGATCGTCCTGGGGTGGTCGGGGAGCTGTACATCGGCGGACAGCAGCTCATGGCGGGATATCTGAATGACTCGGCGTTGAGCGCATCGGTCCTGCGGACTGACGTCGTGGAAGGAACCACCGTCTACCGCACTGGTGACCTCGCCTTTCGCGACACCCGGGGCAACTACGTGTATGTGGGGCGTGCGGACCGTGTCATCAAACGACATGGCGTGCGGATGTCGCTGGTCGAGCTGACCGATGCGCTGGGCAGCGTGGAGGGGGTCGCATCCGCGGCCTGCACGACCTTCGACCGCGACGGCGATCTGGGTGTCGTCGCGTTCGTGGTGCCGGACGGCGACCTCACCCCGCTCTCCGTCCGCCGGGCCGCCAGCGAACGGCTCCCGGAGACGATGCTGCCCGATCATTTCGTCTTGGTGGCCAACCTGCCCTTGACGTCTTCCAGCAAGGTCGACGAGCGACGGCTGCTGAAGGAGGCTGGCTTGTCACCGCCCTGCGAAGGGGCCTGAGCCGCCCTCGAAGCGGCAGCATGACCATCAACCCGGCTGACTGGACAACCATGTACATTCCCGCCCATTTCGCCGCCGACGAGCAGGCCGTCGACAATCTGCTCGCTCACCACGGCGCCGCTGACCTGATCACCGCAACGGCGGAGGGCGTGCTGGCCACCATGCTGCCGTTCGTCTACGACCCGGACATGCGGACCCTTCGTGGTCATCTCTCCCGCAACAACGACCAGTGGCGGCAGCCTGTGGTTGGCGAGGCTCTGGTCATCGTGCGGGGACCGGATGCGTACATCTCCCCGGGCTGGTATCCGAGCAAGGCGGAGCATGGACGTGTCGTGCCCACTTGGGATTACATCACCGCGCACGTCTATGGGCGACTGGCAGTGCACGATGACCCGGCCTGGGTCGAACAGAATGTGCGTGACCTGACCCGACTCCATGAGGCTGGGCGACCGAAACCGTGGTCCGTGGACGACGCGCCCGCGCAGTTCATCGAGGCTCGACTACGCGCCATCGTGGGCGTAGAGCTGTCGATCACCCGCATCGAGGCCAAGTTCAAGCTGAGCCAGAATCGACCGGCTGCTGACGTCGACGGAGTGATCTCGGGATTGATCGCCAGCGGACACGAAGACGCCGCCCAAGCGGTGCGGCAAGCGCGAACCGGATGAGATCGATTTCGCTTCTCGATGACGAGGAGCCCGACTCCGGGCAACTCCCCGGACCGCGCGTCGATGCGGTCGCTGAGAACCACCCGGTCGGAGCGCAGTGCGTGGGCTACGATCGCGGGGTGGAGGCGACGGCAGTCGGCGCGAGGTCAGGGGGACGTTACGAGCAGCTGGTCCGGCGCCAGCGTTCCGAATTGCAAGATGCGTATCTGAAAGGGGTGCGCCGGCTGCGGTGGGACGCGGGGCGTCTCGCCGCGGAACGTGAACGGCGGCTTCGGGAACTGCTGGTGTGGGCCGCGGACCGTTCACCCTTTTGGCGGGAACGCCTGGCGGGCCGCGATCTGGTGAATTTCACCGAGTCCGATCTGCCGTCGCTGCCGATCCTGACCCGAGCCGAGATGATGGAGGATTTCGACCGGTTCGTCACCGTCCCCGGCTTGACACTCGCCCGGGTCAAACAACACCTCGATCTGCCCGACGACGACCGTGGATACCTGGACGACCAATACCAGGCGATCGTCACCTCTGGATACATAGGAACCCAAGCCGTCCACGTCTACGGTTGGGAAGCGTTCGTCACCTTCGTGATGCAGGGCTCGCGCTGGACCGGGCGACGGGGCGAAGAGCCCGACGCAGTGCTCGGGCAGGCCTTCGCTACCAGTACTCGGCACGAGTCGGGGATATTTCATGCCTTCAGCACCTTTGACAGCGGGGGGCCGGCAGCCCACTGCTTCGGCGGCACGCAACCTCTGGAGGAGATTGTCGACGGCCTCAACAAGGCGCGTCCCCCGGTACAGGCCCTCCAAGCGTGGCCGAGCCTCATGAGGCAGCTGGCGTTGGAGTCGATCGCGGGACGACTCACCGTGAAGCCGACCTGGGTCAGCGTCGCGGGAGAGGTCTGCACCGCGCCGGTGCGCGAGGCGGTTCGCTCCGCGTGGGGGATCGAGGCTTCGGAGTTCTGGGGCTGCTCCGAGGGCACGTATGCCTTTCCGTGCGGTGTTGGGGAAGGCATGCACGTCGCCGACGATCTGGTGATTCTCGAGCCGGCGGACGCCGACGGCAACGTCGTCCCGTATGGGCAACCTGCGGATCGGTTGCTGTTGACCAACCTTTACAACCTTACGCAGCCGCTGATCCGCTATGACCTGGTGGATGCGGTGACGATGTCCGACCAGCCGTGTCCGTGCGGTTGTGCTCATCGCCGGATCACCGCGGTCAACGGTCGGATCGACGGCGCCTTCGAGTATGGAAGTGGTGTTCGGGTGCCCCGGGCGGCCTTCGAGCAGACCCTCCTTGCCGCCCCCGGCGTCGCCGACTTCTTCGTGGGCAAGGCCCAAGGTGGTGTCGACGTGTCCGTGGTGACCGACGGTTCATGCGACTTGCAGGGGTTGCGGGCGGACCTGATCGCCGTGCTCCGCCGGCACGGTGGGCCGGAGTCGGATGTCGGTGTGCACGAGGTCGGTGCTGTCGACCGACTGTGGTCGGGAAAGTCGAGGCAGTTCGACGCCGGCTGACTCAGCCGGCTCGGCTGGCCATGGCCTTGTCGAGGGCTTGGTCGATGTCGGCGATGATGTCGTCGATGTGCTCGATCCCGATGGACAGGCGGATCGTCTCCGGCCGGATACCGGCCTTCACCCGCTCCGCGTCCGACAGCTGGCGGTGGGTGGTGGAGGCCGGATGGATGGCCAAGGTCTTGGCGTCCCCCAGATTGAGCAGGCGCTTGACGAGCTGGAGCGCATCGAAGAAGGCGAGTCCGGCCTCGTAGCCTCCCTCGGCCCCGAAGGTGACGATGGACGGCACGCGCCCGCGCAGGTAGCGCTGGACCAGGTGGTGGTAGGGATGGTCGGGGAAGCCGGCGAAGCTCACCCAGGCCACCCGGGGATCGGCGGCCAGGTAGTCGGCCACCGCCCGGGCGTTGGCCTCGTGGCGCTCGAGCCGCAAGGCCATTGTCTCGAGGCCCTGCAGGAGCAGGAAGGCGTTAAAGGGCGACAGGGTGGCGCCGCTGTTGCGCAGCTGAATCGATCGGGCCCGCACCGTGAAAGGCCGTTCGGGGAAGTCGCGGGCGAAGACGACGCCGTGGAAGGCAGGCTCGGGCTGGTTGAACATGGGGAAGCGCTCGGGATGGTCAGCCCACGGGAACCGCCCGCCGTCCACGATGGCCCCGCCGAGGGTGGTGCCGTGACCGCCCACAAACTTGGTCAGCGAGTGCACGATTACGTCGGCCCCGTGCTCGAAGGGCTTGAGCACGAGCGGCGTGGCCACCGTGTTGTCCACGATGAGGGGTACGCCAGCCGCATGGGCCACCGCGGCCACGGCCTCGAGGTCCACGATGTTGCCGGCGGGGTTGCCGATCGTCTCGCAGAAGACGGCGCGGGTGTGCTCGTCGATGAGCGGGGCGATCGACTCGGCGCGGTCGTCGACGGCGAAGCGGGCCTCGATGCCCAGGGTCGGCAACACGTGGGCGCAGTAGGTGAAGGTGGCCCCGTAGAGCTGGGGGGCCACCACGATGTTCGAGCCGGCAGTGGCCACCGTCAGGATCGCATAGCTGACGGCGGCCATGCCGGAAGCCACCACCAGGGCCGCCGTCCCCCCTTCGAGGGCGCAGATGCGCTGCTCGAGGACGTCTAAGGTCGGGTTGTTGAGTCGGTTGTAGTGGAAGCCGGGTGTCTCCAGGTCGAGCACGGCGCCGGCGTGCGCGGCGTCGACGAAGTCGTGGGCCACCGTCTGGTAGATCGGCACGGCCACGGCCCGCGTCCCGTCGGGGATGTAGCCGCCGTGGATGGCAATGGTTTCGTCGTGCATGGTCCTAGGCGCTCACCTTCGGGATGAAACCCAACAGATTGGCGTACAGACGCAGGGCCGCGCCCCGCCACGGCCAGGGGGCGCGGGCGCCGACCTCGTCGAAGGGGAAGGCGGCCACCAGGTCGGGGTCTCGCTCGCCGCCCACCACGCGCTCGTGCAGTCGGCTGAGCCTGTCCCAGTCCGGGCCGGTCACACAGTCCCGGGGGAGGCAGGGCAGTTCGTCGCGCTCGCGGTCGGTGTAACGCCGCACGTCGCGGTGGTACTCGCGCACGAGGCTCGAGGGATCGTACTCGGGATGGGCTTGGAGCAGAATGACCTCGGACCGGCACACCCTCTTCGTGACCACGCTCCACCCCACCTCCTCGGACTGAACGGCCACCGCGTAGCCGGCCGCCGTCACGGCCACGGTGGGCACGGCGTTGAGCCGCGAGTGGGGCATTCGGACGGGTCCGTCGAGCCCCGCGGCCAGAGGATGCGCCGGGTTGGTTTCCTGGGCGAAGACGCCCGTGCACTTGACGGGCAGGGTGGTCCTCCTGACTCCGTCGAAGACGGCCAAGGCGGCGTGTGCCGCCAGGCAGGACAACACCATAACCGGCACGTTCTCACTGCCCCACTGCAGGAGGGCGCACAGATCGGACCAATAGGGCTCGTCTTCGAGGCGGGCCTCGACCGGGTTGCAGCCGGTCACCACCAGCAGATCGGGGGGTGCCGAGGTGATGTCGGCGAGGGGACGGTACTCGGCGGCGATGCGGGCCCGGATTCGCTCGCCCCGGGGCACCCCGGCCATGGTGTGGCGGGTCACCGCGACCGTCTCGCTCCCGGACCCGGCGTCCAGAAGGCCTACGAACTGTCGCTCGGTGGCGACGAAGGCGGCGTCAGGCATGTTGTTGACCAGGGCGCACGTCCAACGCGCCGATTCCCCGGCCACGTCCGGCGCCGCTGCTGCATCGAGTGTCCCGGCCAGTCGAGCGCTCATCTTCAATGCCTCACATCGGCATAGGTGACCGTGATCTCTTGGTGGAGAAGCCGGTAGGCGGCCTGCAACTGCTCCTCGTCGTCGGTCGAGCCGACCACGGCAACGATGTGGTTGCCGGAGCCGTCCCGCCAGTCGAGGGCGGCACCCGGGCCCTGGTGCAGGCTCACCGTGTCCACCTCGGCGCGGTCGCCGAAGTCGTTGATTCCCTCGACGGCGGTCACCGTGGCCGAGACGGTCGGCGGTTGGAGGAAGAATCGGTAGCCGATGCGGTCGGTGGCCACAGGCCCCTCGATGGACACCGGCTGGCCGAGGGCCACCCGCAGGGTGAGGTTGAGCAGGCTGACGCCGGCGGCCCGTTCCAGCATCTCGGGCACGCCGCCGCCCAGCCGCCCGTTGACCTCGATGATCCGGGGCCCGTCGGGAGTGAACTTGACCTCGGTGTGCAGGCATCCGGTGCGTACCCCGAGGGCGTCGATGGCCCGGCTGGCCAGATCCAGCACGGACGAGCGGCTCTCGGCGTCGATCGCGGCGGGGATGAAGAACCCGGTCTCCCGGAAGTTTCCGGCCGGTGGGAAGCGGCCGGTCAACGCCAGGTGGCTGACGACGCCGTCGGCCACCACGCTCTCCACCGACACGTAGCCCGCGTAGGGGCCGCCGGCCCGGGCCGGATCGTCGGGCAGGTAGCCCTCGAGGACCATGTCGGGACGGCGCGGGCCGAGCGCGTCGAGCAGCTTCTCAAGCTCGGCTCCGTCGCGGACCAGGAAGGTGCAGCGGCTGCCCTGGGCCGAGCGGGGCTTCAGGACGGCGGGCCACCCCACCTCGGCCTGGGCTGCCGCGAGTTCGGGCTGGTAGGGGCGGACGAGGTGGCAGGGGGGCGTTTCCAGGCCAGCTGCGGCCAAGAGCCGGCGCTGGCGGGCCTTGTCGGTGAGGGCGGCGGCGGTCCCCGGGCTGTGGAAGGGCAGGCCTAAACCCTCGGCCACACGAGCCAGTTCGACCATGCCGGCGTCGAGGTAGGTGGTCATGCCGTCGGGCTCCCAGTCCGCCAGCATCTTGACCGCGTGCTCGGGACTCGTGCCTTTGAGGTCGACGACCGGGCCGAACCGGCTGAGGAGACCGGTCATCTCGGTCATCCCCGGCGCGGACGTGTCGATCACCCACAACAGGTCGCAGAAACCGGCTGCGGCTTCGGCGAGCTGCATCACGGGAACGCAGCGAGGCCCATAGCCCACCGCCACCAAAGGCCGGGCCCGTCCGGTCGTGGAATCCGTCATGTGCTCACCCGATGATGGCGTCGACGCAGTCCTGGGCGTCGTAGACGGCCCGGAGGCGGCTGCGGGGCGAGGGCAGGTAGTGGGTGAAGTAGCGCACCCCCTCGGTCAGCACCCCCAGCACGGAGAGGTTCGGCTGGAGCCGGCCCTCGGTGTCGTACGGGTGGAAGCTCTCGTTGATGGCCACGCTGCCCACGGGCGTGTCACCGTAGCTGAGCTGGGTCAGCCTTCCCTTGGCGTAGAGACGCTTGAGCAGTGGCGAGCCCGACCGGGCCAGCGAGGGCAAGTCGAGATAGCCGCGCACCACGTTGTCGGCCGTCATGGAGGTCGGCTCGTCTAGCGCCGTCGAAGTCAAGCGGACGCCGTCGGGGCAGGCGGCGACTTGCGGGTTGGGGCCGAGTGGGATGCG
>CAYVQQ010000138.1:0-6972 GCA_964453085.1 uncultured Mycobacterium sp.
ACGCCCCCAGCGTGGACGTCGCGGGACCAGCCGAAAACAACCAGCACCCAAGCTGCGCTGCATGACCCATTACGGGTCAACTCTTAGGGTGGGGCCCGTGCGGGCGGCGTTGATCATCGTGGACGTGCAGAACGACTTCTGCGAGGGCGGGCAGCTGGAGGTCGCCGGCTGCGCCGCCCTGGCGTTGGCGATCAGCGGCTACCTGGCGGGCAGCCCGGGCTACCGGCATGTCGTGGCGACCAAGGACTGCCACGTCGACCCGGGAAGCCACTTCTCCGATCGGCCGGACTGGTCGTCGTCCTGGCCGCCGCACTGCATCGCGGGTAGTCCAGGGGCGGACTTTCCCCCCGGCCTCGACACCGGCCCGATCGAGGCGGTCTTCTGCAAGGGCGCCTACACCGCCGGATACAGCGGCTTCGAGGGCGTCGACGAGCACGGGACCTCCCTGCTGGCATGGCTGCGCCAGCGCGGCGTCGACGCAGTCGACATCGTGGGCGTCGCCACCGACCACTGCGTCAAGCGCACCGCCGAGGACGCGGCGCGGGCGGGTCTGGCGACGCGCGTGCTGGTGAACCTGACGCGCCCCGTCGACGCGGATTCGGCCGCCCGGGCGCTGGCCGAACTGCGGCACGCGGGCGTCGAGTTGATCGAGGCGGCCTGATCGAGGACCCGGCGGATTCGCGACCCCGAGGCGTCGTTGCCGCCCATCCCGGGGCGCGAGCTCCGAGGGCGCGGGCTCGGCCGGGTTGACCGGCGCCGGACCGACCGTGGCCGTACCCGGCGCACTCGGCGCACCGGGGTGCCATCGTGTTCGCCAGCCGCGACGCCGTGCTTGCATCGGGTACCAAGGAGACTAGACGTGGCCGGCGCGCGGCCGGCCGGGACCGAGGACCGAGGACCGAGGACCGAGAGCACCATGCTGGATCAGCGGATCGCACGGCGGGGCCTGCTGCGGGGGGCCGGCGCGCTCACCGCGGCGGCGCTGGCGCCGTGGACGGGCGGCTGCGCTTCCGGAGACGACGCCCTCACCTTCTTTTTCGCGGCCAACCCGGACGAGCGAGACGCCAGGATGCGCGTCGTCGACGCGTTCCGGCGCCGCCATCCCGACATCAAGGTCCGGGCGTTGCTGTCCGGGCCCGGCGTGATGCAGCAGCTTTCGACGTTCTGCGCGGGCGGCCGCTGTCCCGACGTGTTGATGGCCTGGGAATTGACCTACGCCGAGTTGGCCGACCGAGGAGTGTTGCTCGACCTGAACTCGATGCTGGCGCGCGATCGGGCATTCGCCGCCGAGCTCGAAGCCGACCGCCTCGACCCGTTGTACGAGGTCTTCGCGTTCAACGGCGGCCAGTACGCGTTCCCAGAGCAGTGGTCCGGCAACTACCTGTACTACAACAAGCGGCTCTTCGCGGAGGCCGGGGTGCCCGCCCCGCCCGGGACTTGGGCGCAGCCCTGGACGTTCGACGAATTCCTGGACGCCGCCACGGCACTCACCAGGCGGGACGGACCCGGGCAGGCCACGCAGTGGGGTTTCGTCGACATGTTCGTGCCGCCTGCGTCGGCGGGGCTGTTCGCGATGAACAACGGCGTGCCGTGGTCGACCCCGCTGAAGAACCCCGATCACTTCAATTTCGGGGACGACGCGTTCATCGAGGCGGTGCAGTTCTACGCCGACCTGGCCATCAAGCACAAGGTGGCGCCCACCGCCTCGGAGATCCAGTCGATGTCCACGCCGAACCTGTTCGCGGCCGGCAGGGCCGCGATGGCGTTGGGCGGCCATTGGCGCTATCAGACGTTCCTGCGTGCCGACGGCCTGGAGTTCGACGTCGCGCCGCTTCCCACCGGTCCGGCGCTGCCGCGGGGACATGCGGCCTGTTCCAACATCGGCGCCACCGGCCTGGCCATCTCTGCGAGCAGCCAACGCAAGGACCAGGCATGGGAATTCGTCAAATTCGCGACCGGACCCGTCGGGCAGGCGCTGATCGGTGAGTCGTGCCTGTTCGTGCCGGCGTTACGCTCCGCGCTGACATCCCACGGATTCGCCGCAGCCCACGGACGTTTACGCAACCTGTCCGTGCTCACCGAAGGGCCGGCCCACTCCGAGGCGTTCCCGGTCACTCCGGCCTGGGAGAAGGTCGGCGCGCTGATGGACCGCAACTTCGGTCCCGTGCTGCGCGGATCGAGGCCCGCGACGTCGCTGGCCCGGATGTCCCATACGATCGACGAGGTACTGCGCAACCCATGACGATGATCGACACATCGCCGACGGGCCGCCGCCCCTTGCGAGGACGTGCCCGGGCGGGCTGGCTGTTCGTCACACCTAACCTGGTCGCGGTCGGCGTCTTCATGCTGTTCCCGCTCGGGTTCTCGCTGTACATGAGCTTTCAGCGGTGGGACCTGTTCACGTCGCCGAAGTTCGTGGGCCTGAAGAACTTCGCAGACCTCACGGCGGATCCGTTGTTTGCCATCGCGCTGCGCAACACGGTGGTTCTCACGATCGGCACCGTGGTGCCGACCGTGCTGGTCAGTCTCGTGGTAGCCGCCGTGCTGAGTCAGGAAGTCAAGGGAATCGGCATCTTTCGCACCATCGTGTTCCTGCCACTGGCCATCTCGTCGGTGGTGATGGCGGTCGTGTGGCAGTTCGTCTTCGACACTGACAACGGGTTGCTCAACATCGTCCTCGGCTGGGTCGGAGTGAGCCCGGTTTCCTGGCTGATCCAACCGCAATGGGCCATGGTGTCGTTGTGCCTGGTCAGCGTCTGGCGCAGCGTGCCGTTCGCCAGCGTCGTGCTGCTGGCCGCATTGCAGGGTGTGCCGGGAAACCTGTACGAGGCCGCCAGGCTCGACGGTGCGGGCGCGATACGGCAGTTCGTCTTCGTCACGCTGCCCATGATCCGGGGCGCCGTGTCGTTCGTGGTCGTCATCTCGGTCATCCACGCCTTCCAGGCGTTCGACCTGGTGTACGTCCTCAACGGGCCCAACGGCGGTCCGGAGACCGCGACGTATGTACTGGGCATCATGCTGTTCCAGCATGCCTTCTCGTTCCTGGAGTTCGGATATGCCTCCGCGCTGGCATGGGTGATCTTCGCCATCCTGCTGGCGTTGACCGCGTTGCAGTTCCGCGTCACGCGGCGTCGCTCCTGGGAGGTTTCCCGTGGGCTTGGCTGAGCGCCCCGCGCACATGTTCAGGCGCGACGTCGTCCGGGCCGCGATCGTCTACACGGCCCTGATCGGCGTCGCCTGCTGTGCGCTGTTCCCGATCGCCTGGGCCGTCTCGGGCTCCTTGAAGAAGGAGAGCGAGGTCACCGAGCCGACGTTGTTACCGGCGCACCCACAGTGGTCGAACTACACCGAAGTGTTCGCGTTGATGCCGTTCTGGCGGATGTTCCTCAACACCGTGCTCTACGCCGGCTGCGTCACGGCCGGGCAGGTCTTCTTCTGTTCACTGGCCGGATACGCGTTCGCGAGGCTGCAATTCCGCGGCCGCGACGCGTTGTTCTTCGTCTATCTGTCCACCCTCATGGTGCCGCTGACGGTCACCGTCATCCCGCAGTTCATCCTCATGCGGACCCTGGGCTGGGTCGACACCCCCTGGGCGATGATCGTGCCCGGGTTGTTCGGCAGCGCCTTCGGCACCTACCTGATGCGGCAGTTCTTCCTGACGCTGCCCACCGATCTGGAGGAAGCAGCGATTCTCGACGGGTGTTCGTCGTGGCAGGTCTATTGGCGGATTCTGCTGCCCCACGCCAGGCCGGCGGTGCTGGTCCTCGCCGTGCTCACATGGGTCAACGTGTGGAACGACTTCCTGTGGCCGCTGCTGATGATCCAGCGCAACACCCTGGCCACTCTCACCCTCGGCCTGGTCCGGATGCGCGGGGAGTACGTCGCCCGCTGGCCGGTGCTCATGGCCGCGTCCGTTCTGATCATGCTGCCGCTGGTTGTCATCTACGCCATCGCGCAGCGTTCCTTCGTTCGCGGTATCGCCGTGACCGGGCTCGGGGGCTAGCCGTGGCATCGGTGAATTTCGAGCGGGCGACCCGCCGCTACCCGGGCGCCGACCGGCCGGCCCTGGACCGGCTCGACCAGACGGTCGAGGACGGCGAGTTAGTCGTCCTGGTCGGGCCCTCCGGGTGCGGCAAGACCACCACGCAGCGGATGGTGGCCGGACTGGAGACCCCAGACTCCGGTCGAATCCGCATCGGCGACCGAGACGTCACCCACGTCGACCCGAAGGATCGCGACGTCGCGATGGTCTTCCAGAACTACGCCCTCTACCCCCACATGACGGTCGCGCAGAACATGGGCTTCGCGCTGAAGATCGCCAGGACGCCGAAGGCCGAGATCCGCGAGCGGGTGCTGGCCGCGGCCGACCTGCTCGACCTGCGCCCGTATTTGGACCGCAAGCCCAAGGACCTCTCCGGGGGGCAGTGCCAGCGGGTGGCGATGGGGCGCGCCCTCGTGCGCCGCCCGCAGGTGTTCCTGATGGACGAACCGCTGTCCAATCTCGACGCCAGGCTGCGGATGCAGACGCGCAACCAGATCGCCGCGCTGCAACGGCGGCTCGGCACCACCACCGTCTATGTCACCCACGACCAGGTGGAGGCCATGACGATGGGCGACCGTGTAGCCGTGTTGTGCGACGGGGTGCTGCAACAGGCCGCCGCGCCCCGCGAGCTCTACCGCAATCCGGCCAACGTGTTCGTGGCCGGCTTCATCGGTTCTCCCGCGATGAACCTGTTCACGCTGCCGATCGTGGATTCCTCGGTGCTGCTGGGGGATTGGCCGATCCCGCTACCGCGCGAGGTGACCTCCCTCGGGGCCGAGGTCGTCATCGGAGTGCGTCCCGAACATCTCGAGGTGGGCGGCCCCGGTGCCGGCGGTGGCTTCCAGATGGAGGTCGACGTGGTCGAGGAGCTCGGCGCGGACGCCTACCTGTACGGGCGGATCGTCGTCTCGGGCGACGCGGTCGATGAAGCCGTCGTGGCACGGGCTGACGGGCGCCGGCCGCCGCAGCGGGGGAGCCGGGTGTGGTTGCATCCCGAGCCTGGTCACGTCCATTTCTTCGGCGCCGACGGCCGCCGCATTCCCGTGGAGCGGTCCTGCGGCGTGCCGCCCGGCGACCCGCCGGATCGGGGCTGAGATCGGGTTAGGGTGGCGATCGTGAGCGTGGCACACGCCGACCTGGTCTGCGAAGGCGGCGGCGTGCGGGGTATCGGGCTGGTCGGCGCGGTGGACGCCCTGGCCGAAGGCGGCTACCGGTTTCCCCGTGTCGCCGGTAGCAGCGCGGGCGCGATCGTCGCCTCGCTGCTGGCCGCTCTACAGGTGGCCGGCGAACCGATGACTCGGCTCGCGGACGTGATGCGAAGCATCGATTACCGAAAGTTCCTCGACCGCAGCCTCATCGGGCGAGTACCCGTCATCGGCGGCGGATTGTCGCTGCTGGCGTCGGACGGTGTCTATCGGGGGGCCTACCTGGAACGGCTGCTAGCCGGACTGCTGGGGGACCTGGGTGTGCGGACGTTCGGCGATCTGCGCACCGGCGAGAAGCCCGAACAGTTCGCGTGGTCGCTGGTCGTAACCGCCAGCGACCTGTCGCGGCGCCGTCTGGTGCGCATCCCGTGGGATCTGCCCGATTACGGTATCGACCCGGATGGCTTCTCCGTGGCCCGCGCCGTGCGGGCCTCGGCGGCCATCCCCTACGTGTTCCAACCCATCCGGGTCGCCGGCGCCACCTGGGTCGACGGCGGATTGCTGTCGGATTTCCCGGTGCAGTTGTTCGACGAACCCGTCGGCCCGCCGCGCTGGCCGACGTTCGGCATCCGGTTGTCGGCGCGCCCCGGCATTCCGCCCACGCACCCCGTCCACGGGCCGGTGTCGCTGGGAATCGCCGCCGTCGAAACGCTGATGGGCAACCAGGACAACGCCTATATCGACGACCCGTGCACCGTCCGGCGCACCATTTTCGTTCCCGCCGCAGAGGTTGGTCCCATCGATTTCGGCCTTTCCCCTCAACAACGCGACGCCCTCTACCAAAACGGTCTGCAAGCGGGCCGGCGATTTCTCGCGACATGGGATTACGCACAGTATCTGGTGGCCTGCGGGCCGCCGGAGGATGCTGCCGGGGTGACCGTAGCGGGCCAGGCTCCCACCAAGTTGTGATGTCGGTTCCTGGCGCGCCGCATCGCCGCTCACCCGCGGGGCTTCCTACCATTGCCGCGTGATGGATCGCTATGGAACCGACGTGCTGGCCGCCGGCCGGCGCAAGCCCCGTTCGACCGAGCACCCCGCCGAGCCGGGCCTGGTGGTCGAGGACGCGCAGACGGGCTATGTCGGCGCCGTGGTGCGGGTCGAGTACGGCCGGGTCGACCTGGAAGACCGGCACGGCCGCAAGCGTGGCTTTCCGCTCGGGCCGGGTTACCTGATCGACGGGCGTCCGGTGATCCTCACCGCGCCGCGGCGCGCCGCACCGGCCGCGCCGGCCAGAACGGCGTCGGGGTCCGTCGCGGTGCCGCGCTCCCGCGCCCGGGTCGCGCGCGCCAGCCGGATCTATGTCGAGGGACGCCACGACGCCGAGCTGATCGCCCAGGTCTGGGGTGACGACCTGCGGGTCGAGGGTGTCGTCGTGGAGCACCTCGGCGGCGTCGACGACCTGGTGGCCATCGTGGCCGAGTTCGGCCCCGGCCCGGGGCGCCGGCTCGGTGTGCTCGTCGACCACCTCGTCGCGGGTTCCAAGGAGGCGCGCATCGCCGACGAGGTTCGGCGCGGAGCGGGCGGCGACGACACGCTGGTCGTCGGCCACCCCTACGTCGACATCTGGCAGGCCGTCAAACCGCAGCGACTAGGCCTGACAGCCTGGCCGCAGGTGCCGCGGCACCTGGAATGGAAACACGGCGCCTGCAAAGCCCTGGGCCTGCCGCACGCCACCCAGGCGGACATCGCCAGGGCCTGGCAGCACATCCGGTCGCGGGTGCGCGA
>CAYVQQ010000138.1:6982-8632 GCA_964453085.1 uncultured Mycobacterium sp.
TCGTGACGCAGCCGGCGGAGTCCTGAGCCGCGTGACAGACTTCGCGGGCGCGCCCGATGACCGGCCGGTGGCCGGGCAGTTACAGCCCGCCGTCAACGCCCTCCGACCTCCGGGTTGGGGACTAAAGCCTCACGACCCGGTGCCGCGCCGCCGATAACGTCCCTCCTTGACGGAGGGAGTACGAAATGGCAGCACCCAAACAGCCAGGCGTGGTGGTCGCCACAGACGGTTCGGCGGCGTCCAACGTTGCCGTGGCGTGGGCGGCCCGTGATGCGGCGATGAAAAACATTCCACTGACGATCGTCCACGCGGTGGTCACCCCCACGGCGAGTTGGCCGCCGATGCCCTACCCCGATTCCCTGGCAGTGCGGCTGGAAGACGACGGCAAGAAGGCGATCATGCACGCGGTCAAGATCGCCGAGGACGCGATGCCGGCCGACCGCAAGGTCCCCATCGGCAGGGAGCTGGTGTTCGCGACCCCGTCGGCGACCCTGATCAAGATGTCCGCGCAGGCGGACATGGTCGTGGTGGGCAGCTCCGGACGCGGGCTGCTGGCCCGCGGCGTGATCGGTTCGGTCAGTGGGGCGGTCGTCCGCCAGGCCAGTTGCCCGGTCGCTGTGATCCACGATGGAGATCTGCCGCGCCCGGACGCCCCCGTTTTGGTGGGCATCGACGGATCCCCGGCCTCCGAACTGGCGACGGAGATCGCCTTCGACGAGGCCTCGCGCCGCGGGGTCGACCTGGTGGCCCTGCACGCATGGAGCGACTTCACGGTCACCGATCTCGGGGAGTCGAGTCTACCCGAGCTACTGGGGGAGGCGGAGCGCAGTCTCGCCGAGCGGCTCGCCGGATGGCAGGAACGCTATCCCGACGTCACGGTGCGCCGACTGGTCGTGCGCGACCGGCCGGCGCATGAACTCATCGGGAGGGCCGGTTCGGCGCAGCTGGTCGTCATGGGCAGTCACGGCCGGGGCGGCATCGCGGGCATGTTGCTGGGCTCGGTCAGTAACGCGGTGCTGCATTCCGTGCGGGTGCCGGTGATCGTCGCCAGGGCCTCAGCGGCGGCTTGAGGGCGCCTACCCGCGCAAGATCCGGCCGGCTCGCGGCGGATGCGCGGTGCCGCGGAGGGGTCGGTTGTGGACTTTTTGGATGCCGACGAAGGAGTTCACCGGCTGAGCCGGGGATCCGCGGGGCGAAACATCACCAGGATCAGGCCGGCCGCGAACACCGCCGCGGTCAACGACGGGAAGCGTCCGTTCGGGACGAAACCGTCGGCGGACAGGTTTTCGAGGCTGTAGACCGCCAGCGCAGCGCCAACCAACATGACGGGCTCGCCCCAGCGACGGGGGAGCCGGATCGGCACCGTGGGTAGCGGAGCGCTGAAAATCCTTCGCTGCCAACCTAATACGACCATCTCGACGGCCGCGACCGCGCTCACGACGGCGACCCACTCCAGTCGGGCCAGCCACCAGGCCGCCGACCCCTCGGCCGGTTGCGGCAGCAGGCCTGCCGGGTACGCGACGACGGCGACGATCACGACCGGGATCATGTGCCACAGGTAGAGCGCCATCACGTTGGTGTTGGCGACAGACAACGCGCGCCGCGCCCAGGCGGCGCGGTCTTCCGGCAGGCTCTGGAAGATGGCCGAGT
>CAYVQQ010000139.1:0-8606 GCA_964453085.1 uncultured Mycobacterium sp.
CTGAGCGTAACCGCACCGCGAAAATCCGGGCCGCGAATCGCATCCCGGTCACCCTCGCGACACGACGAGGGGGAGGTGCCGGTGCCGCCGAGTCGAGGCGCTAGGTTTGCGGAGTGACTGACACGGCCACCGGCAAGAGCACCGACGACGCGGAGGCGGTCCGGCCCCCGTTCGTGTCCCGTTCCGTCCTGGTCACCGGGGGAAACCGGGGGATCGGTCTGGCGATAGCGCGGCGGCTGGCCGCCGACGGCCACAAGGTGGCCGTCACGCACCGCGGCTCCGGGGTGCCCGAGGGGCTGTTCGGCGTCGAGTGCGACGTCACCGACGAGCAAGCCGTCGATCGCGCCTTCAAGGAGGTCGAGGAGCACCAGGGCCCGGTCGAGGTGCTGGTGTCCAACGCCGGACTGGCCGCGGACGCATTCCTCATGCGGATGACCGTGGAGAAATTCCAGAAGGTCATCGACGCCAACCTCACCGGTGCGTTCCGGGTCGCCCAGCGGGCGTCGCGCAGCATGCAGAAGAAGCGGTTCGGCCGGATGATCTTCATCGGTTCGGTGTCCGGCACCTGGGGGGTCGGCAACCAGGCCAACTACGCGGCCTCCAAGGCCGGTGTGATCGGCATGGCCCGCTCGATCGCCCGGGAGCTCTCGAAGGCCAACGTGACCGCCAACGTCGTGGCCCCGGGCTACATCGACACCGACATGACCCGCGCCCTGGACGAGCGGATTCAGGAGGGGGCGCTGCAGTTCATCCCCGCGAAGCGGATCGGCACCGCCGCCGAGGTCGCCGGGGTGGTCAGCTTCCTCGCGTCCGAGGACGCGAGTTACATCTCCGGTGCGGTCATCCCGGTCGACGGCGGCATGGGTATGGGCCACTGACCAAACCACAAGATTAGGACGGACATGGCGGGATTGCTCGAAGGCAAACGAATCCTGGTCACCGGGATCATCACCGACGCGTCGATCGCGTTCCACATCGCCAAGGTGGCCCAGGAGGCGGGGGCGCACTTGGTGCTGACCGGGTTCGACCGGTTGCGGCTGATCCAGCGCATCGCCGACCGGCTGCCGCAGAAGGCGCCGCTGCTCGAGCTCGACGTGCAGAACGAGGAGCACCTGAACACGCTCGCCGACCGGGTGACCGAGGTGATCGGGCGGGACAACAAGCTCGACGGCGTGGTGCACTCGATCGGCTTCATGCCGCAGACCGGGATGGGCATCACCCCGTTCTTCGACGCGCCCTACGAAGACGTGTCCAAGGGCATTCACATCTCGGCGTTCTCGTACGCGTCCCTGGCAAAGGCGCTGCTGCCCATCATGAACCCGGGCGGCAGCATCGTCGGGATGGATTTCGACCCGAGCCGCGCCATGCCCGCCTACAACTGGATGACGGTGGCCAAGAGCGCGCTGGAGTCGGTGAACAGGTTCGTGGCGCGCGAGGCCGGCAGGTACGGCGTGCGGTCGAATCTGGTTGCCGCGGGACCGATCCGGACGCTGGCCATGAGTGCGATCGTCGGCGGCGCGCTCGGCGAGGAGGCCGGCGCCCAGATGCAGCTGCTGGAGGACGGCTGGAACCAGCGCGCTCCGATCGGCTGGAACATGAAGGACCCCACGCCGGTCGCCAAGACCGTGTGCGCCCTGCTCTCCGAGTGGCTGCCCGCGACGACCGGCACCATCATCTTCGCCGACGGCGGAGCGAGCACCCAATTGGTGTAGTACCGAATGCAATTCGACGCGGTCCTGCTGTTGTCGTTCGGCGGTCCGGAGGGGCCCGAGCAGGTGCGGCCGTTCCTGGAGAACGTCACCCGCGGCCGCGGCGTACCGCCCGAACGCCTTGACGAGGTCGCCGAACACTACCTGCGTTTCGGCGGGGTGTCGCCGATCAACGGGATCAACCGCGCGCTGATCACCGAGCTGCGGGCGGAGTTGGGCCTGCCGGTGTACTTCGGCAACCGCAACTGGGACCCCTACGTCGAGGAGACCGTCGCGACCATGCGCGACAACGGTGTTCGCCGGGCGGCGGTGTTCACCACCTCGGCGTGGAGCGGATATTCCAGCTGCACCCAGTATGTCGCGGACATCGCCCGGGCCCGGCGGGTGACCGGGCCCGGCGCGCCCGAGCTGGTCAAGCTGCGGCCGTACTTCGACCATCCGCTGTTCGTCGAGATGTTCGCCGAGTCGATCGCCAAGGCCGCGGCCACCGTCGCGGGTGATGCGCGACTGGTGTTCACCGCGCATTCGATCCCGGTGGCCGCCGACCGGCGCTGCGGCCCGGACCTCTACAGCCGCCAGGTCGGTTATGCCGCAAGGCTGGTGGCCGCGGCCGCCGGATACGACGAGTACGACGTGGTGTGGCAGTCGCGTTCGGGGCCGCCGCAGGTGCCCTGGCTGGAACCCGACGTGGGCGACCACCTGGCTGCGCTGGTGCAAGCCGGCACCGACGCCGTCGTGGTGTGCCCGATCGGCTTCCTCGCCGACCACATCGAGGTGGTGTGGGACCTCGACCACGCGTTGCGCCTGCAGGCCGAGGCGGCGGGCGTGGCGTTCGCCCGGGCCGCGACACCCAACGCCGACCGGCGACTCGCCCGGCTGGCCGCCGGTTTGATCGACGAACTGCGCGGCGGCCTCGCACCCGTGCGGGTGAGGAGCCGTGACCCGGTGCCGGGCTGCCTGGCCAGCGTCAACGGCGAGCCGTGCCGCCCGCCGCACTGCGCGGCGGGTGAGCGGTAGAACGGGTCAGTCGGGCCACGCCGAATGCAGGATCGCGGTGACCGCGGCCATCCGCGCCGAACGCACCACCGCGGTCAGCGGCCGCAGCGCGTCGTTGGCGATGCGTGACTCCGACGAGGACTGCGCCGCGATCGGCTCCAGCCCGGCGTACCCGCCGTAGGGCGGGTCCGGCAATCGGCTCAGGCCCGCGCTGACCGCGATGATCGCATCGACGTGCGCCGCCTTCTCCAGCACCCGCAGGGCTCGTGACGGGGCGTGATCGGGAATCCGGTGCTGCCGTGCGGATTCCAGTAGCTGCTCGACGAGCCTGCGCGGGTCGTCGATGTCGGACCCCGCCGACCCGAGCTCAAGGAGGCCCAGTTCGTCGGCGGCGGCGCGTACGGCCGACCGCAGCGAGTACTCGGCGTCGCCGAGTTCATGGTGATGCGGCACCGGCGCGCCCGGCAACGAGTACACCGTCCAGGACAGCGTGGACGGTTCGGGCAGGCCCGCGTTCTCGCAGTCGTCGTAGGCGAACTCGGGGACCAGCCCCACGGCGCCGTCGGGGCCGGTGACGACGATCGCCTCGCCCGCGGCCACGGCGTCGCGCTGGAACTGGGTTCCGGCGGGCAGTCCCCGCACGTCGCCGGGCACCGGCAGCAGCATGTTGATGGTGCCGCGCAACCGGGCCGGGTCGCCGGTCGCCGGCCGTCCCGTCGCCGTGCGCACGGTCTGCAACAGCGACACCGCCCCGGCGTCGTTGACGTCGGGCCACGGCAGCCCGGTACGCTCCGCCGCGGCCGCGTCATATGCGGTGACGGATTGTTTTGGCGTCCAAAGGGATAGCGCGTCCAAGACGTCGTCGGGCGCGGCCTTGCCCGCGAGCCAGGCGTTGGCCCACAGGGACAGCGAAACACTGGGACACCACACGATGTCGCAGTGTAGTTCCTCTGTCCGGTGTGGGCCGATCGTGCGCGAGCACGCGTATTCTGGCCGCATGCCCGGCGCGGTGCTCTGGCTGATATCCGCACTGGTGCTGGCCAGCGCGGAGGCCCTCACCGGCGACATGTTCCTGCTCATGCTCGGCGGCGGCGCGCTGGCCGCGGCGGCGGTCAGTTGGCTGGCGGACTGGCCGATCTGGGCCGAAGGGCTGGTGTTCCTGATCGTTTCGGTGCTGCTGCTGGTGCTGGTCAGGCCCGCGCTGCGGCGCAGGCTCACGCCCAGGGAGCCGCGGCTGGGCATTCAGGCGCTGGAGGGCCGCAGCGCGCTGGTGCTCGACCGGGTGGCCCGCGACGAGGGCCGGGTGAAGCTCGACGGCCAGGTGTGGACGGCGCGGCCGCTGAACGACGGCGACGTCTACGAACCGGGGGAATCGGTCACCGTCGTGCGCATCGACGGCGCCACCGCGGTGGTGTTCGGGACCGTGTAACGGCGTCCACGGACGCTGCCAGAGACACAGACGCTGCGAGAGAAAGGAACTCCGGTGCACGGAGCTGTTGCCGGCCTGGTGTTGCTGGCGGTTTTGGTGATCTTCGCCATCGTCGTGGTGGCCAAGTCGGTCGCCCTCATCCCGCAGGCCGAGGCGGCGGTGATCGAACGGCTGGGTCGGTACAGCCGCACGGTCAGCGGCCAGCTGACGCTGTTGGTGCCGTTCATCGACCGGGTACGCGCGCGGGTGGACCTGCGCGAGCGGGTGGTGTCGTTTCCGCCGCAGCCGGTGATCACCCAGGACAACCTCACCCTGTCCATCGACACGGTGGTCTACTTCCAGGTCACCAGCCCGCAGGCGGCCGTCTACGAAATCAGCAACTACATCGTCGGGGTCGAGCAGCTCACCACGACCACGCTGCGCAACGTCGTCGGCGGCATGACGCTGGAGGAGACCCTGACCTCCCGCGAGGTGATCAACGCCCAGCTTCGCGGCGTGCTCGACGAGGCCACCAACCGGTGGGGCCTGCGGGTGGCGCGGGTCGAATTGCGCCGCATCGACCCGCCCCCGGCGATCCAGGCCTCGATGGAGAAGCAGATGAAGGCGGACCGCGAGAAGCGGGCCATGATCTTGACCGCCGAGGGTGTGCGGGAGTCGTCGATCAAGGAGGCCGAGGGCCAGAAGCAGGCCCAGAACCTGGCCGCCGAGGGGGCCAAGCAGGCCGCGATCCTGGCCGCCGAGGCCGACCGGCAATCCCGCATGCTGCGCGCGCAGGGTGAGCGCGCCGCGGCCTACCTGCAGGCGCAGGGGCAGGCCAAGGCCATCGAGAAGACGTTCGCCGCGATCAAGGCCGGCCGGCCCACCCCGGAGTTGCTGGCCTACCAGTATCTGCAGACACTGCCGGAGCTGGCCCGCGGCGACGCCAACAAGGTGTGGGTGGTGCCGAGCGACTTCAACGCGGCGTTGCAGGGGTTCACCAGGATGCTGGGCAAACCGGGCGCGGACGGGGTGTTCCGGTTCGAGCCGTCGCCGGTCGACGATGCGCCCGCACCGGCCCAAAGCGACGACGCCGACGTTGCGGACTGGTTCTCCACCGAGACCGATCCGGCGATCGCCCGGGCGGTGGCCAAGGCCGAGGCGATCGCCCGGCAGCCGGCGGAGGACTATCCGGGGACGCCGCCGGAACTGAGCGGGTAGCCGGGGGTGTTCCCTTACTCGGCGGTCGGGCGGTGCCGGCGCCGGTAGTGGCGGATCTCGAAGACCAGGCCCAGCAGACCCAGGGCGCTGGTGCACAGCGACATCAGATACAGCAGCGGGTCCGGGTGGCCGGCCAGCGCGTCGCCGAGGATGACCACGGCGACGGTGCCGGGCAGCAGGCCGGCGACGGTCGCGACCGCGAACGGCAGCACCCGCACGGCCGACGCGCCGGCCGCGTAGTTCAGCGCGGAGAACGGCACGACGGGGATCAGCCGCAGCGACAACACCGCCGGCCAGCCCCGCTCCCGCAGGCGTTGGTCCACCTTGTCGACCATGTCGTGGCGGACCAGGCGGCCGAGTTGCCATCCCGCCGCGCGCACCAGCAGCAGGGCGATCACCGCGCTGGCGGCGCTGGCGGACCCCGCGATCAGCGCGCCCAGCAGCGGGCCGAACAGCAGGCCCGCGGCCAGCGTGAACGCCGTGCGGGGTATCGGTGCCACGGTGGCGACGACGTGCGCCGCCAGAAACGCCAGCGGGAACCACGGGCCCACGGTTCGCGCCCACTCCTGCACCTGCACCGCGGTCGGCAGCGGCACCAGCAGCGCCACCGCGACCACGATCCCGACCCCGAGCGCCGTCATCACCGCGCGCGGCCGCGACAACTGGCGCGCGGTCGCGCTCAGCGCGCCGGTGAGGGCGCGCGAGGTGCTGATCGCTTTGCCGGTGGCGGGGGCCGTCACATCTTCAAAGGCTACGGGCAGCAGGTGAATTCCGCGTTGCCCGAGTCTGGCGTTTCGCGACGGCGACCTCGCCGCCGGCGGGCCTCGAGCGATCAATTAGCCTGGTCAGCAAGGGGTGACCCGGGGAAGATTGGCAATTCCTGCGATCACAGGAGCGGTCGGTGTCCGTGGACGTACCAACGACGGTGCCCGCCGAACCGGCAGGCGGTGCGCTGGCGCGCTGGCGCACCGCGGTCGCGGGCGTGCTGGCCAAGAGTACCGGGCGTGACCCCAGGGAGTTCGGCGCGGAGCCCGAGCGCTCCCTGGACACCCCGACCTACGACGGGTTTGCCATCCGGGCTCTCTACACCGCTCTCGACGAGCTGCCCGAGCCGCCGCCGCCGGGCGAGTGGCCCTACGTGCGCGGCGGCGGCGCGGCCGTCAACACCGGCTGGAAGGTCGCCGAGGCGTTCCCCCAACCGGGCTCAGGCGCCGACGCGGCGGCGGTGCTGGCCGCGCTGACCGACGGGGTCGGTGCGCTGCTGATTCGGGTGGGGGAGTCCGGCGTGACGCCCGGGCGGCTCGGTGGCCTGCTCGCCGACGCGCGCCTGGATCGGGTGCCGCTGATCCTCGACGCGGGCGCCGACTATCCGGCTGCCTGCGACGCGGTGCTGGGGCCGGCGGACCGGACGGAGTCCGGCGCGACGCCGTCGGTGGACCTGGGTGCCGACCCGTTGACCGCGTCGCTGGGCGGCCGGCCGTCGTGCCCGGTCGAGGACGTGGTCGCGGTCGCGGCCCGGGCGGCCGGGCGCCGCGGCGTGCGCGCGATCACCGTCGACGGGCCGGCGTTGCACAATCTGGGTGCCAGCGCGGCGTGGGAGCTGGCCGGTGTCGTGGCGGCCGCGGTGGCCTACCTGCGGATGCTCGTCGAATCGGGGATCCCGGTGGGCGCCGCGCTGCGCCAGGTCAGCTTCCGCCTGGCCGCCGACGACGACCAGTTCATGACCATCGCCAAGCTGCGGGCCGCCCGCCTGTTGTGGGCGCGGGTCGCCGAGGTCGCCGGTGACCCCGGCGGCGGCGCGGCGGTGCTGCACGCCGAGACCTCGCTGCCGATGATGACGCAGCGCGACCCGTGGGTGAACATGCTGCGGGTCACGGTGGCGGCGTTCGGCGCGGGTGTCGGCGGCGCCGACACCGTGCTGGTGCACCCGTTCGACGTGGCGATCCCGGGTGGTTTGCCGG
The DNA here is from genome assembly GCA_964453085.1 of uncultured Mycobacterium sp. GTDB lineage: Bacteria > Actinomycetota > Actinomycetes > Mycobacteriales > Mycobacteriaceae > Mycobacterium. Next base: position 7,293 of record CAYVQQ010000139.1, read on the forward strand.
GCGTGTCGGCCGGGTTCGCGCGCCGCATCGCGCGCAACACCCAGCTGCTGCTGCTGGAGGAATCCCACGTCGGCCGGGTGCTGGACCCGGCCGGCGGCTCGTGGTTCGTCGAGGAACTCACCGACGAGCTGGCCCGCGACGCCTGGCAGCACTTCCAGGCGATCGAGTCCCGCGGCGGGTTCGCCGACGCCCGCGACTACCTCGCCGGGCAGATCGCGGGCGTGGCAGCGCGCCGGGCCGAGGACGTCGCGCACCGCCGCACCGCGATCACCGGGGTCAACGAGTTTCCGAACCTGGCCGAACCGGCTCTGCCGCAACCGGATTCGGCGCCAACGGTGCCACCTGCGCCAAGGGTGGTGCGCTACGGCGCCGCGTTCGAGGCGCTGCGGGACCGTTCGGATGCCTTCCTGGCCCGCACCGGCGCCCGGCCGCGGGCGCTGCTGTTGCCGCTGGGCCCGCTGGCCGAGCACAACGTCCGCGCGACGTTCGCCACCAACCTGCTGGCCTCCGGCGGCATCGAGGCGATCAACCCGGGAACCGTCGACGCGGCCGGCGTGGCGCCGGCGGTTTCCGATGCCGGCGCACCGGAGGCGGCGGTCATCTGCGGCACCGACAAGCGCTACGGGGACGAGGCCGCGGGGATCGTGGAGGCGGCCCGCGGCGCCGGTGTGCCGCGGGTCTACCTGGCCGGCCCGGAGCAGGCGATGGGCGATGCCCGACCCCGGCCCGACGAGTACCTGACCACGAGGATCGATGCGGTGGAAGCCCTGTCGCATCTGCTCACCCGATTGGGGGCATAGCCGCGATGACCGCACGCACCGCCGCGATCGGCAGCTTCGCCGAGGTCCCGCTGCACGGCGACCGCGCCGCCCCGCCACCCGCTCGGGTCGCGGCGGGCCGGGACGCGACCTGGCAGACCCCGGAGGGCATCGACGTCAAGCCGGTCTACGTCGCCGCCGACCGTGCCGCCGCGCAGGCCGACGGGTATCCGCTGCACAGCTTCCCCGGCGAGCCGCCGTTCATCCGCGGGCCCTACCCGACGATGTACGTCAACCAGCCGTGGACGATCCGCCAGTACGCCGGGTTCTCCACCGCCGCGGACTCCAACGCGTTCTACCGGCGCAACCTGGCCGCCGGCCAGAAGGGACTGTCGGTGGCCTTCGACCTGGCCACCCACCGCGGCTACGACTCCGACCACCCGCGCGTGCAGGGTGACGTCGGAATGGCAGGCGTGGCAATCGATTCCATCCTGGACATGCGGCAGCTGTTCGACGGCATCGACCTGTCGGCGGTCAGCGTGTCGATGACGATGAA
>CAYVQQ010000140.1:0-8593 GCA_964453085.1 uncultured Mycobacterium sp.
TACCGCGAGACCATCCACTACGCCACCAAGATCAGCACCGACGGTATCTACCTGCATCAGCTCGACGCGACCGTGTGGGCCCAAGGACACCGCGACACCTCACACGGATGCCTGAACCTCAACGCCGACAACGCGAAATGGTTCTACGATTTCTCCGTGCCGGGCGACGTCGTCGAGGTCCGCAACACCGGCGGGCCACCGCTGACACTGGCGCAGAACGGCGACTGGACGCTCAGCTGGGATCAGTGGCGCAAGGGCAGTGCCCTGAACTCCGGCTAGCTATAGCTAGCGATGGGGATGCGTCAGCGGGCGAGATCCCACTGGCCGTAATCGGCGGCGAGGACGTCGTCGACGTCGACGTTGATGCCGCCCAGCAGGGGGCCCGGGTTCGACGGACTGTTGACCACCGCCTGATACAGCACGGCCTCGGGCTCGCGTAGCCCGCGCGACCACGCCTTCGTCTGCCAGGCCCAACGGTGCCCGGCGCTGCTCGATGCGCCGACCACGCCGTCGCGAATCGCCCAGCCGCACACCTGGTAACTGCCGTACACGCCGGTGCGGCCGACTCCCATCACCGCGTTTAATCCGCGAAACCAGTTGACGGCCACCGTGTTCCACGTGTTGACGTCGATGTCTTCGTCGACGCTGAAGAAGATCGGGGCCGACGCCGGCCCGCCCGCCGCGGTGTGCAGCCGCAGCGCGGTCTGCGCGTCGGCCACGCCGCCGTCGTACCCGCGGGTGAAATCCGACGGGGCTCCGGGCCAATTGGGCTTGCCGTACTGGTAATTGCTGACGATGTGCAAGCCCGCCGCGCGCAGCGCGTCGGCGTACTCGCGGGTCAACGGTTTGGCTTCGAAGTGCGCGCCGGGCCTTGGCTCGGAGACGTAGCTGATCACGCCGTCATAGCCCGCAGCCTTGATCTCCGCCGGCGCGATCCTGCGCTCGGCGAAATCGATTAGCTGGAGGTCGCCGGCCGACGCCGTCGGCTCGCCGAGCGGGGCGGTGGCCGCCCCCGCACCCAGCAGGACGGGAGCGACGGCGAATTTGAGAACGTCACGTCGTGAGAACGGCCGCGCGTCACCCGATCCGCCGGGTGCAGCCGAAACGTGCATCGCGCGATGCTAACAAAGCCCACCGCACCGGCGGACGGGCGAACCCGGCGCCCGGGACGGCCCGCATGCCCGCGCCCGCTTGTGGGTCGGCCGCACATCGTTTTGAATTCACCTGTGGCTGTCCCGCTCGTCGGTAGGTCGGTCCCCAGGTCGGCCGCCGTCGCGTCGGCGGTGGCCGCCTTGATGGCCGTTATGGTGCTGCCGTCCGGGACGCCGGGGGCCGCGTGGCCGGCCGCAGCCGCCGGCTGCCCGCCGGTGCAGGTCGTGTTCGCCCGCGGGCGTCTGGAACCGCCCGGAGTGGGTGCGGTCGGCAACGCGTTCATCGACGCGCTCAGGTCCAAGACGGGCAAGAACATCGGCGTGTACGCGGTGAACTACCCCGCCAACACGGAGGTGGCCGTCGGCGCCAACGACATGAGCAAGCACGTTCGTTACATGATCGACAACTGCCCGAACACCAGACTGGTATTGGGCGGGTACTCCCTCGGCGCGGCGGTTACCGACGTCGTGCTCGCGGTGCCCTTCGCCGCGTTCGGGTTCGACGACCCGCTCCCGGCGGAGGCCGACCAGCACATCGCCGCCGTCGCGCTGTTCGGCAACGGAACTCAGTGGATCGGCCCCTTCACGAACCTGAGCCCGGCGTACAGCGCCAAGACCATCGAGCTGTGCGACGGCGACGACCCCATCTGCAACCCGGCCAACCCCGACACCTGGAACGACAACTGGCCCCAGCACCTTGCGGGGGCATACATCCAGGCCGGCATGCCCAAGCAGGCCGCCGACTTCGTGGCAGGCAAACTCTGACCCCACGGTGGACAAGAGCGTGGCGAGGCACTGCACCAAGCCGCGGACGACGGAAAAGGACCACGCGTGCGCATCGGGACGTTCGATCCGCGGATGGGGACGAACGACCCTGCCCAGCGCGCGATCGGGCTGCCTATTCTTCTCGTGGTCGCGGCGCCAGCCGGGTCGATGTCGTGGCAGCAGAAGGGATCGGGGTGTGGGCTTCTTTCGGGTGGTGGCCCTGGACTTGGACGGCACACTGACCTCGGCGGGCCGGATCTCGAAGGAGGCGTTGCAGGCCATCGAGCAGGTGCGTCGCGACGGTCTGCTGGTGGTGCTGGCCACCGGCCGGATCGGGGCCGAACTGGCGGCCAGCTTCCCGCAGATCGCCAGCCGTGTCGATGCGCTGGTGCTGGAAAACGGGGCGGTGGCCAGGATCGGCGGGAAAACCTATCCGCTGTCGGCGCCGGTCGACCGGGCCCTGGCCGCGGCACTGGATGAGCGCGGCGTGGCAAACCGGCGCGGCGAGGTCATCCTGGCCACCCACGGTGAGCACGCCCCGACGGTCCTCGAAGTGATCGGCGAGCTGGGCCTGGACTGTCAGATCGTGCGGAACCGGGCCGAGCTGATGGTGGTGCCCGCCGGGGTCACCAAGGGGACCGGCCTAGCCGCGCTGCTGGCGCGGCTGCACCTCTCCCCCCACAACACGATCGCCGTCGGCGATGCCGAAAACGACCTCTCACTGTTCGGGTCGGCCGAAATCGGCGCCGCCGTCGCCGATGCGGTCCCGTCGTTGCGCGAACACGCCGATCTGGTGCTCGACCAACCAGACGGCGCCGGAGTCGCCGAAATGCTCGGCAGCGCATACCTCAGCGGAGCACGGCGCTGGTGCCCGCCGCGGCGGTGGGTGCAGATCGGGACCTTCGATGACGGGACACCGGCGAAGGTGCCGGGCAGCCAGGCGCGCATGATGGTCACCGGCCCGGCCGGCTCAGGCAAAAGCTACCTGGTCGGCTTGTTGGCGGAGGAATGGATGGACGCCGGCTACTGCGTGCTACTCGTCGACCCCGAAGGCGACCATCGACAACTCGAGCAGCTCAACCGCGTCCAGGTCGTCGACGCCGAGGCGGGGCTACCCGAACCGGCGGAACTGGTCAGTCTGCTGCATCCGCACACGGGGCTGGTCGTGGATGTCTCGGCGCTGCCCACGGTCGAGAAGATCGACTATCTGCAACGACTGCGTCCGGCGGCCGAAGCGCATCGGGAGGCCCGCGGATTTCCCCACTGGGTCATCTACGACGAGGCTCACCTGCTGGGCGCCGAACAGCAGCCGCACTGGACGCGGCGCGGCGGCTACCTGCTGTCGTCGTTCCTGCCCGCCTTGCTGCCCGCGGGTGAGGTCGGCGACACCGACATCGTGCTCACCGTCGGCGGTATCGACCCGGTGAGCGATGTCGCGCCCGAACCGATTCGGCGGGCAACCATCCAGTTCGGCACGGCGGCGCCCCGCGCCTTCACGATCGCGGCACGCCGCACCGGCCATGTGCGGCACAGCCACAAGTACGCCGACGTGTCGCTGCCGAAGGAGCGCCGGTTCTACTTTCACTCGACCGACGGGCACGCCGTCCCGGCCGCGGGCACCATGCATGAGTTCCGTTCCGTGCTGGGGTGTCTCGATTCGCGGGTGCTGCAGTACCACCTCGAACGCGGCGATTTTTCCCGCTGGCTCGGCGACACAATCGCCGACACGGACCTCGCCGCGCAGGTCGCCGCCTGGGAAGACGAGCTGGCGGCGCGCCGCGCCGCCGACGTGCAACGCATACGACGCCAGCTGATTCATGCCATCGAAGACCGCTACGCTGCCTCCTCGGAGCGCGGCTGACGAAAGACCGAACATCGCTCGCACGTGCCGACAACCACAACTGAAAGAGAAGCCACCATGTCATCGACGTCACCGCTACCCCACACCGCCGCGTCTTTGACGTACCGCGGCACCGTGCGACGAGACAGGCACCGACTGCGGCCGACCGTCGTCGCGGCGGGCCTCCTGGTGGCCGGCGCGGCCGCTCTCACCGGCACCGTCCAGCCGGCCGAGCAAGCCTCGCCCGCGACCACGACGGCCCGCGGCGTGGCGATCACGCTCACCTCGTCCGAACCGATCGTCATCGACCAGGGCATCTCCATCACGCCCGCGCCCGGCTGGGATCTTGAGGATCGGGGCACGAACTGGGTCACGCTGGCCGACACCGACGCCGGCGCGAAGATGCGGGTCACGATCAAACCGGCCGCCGGGACCGATGTGGCCGCTGCGTTGCAGGCCGACGTCGACAACGAGGTGGCCAACACCATCCTGACCAATCTGGCCCCGTCGGGTGGAATCAAGACCAAGACCGTGCAGGGCAGAAACTTTCAGCAGGCAGCCCGCATGGACTACACCGCGGACGACCGGCTGGGAATCAACACCACGCCCATCCTCGGTGTGTTCATGGAGCTGCTGAACCCCTCGAACCGGCTGTCGGCGTTCATCGACTATCGGGAAACCACCGTCTCGCCCGGCGGCATCGCCGGCGTCGCCCAGACGATGATCAACTCCATGCTGTGACGGCCCGCGGATCCGGGTGAAACATCGTCCCGCGGTGCCGATGGTCCCGCAGCATCAAAGGTAGAGCCCTTGGTCCCGACCGGTGAGGACCTTCGGTTCCGGCGTCGGCCAGTCGGTCGGTTGTACGGTCGGGATTAGCGGTTCTGACGCGCTCGGGTGTGCGTGGTTGGTGGTCGCCATGCCCGCGGCGGGAAAGCATGGTGCGCAATGGAGTGCCCTGTCTGCTCGACCCCGCACCCCGATGCGGCCCGCTTCTGCGCCCGTTGCGGTACGCCGTTGCATCCGGCGATCGACCGGTCCGGGCATTTCGCCGCCCATCCCGACGAACCGGTGCGGGCGTTGGCGGTGATGAGCACCCTGATGCCGCACCTCGCCGGTGGTCGGCACCACATCTACCGCACCGCGATCGCGGTGATCTTGCTGGCGGCGCTGGTCGCCGCGGCGTTCGGGGCGCTGTCGGTGGCGTTGGTGCTGGCGGCCGTCGCGCTGCCGGCGGCGGTGCTGGTCTACGTGTACGACCACGACGTGTGGCCGCGGGAGTCCGTCACCGTCATCGGTGCGGCGGTTGTGCTCTCGGTGCTGCTCGGCGCGGGGGTGGGCGTCCTCGAAAGCCGCTTCACCGCGCCGGTGCTGCTGGCCGCCCCGGACCACCGGATGCCCGCGCTCACCCACGTCCTCGAGTTGGGCGTGCTCGTCCCGGTGGTGGGCTTTGCCGCGCTGCTGGTCGCGCCGATGGCGATCACCGCGCGCGCAGCCTTCAAGCACGCCGTCGACGCCGTGGTCGTCTGTTCGCTCAGTGGGGCCGCGCTGTCGCTGGGGTTGAGCGTTGTCGTGCAGCGCGGAGCGTTCAGCCGCATCGAGGCGACCGCCGGGGATCCGGCGCACGTGGCGTTCATCGCTCTGACACTCGGTTTCCTGCAGCCCGTCATCTTCGCCACGGCCGCGGCCGTGGCCGTGATTCCGCTGCGTGGCGCCGGCGTCAGTGTCGCGGCGGGAATCGCCAAAGGTCTGGGCCTGGTCGTGCTGTACGAGTTGGCGACCGTCCTGCTGACACCCTACGGCACCCGGGGCATCGTGCTGACCACGCTGGTGGCACTGGTGCTGGCCGCGGCCGGGATCCTCGGCGCCCGCGACGCGTTGCACACCTCGCTCCTGGCCGAAGCCCGGGCGGCTCTCACCGCAGATGCCGCGTTGAGCGGCGCTCCCGACGCCGGCCAGACGTGCGCGCACTGCGGCGCGGCACTGGGCGCCGGCGCCGCGTTCTGTCAGGTCTGCGGGACGGCCACGGCCGCGCTGGTACGCCGTCCGGCCCCGCCGTCGGGCCCCGCCGGCGCCGCGCCGGCGGCACGACCATGAGAGTGCGACCAGGAGCCAAGGCCATGATGTCATCCACGCCTCCGCAAACGCCTCCGCCGGTGCGGTACCCGATCGTCGTCGCCGTGACCGCCGCGATCGCCGTGGGCGGCATCACCAGCCCGCACGAACCGCCGCGAACGCCGCCCCGCGGCCACCCCGTCACAGCGGAAACAACTGCACCAGAGACGTTTTCATCGACATCCCCTAGACCGTGGAGCGCCGCAGTCCGGCTGACATCGGCTGGCCCGATCGCCATCGCCAACGGCATCTCGCTGACCCCGGCACCGGGCTGGACACTCACCAACCGGGGCCCGAACTGGGTGACGCTCTACAACGCCGATTCCACCGCCCGAATCCAGGTGGAGGTCAAACCGGCCGGCGGGACGGACATCCTCGCCGAGTTGCAGGCCGACATCAACAAGTTGACCAGCACGCCGAGCACCGGATTGACCAACGTGACGAACTTGACCGGGCCTTCCACGAAATCGCTGCACAGCGCCAAGTTCCAGCAACAGGCCTCGATCGACTACACCGCCGACATATCGACACAGCAGGGCACCATTCCCGTCCTCGGCGTCTTCGACGAGCTGTTGAACACCACGAACATGCTGTCGGCGTTCATCGACTTCCGGCAGGACGGTTCGGCCACCACCCATTCCGCCAGGTCCGGTGGAATGATGGTCGATTCGATGCTCTGACGGCGTTCCGTCCTCCGGGATCGCGTGGCACAGGACGCATTTCCCTGTCCGTGGACACGATGATGTGCTGAAATCGAATAGTGGGCCTTCGGGCGGCTTGCCGAGGAGAACCACGAGGAGAACACCATGAGCACCCCGCTGCTGCGCACCGCGCAGGTGTTCGCCGGATACAGGATCATCCGGTTGCTGGGATCCGGCGGGATGGGTGAGGTCTATCTCGCCCAGCATCCGCGGCTGCCTCGCTGTGAAGCCCTGAAGATATTGGGCGACAACCTCTCCGCCGATGCCGACTACCGCCGGCGCTTCATCGCAGAGGCGGACCTGGCGGCCGCGCTATGGCACCCCAACATCGTGCGCGTCAACGATCGTGGCGAATTCGCCGGGCGGCTGTGGATCGCGATGGACTTCGTCGACGGTACCGACGCGGCCAGCCTGCTACGCGATCGCTACCCGGTCGGGATGCCGGCGGACCAGGTCGTCACGATCATCGCTGCGATCGCCGGCGCGCTCGACTACGCGCATGAGCACCACGACATCCTGCACCGCGACGTGAACCCCGCAAACCTCCTGATCAGCAAGCCCGGTGACGGCGAGCAGAGAATTCTGCTGAGCGACTTCGGCATCGCCCGCCACATCGCCGATGCCGGTGGCTTGACCGCCACCAACATGACCGTCGGCACCTTCCCCTACGCCGCGCCCGAACAGTTGGCGGGCGAACCGACCGACGGGCGCGCCGACCAGTATGCGTTGGCGGCCACCGCCTATCACCTGCTGACCGGATCGACGCTGTTCCCTTACACCAACCCGGTGGCGGTGATCAGCCACCACCTCACCGCGCCACCGCCGGCGCTGGCGAAGACCCGCGCCAAGCTCGCCGCGTTCGACCCGGTGCTCGCCGTGGCCCTCGCCAAGGACCCCGCGGACCGATTCGCCCGGTGCACCGATTTCGCCCGCGCGTTCGCCGAGGCGGCGCCTTGGCGGGCGCCGACGGAGTCGGCTTCGACCATGCAGATTCCCGCGGCTATCCGGCCCCGCCCAGGCGGAGCCGCGCCCCGCGGCGGCACCGGTCGGCCGCCACGGCGTGGGCGGCGCCGGCTCTTCGCCGCCGCGGTGGCCGTGCTCGCGCTCAACCTGGTCGGTGTAGCCGGCTACGCGATCGACGGCGACAGCAGCGCCCCGCAACACGGACGGGTCACGGTGTCCCCGGTATCGCCGCGGCCCCGGCATGCGCGGAACCTCACGCCTCCGCCGGTACCGGTTCCACAGCGGCCGGCGCCGGCTCGGCAACCGGCGTCCCCGACACCGCCGTCCGTTCGGGCCGTCGCGGCCCCGCCGGCACCGGCGTCGCGACCCCCATCAGCGCCGCCGGCGCCGTTCCCGGCTCATCCGACCGTCACCGCTGCGCCGAAATCGACGCCGCCGCAACGGCGGGCATCCAGCCCCGATCAGGTGTTTCTGAACCTTGCCGCGCAGATCCCCGGGGTCACCGTCCAAGATCCCAAGGAGGCCACCACCACCGCCCGAGGGCTGTGCGCCGGACTGAAGAATGGGCTCAGCCCCGCAGATGCCGCGGCGGCGACGCAGCACAAGAGCGGCCTGACACCCGCGCAGGCCGAGGCCGGCGTCAACGCGGCGATCACCGCCTACTGCCCCGAGTACCGGCAATAGGTAAGGCGGACGCACCCCTCCGCGGATCCACGGCCGCGGTCACCGCGCCGCGAACCCCACAACCTGGCCGCAGACCTGTACACCCGCCCCGATGCCGGAACGGCTCTTCCAGCCCACGCGCAAAAACCATAGCGGCCGCCCCCGACAAACCGCGGTCAATCCGCCGTTGCGGCCCACCATCTGAAGCGGGTCAGGCAACGGCGTTGACGGCGGTCGCCAACCGCGCTTTGAACGCCTCCGGGATCGGGACATACCCGTGGTCGGCCAGTCCGTCCTGGCCGGGGCCGATGGCGCTCAGCAGGAACGCCTACACGGCCAAGACCCGATGGGGATCGGCCTACATAGAGCAGAAGATCACATAGGTATCCAGCACG
>CAYVQQ010000141.1:0-8571 GCA_964453085.1 uncultured Mycobacterium sp.
CCGTCGTTGAAGATGGGGCACTCCTGCAGGATTTCGACCACAGCGGCGCCGCGGTGCCCGGCCGCGGCGCGCAGCACCTCGGTCAACCCGGTACGGTCGGAGTCCAGCGCGCGACCGACGAAAGTCGCCTCGGCACCCAGCGCCAGGGACACCGGGTTGAACGGCTGCTCCAGCGATCCCATCGGTGTCGATTTGGTGATTTTGCCGGCCTCGGACGTGGGCGAATACTGGCCCTTCGTCAGCCCGTAGATCCGGTTGTTGAACAACAGGATGGTGATGTTGACGTTGCGGCGCAGCGCATGGATCAGGTGGTTCCCGCCAATTGACAACGCATCGCCGTCGCCGGTGACCACCCACACCGAAAGGTCCTCGCGGGCGATCGTCAGACCCGTCGCAATGGCCGGCGCGCGCCCGTGAATCGAGTGGAAGCCGTAGGTTTCCAGGTAGTACGGGAACCGGCTGGAGCAACCGATGCCACTGATGAACACGATGTTCTCGCGACGCAGCCCCAGGTCGGGCAGGAAGTTGCGGATGGTGTTGAGGATGACGTAGTCACCACAGCCTGGACACCACCGAACTTCCTGGTCGCTCGCGTAGTCGTCGGCGCTTTGTGGCTGATCAGCGGTGGGCACGCCGGTGTGCTTGGTCGGTGTCGAGGTCACCCCGAGATCCGTGCGCACCAGATTCTCGACCACTTCAGTCACCAGCGCCGCTCTCCCCCGCAAGCGGGAGGTGCCCCCACCTCATCGCTTCGCTCTGCATCGTCGCCGCGCACGTCACGCGTTCGCTCCCGCACCGACCGTCACCACCGCCATTCTGGCGACCATCGCCTTGTCCCGCTCGATTTCGGCCAGTGTTCCGCCCCGAGCGGCGTTGATGATTCGACTCACCTCGTCGGCCAGGAACGCAACACCCTGAACCTTGGTGACCGACTGCACGTCCACCAGATATTTACCGCGCAGCACCAGCGCCAGTTGGCCCAGGTTCATTTCCGGCGCCACCACCTGCGGGTAGCGCCGCAGCACCTCGCCGAGATTCGCCGGAAACGGGCTGAGGTAGCGCAGGTGGGCGTGGGCGACCTTGGTGCCCCTGCGCCGCGCGCGCCGGCAGGCCTCCCCGATCGGGCCGTAGGAACTGCCCCACCCGATCAGCAGCAACTCCGCGTCACCCGTCGGATCGTCGACTTCGAGGTCGGGCACCGAGATCCCGTCGATCTTGGCCTGCCGCAACCGCACCATCAGGTCGTGGTTGACCGGCTCGTAGGAGATGTCGCCCGAACCGTTCGCCGCCTCCAGTCCGCCGAGGCGATGCTCCAGGCCGGGCGTGCCCGGAATGGCGAACTGACGAGCGAGCGTCTCAGGGTCGCGAGCGTAGGGCTGAAAGGGCTCGCCGGTCTTTGCGTAGGCGTGTGTGATGGGTTGCAGCTCGTCGACATCGGGAATCCGCCAGGGCTCCGAACCGTTGGCGATCGCGGCATCGGACAGCACGATCACCGGCGTGTGGTAGGAGACCGCGATGCGCACCGCCTCGAGCGCCGTCGCGAAACAGTCGGACGGAGTCCGCGGGGCGAGGACGGCCACCGGCGACTCTCCGTTGCGGCCGTACAACGCCTGCAGCAGGTCGGCCTGCTCGGTCTTGGTCGGCAGGCCTGTCGAAGGGCCACCCCGCTGCACGTCGATGACGATCAGCGGGAGCTCGGTCATCACGGCGAGGCCCAGCGCCTCCGACTTCAGCGAGATACCCGGCCCGGACGTGCTGGTCACCCCGAGTGCACCACCGTAGGCTGCACCGATCGCCGCGCAGATGCCGCCGATCTCGTCCTCCGCCTGGAAGGTGAACACGTCGAAGTTCTTGCGATTGGACAGCTCGTGCAGGATGTCCGACGCCGGCGTGATCGGGTAACTGCCGAGCACGACGGGGATGTCGGCCAGCTGTCCCGCGGCGACGATGCCGTAGGCCAGCGCGGTGTTACCCGAGATCTGGCGGTATTCGCCGGCCGGCAGGCTCGCCCGAGGAACCTCGAAAGTGGTGCCGAATGTTTCGGTGGTCTCGCCGTAGTTCCAGCCCGCCTTCAGGGCCAGCACGTTGGCCTCCGCGACATCGGGCTTGCGCACGAACTTCTCCCGGATGAAATTCTCGCTGGGCTCGATCGGCCGCCCGTACATCCACGACAACAGGCCCAACGCGAACATGTTCTTGGCGCGCTGGCCGTCCTTCTTGGCGGCCCCGATGGTCTCGACGGCACCGAGGGTCAGGGTCGTCATCGGAACGGAGTGCACCACGTATTCGGACAACTCGTCGGACTCGAGCGGATTGCTCGCGTAGCCCACCTTGGTGAGGTTACGTCTGGTGAACTCGTCGGCGTTGGCGATCACGATGCCGCCGCGCGGCAGGTCACCGATGTTGGCCTTGAGTGCCGCCGGGTTCATCGCGACCAGGACGTCGGGTCGGTCACCGGCGGTCAGGATGTCGTGACCGGCGATCTGGATCTGAAAGGACGAAACGCCGGGCAGCGTCCCTGCCGGCGCGCGGATCTCGGCCGGATAGTTCGGCTGGGTAGCCAGGTCGTTTCCGAACAGCGCGGCTTCCGAGGTGAACCGGTCGCCGGTCAACTGCATCCCGTCGCCGGAATCACCGGCGAATCGGATGACGACCTGCTCCAGACGCCTGCGGTTGCTCTCATGTCGAGACGCCGCGTTGGAGTCTGATCCGGCTTCGCCGCCGTTCGGATCCATCTTTACGCCTCCCATTGGTCAACCGGACAGGCATTCCACCCCAGCCATAGGCTACGCGGCGGCCCGAGCAATGTCCGCGTCCTCACGTTTTCATGTCACTCGCAGTATCGTGAGCGGCGCAGTTTGCTCGGCGCGTCTGCTGTGGTCGCCGACGAACAGCGCCCGGTTGGCCGTCGTCCCGTCCACTTAGGCGTTGGCCGGCGTCGAGACGGCGTTCCCCGCGATGGCTGCACACCGCCCTGATCGACTCGATCGGCGTGTGGCTCCGGGGGTCAACACCACAGAGATCGCGGCGCACCGGGGCCGGGAGGGTCGACCGTCTCACGGCTCTCGGAGCATGTCCGCTCACGAACGCGCGACAGTGCTGGCCCGTGCCCGAGCGGCAGTCGAGATCAGGCGGTCTTGTCGCGGCGCTCACTGCGCGACGGCTTGCGCGGCACGATCGTCGGCAGCACGTTGTCCTCCACGGTCTCCTTGGTCACCACGACCTTGGCGACGTCATCGCGACTAGGGATGTCGTACATGACCGGCAGCAGTACTTCTTCCATGATGGCTCGCAGCCCCCGCGCTCCGGTGCCGCGATGGATTGCCTGGTCGGCGATCGCCTCCAGTGCGTCGTCGGTGAACTCCAGCTCGACATTGTCCATCTCGAAGAGCCGAGTGTACTGTTTGACCAGCGCATTCTTCGGCTCGGAGAGGATCTTGACCAACGATTCGCGGTCCAGGTTGGTCACCGAGGCGACCACCGGCAGCCGCCCGATGAACTCCGGGATCAGGCCGAACTTGATCAAGTCCTCGGGCATCACTTCGGCGAAATGGTCGGTGGTGTCGATCTCGGCCTTGGAGCGGACCTCGGCACCGAATCCCAGGCCACGCTTGCCGACGCGCTCGTAGATGATCTTCTCCAGCCCCGCGAACGCGCCCGCGACGATGAACAGAACGTTCGTGGTGTCGATCTGGATGAACTCCTGGTGGGGGTGCTTGCGACCGCCCTGGGGGGGCACCGAAGCCTGGGTACCCTCCAGGATCTTCAGCAGCGCCTGCTGCACGCCCTCGCCGGACACGTCGCGGGTGATCGACGGGTTTTCGCTCTTGCGGGCGATCTTGTCGACCTCGTCGATGTAGATGATCCCGGTTTCGGCGCGTTTGACGTCGTAGTCGGCGGCCTGGATGAGCTTGAGCAGGATGTTCTCGACGTCCTCGCCGACGTAGCCGGCCTCGGTCAGCGCAGTGGCATCGGCGATGGCGAACGGGACGTTGAGCATCTTGGCCAGCGTCTGGGCCAGGTAGGTCTTGCCGCAACCGGTCGGCCCCAGCATCAAGATGTTGGACTTGGTCAGCTCGACCGGCTCCGACCTGGAGTCGCGGCCCTTCTCTCCGGCCTGGATTCGCTTGTAGTGGTTGTAGACCGCGACGGCCAGCGTCCTCTTGGCGGTGTCCTGCCCGACGACGTATCCCTCCAGAAACTCGCGGATCTCCACCGGCTTGGGCAGTTCGTCGAGCTTGGCGTCGTCGGCGTCAGCGAGTTCCTCTTCGATGATCTCGTTGCACAGGTCGATGCATTCATCGCAGATGTACACACCGGGGCCAGCAATGAGCTTCTTGACCTGCTTCTGGCTCTTCCCGCAGAACGAGCACTTAAGCAGGTCACCGCCGTCTCCAATGCGCGCCATGGTACTGAGGGCCTACTTCCTGTTCGCCGTTCGTCTTGCTGTCCCGGGTGGTAATCCCCGACGCTACCCGCTTGCTCAGGCCTGCCGCGACAATTCCTGCCGAATCGCGTCAGTGGTATTCACGTCGTGTCCGTTCCGAAGCAACATATAGCCAGACGATCCCCGTCGCTCGTCGAGACGCGCGGGCGTGTGGTGGTCGTTACCCGGCCGGAGTCCGCGGAGTCGATGAACCCGGGCGGGATGGTCACCACTCTATAGCCGGCTCACCCCGGGGGAGCGGGACCGTCTCGGCGTCACGCTCGCCGAGCGGGTTCTGCGATGCGCAAGTGCGACGCATGCGGCCCGGAAATGGTCAGGAATTCTGCGCGGAGAGCTTCCGGTACTCGAGCACGGTGTCGATGATCCCGTAGTCCTTGGCGTCTTCGGCAGTCAGGATCTTGTCCCGGTCGGTGTCCTTGCGGATCACCGCGGGGTCCTTGCCGGTGTGGTGGGCCAGCGTGGACTCCATCAGGGTGCGCATCCGCTCGATCTCGGCGGCCTGGATCTCCAGGTCGGAGAACTGGCCCTGGATCACGCCCGCCAGCGACGGCTGGTGGATCAGCACCCGCGCGTTGGGCAATGCCATCCGCTTGCCGGGCGTTCCGGCGGCCAGCAACACCGCCGCGGCCGACGCCGCCTGACCCAGGCACACCGTCTGGATGTCGGCGCGCACGTACTGCATGGTGTCATAGATCGCCATCAACGACGTGAACCCGCCGCCCGGCGAGTTGATGTACATGGTGATGTCGCGGTCGGGATCCAGCGACTCCAGCACGAGCAACTGCGCCATGATGTCGTTGGCCGACGCGTCGTCGACCTGGACGCCGAGGAAGATGATGCGTTCCTCGAACAACTTGTTGTAGGGGTTGGACTCCTTGACCCCGAAACTGGAGTGCTCGATGAACGACGGCAGGATGTACCGCGCCTGGGGCTGGGTCTGAGGGTTCACTGGGCTTCTCCGTTGGTCATGTGGGCGGCGCGGGTGATGATGTGATCGACGAATCCGTATTCGAGGGCTTCCGGAGCGGTGAACCAACGGTCCCGATCGGAGTCCGCCTCGATCCGTTCGATCGGCTGCCCGGTGAACTCGGCGTTCAGCCGGAACATCTCCTTCTTGATGACGTGGAACTGCTCGGCCTGGATGGCGATGTCGGCCGCGCTGCCGGTCACTCCGCCCAGCGGCTGGTGCATCAGGATGCGGGCGTGCGGCAGCGCGTAGCGCTTACCCTTGGTGCCGGCCGCCAACAAGAACTCGCCCATCGACGCGGCCATGCCCATCGCATAGGTCGCGATGTCACAGGGCGCCAGGACCATGGTGTCGTAGATCGCCATCCCAGCACTGATCGATCCGCCCGGGGAGTTGATGTACAGCGAGATGTCCTTCGTGGCGTCCTCGGCCGAGAGCAGCAGGATCTGCGCACACAGCCGATTGGCGATTTCGTCGTTCACCTCTGAACCCAGGAAGATGATGCGCTCGGACAGCAAGCGCTCATAGACCGAGTCCGTGAGGTTGAGACCCTGCGAGTTCGAACGCATGTCAGTCACGACTGGTTTACCTGCTTTCTCGAGTTACCTACGAACTGACCCTAACCAACCGGACCCTTTCGCGTGGCGGTCGCGCACCCCTCAACCGGGCGCGTTCGCTCAGGGCGTCACGCGACAGGTCACTCCTGCGTGTCGGCCGCGACCGCGGGCTCAGCTCCCAGGCCGGCTTCATCGCCGCCCTCGGCCTCGCCGGCCTGTTCGGCGTCCCCGGTGGCCCCGCCCTCGTCCTGCGGGCGCCTGCCGAAGAACTCGCTGGTGTCGATCGGGTTCCCGTCGGTGTCGGTGACCCTCGCAGCCTCGATCATCGCGGCGACGGCCAGTCCGCGCCGCACGTCGACGAACATCGCCGACAGCTGGTTGTTCTCCTGCATGTGGGTCAAAAGTTGCTGCGGCTCGATGCCGTACCGGCGAGACGTGGCGATCAGCCGTTCGTTCACGTCGTCCTGGCCCACCCGGATCTCCAAGTGATCGGCCAGCGCGTCCAGCAGCAACTGCCGCCTGACGTCCTTCTCCGCCGCTGCGCGGGCCTCGGCCTCGAACTCCTCGCGCGACTTTCCCTGCTGGGCGAGTGCCTCGGCGAACTTGGCGTCGTCGTGGCCGAGGCTGCTGAGCGCGTGGTGGACGGCGCTCTCGTACTGGGACTGCACGACCCCCTCCGGCAGCGGCACGTCGACCTGCTCAAGGAGCGCGTCCATCGCGGCGTCGCGAATCTGCTCGGCCTGCCAGACCCGCTTGGCCCGCTGCACCCGCTCGCGCAGATTCGACCGCAGCTCCTCGATGGTGTCGAACTCGCTGGCCAGTTGCGCGAACTCATCGTCGAGCTCGGGCAGTTCGCGTTCCTTGACCGACCTGACCGTGACGGTGACCTGGGCGTCCTTCCCGGCGTGCTCACCGGCGGCCAGCTCGGCGGTGAACTCCCGGGACTCGCCGACGGACAGGCCGACCAACGCGTCGTCGAGGCCGGCGATGAGCCGGCGCGCACCGACCTCGTAGGACAGGTCGTCGGCAGCGGCGTTCGGTACCTCTTCGCCGTCGACGGTGGTCGACAGGTCGATCGAGACGACGTCGCCGACGGCAACCGGACGGTCCACGCTGGCGAGGGTGCCGAACCGGGTCCGCAACGACTGCAACTCGGCGTCCACGTCGTCGTCGCTGACCACGACCGGGGGCACCGAGACCGTCAGCGCGCTCAGGTCGGGGAGGGTGATCTGGGGGCGGACGTCGACCTCGGCGGTGAAGGTGAGCTCCTGGCCGTATTCCTTGCTGGTGACGTCGAACTCGGGTTCGCCGATCGGCTGGACCTCCGCCTCGGTGACCGCCTGTCCGTACCGGGCCGGCAGCGCGTCGCTGACCACCTGGTCGAGCATCGCCTCCCGGCCGAAGCGCGCCTCCAGCAACTTCGCCGGCGCCTTTCCGGGGCGGAAGCCGGGCAGCCGTATCTGCTTGGCCAGCGTCTTGTAGGCCCGCTGGAAGTCGGGCTCGAGTTCTGTGAAAGGCACCTGCACGTTGATGCGCACCCGGGTGGGGCTCAACTGCTCGACGCTGCTCTTCACGGGCGTGCTCCTCGGTGTTTGTTTCGGGCTCGCGGTTGGCGGCTCGCTGTTGTGGCTCGCTGTTGTGGCTCGGCGTGCCGGCGCAGCTACGGCACGAGGCCGGTCGCGCTGGTCGGGGTGACAGGATTTGAACCTGCGGCCTTCCGCTCCCAAAGCGGATGCGCTACCAAGCTGCGCTACACCCCGCACTGACCAGGCGATCCTACGGCCCGGCCGCGCCGACCGCGCAGCCACCCGCGGCCTCACGGAACCATCTCAAATCCGCGTCGATTAGATTAGATCTCGACGGACGGATACAGTCTCGCTCGACTAAAACATGCGGGCGTAGCTCAATGGTAGAGCCCTAGTCTTCCAAACTAGCTACGCGGGTTCGATTCCCGTCGCCCGCTCAGGGCTAAGTATCTGCTCGATAGAAAGGCGCCATGAACGACGCCGGAACAGACACTGCCATCCACGGCTTCTGCGCCCCGGACTTCGTCCGGGTGCGCGAAGCGTTTGCCCGCAACTTCGCGTTGCGCAGCGAAGTCGGTGCGGCCGTCGCGGCCTGGGTGGACGGCGACCTGGTCGTCAACCTCTGGGGCGGCTCGGCCGATGCGGCCGGCACGCGCCCCTGGCGGCAGGACACCCTGACCACCATCCTGTCGGGCACCAAGGGACTGTCAGCGACGTGCGTCCACCAACTGGCCGACCGCGGCGAACTGGACCTGCAAGCCCCGGTCGCGCGCTACTGGCCCGAGTTCGGGCAGGCCGGCAAACAGGACATCACGCTTGCGATGGTGATGAGCCACCGCTCCGGGGTGATCGGGCCCCGCACTCGGATGCGTTGGGAGGAAGTCGCCGACTGGGATCACGTCTGCGCACAACTGGCCGCCGCCGAACCCTGGTGGGAGCCGGGAACCGCCCAGGGCTACCACATGACCACCTTCGGCTTCATCCTCGGCGAGGTGTTCCGTCGGGTGACCGGCCGCACGATCGGCCAGTATCTACGCACCGAGATCGCCGAGCCGTTCGGGGCCGACGTGCACA
>CAYVQQ010000142.1:0-8527 GCA_964453085.1 uncultured Mycobacterium sp.
CCCACCGATCAACCGAACACCCCAGCCAGCGTGTTACTGACCCACGCTCCTAGCCCAGCACGCGATGTGCCGCAAATGTGCCGCAGGAGAGCGGCAATTCTCACGAATCCCCTGGACAGGGTCCGAGCCTTCGCTGGTACAGGGCCGTTGCGGGGCGGCCGGGTGGAGATTCTGCCCGCATGTGACATTGTGTGACAGGTAAGCACATTCGGTTATCGGCGGATAACTCATCTTCCAGGCATAACGCCTGCTCAAGCGCGGTGGCGGAGGGATTTGAACCCCCGGACGGTGTTAGCCGTCTCTCGCTTTCAAGGCGAGTGCATTAGGCCGCTCTGCCACGCCACCGCTCACCAGGGTAACGAGGCCCGACCACCCGCCTGGCGCCTCCTCGCCTCACCACGTCGTCACCCTCGCCCCGGCGGTCACCACCGGCCACCCCTGCGCGCGGACTCCACAACCACCCCATCCTGTTCGGATTGGATCAGTAGCGTGGCGGGCATGCACGCCATCGTCGCCGAATCCTCCGACCGGCTCTCCTGGCAGGAAGTCCCCGACGTGTCCGTCGGCGCCGGCGAGGTGCTGATCGCGGTCCGCGCCGCCGGGGTCAACCGCGCCGACGTGCTGCAGGCCGCCGGCAAGTACCCGCCCCCGCCGGGCGCCAGCGAGACCATCGGCCTGGAGGTCTCCGGCGTCGTCACCGAAATCGGCCCGGGCGCCTCGCAGTGGTCGGTGGGACAGGAGGTGTGCGCGCTGCTCGCCGGCGGCGGTTACGCCGAGTACGTCGCCGTCCCCGCCGGTCAGGTGCTGCCGGTCCCGGAAGGGGTCGACCTGATAGATGCCGCCGGGCTGCCGGAGGTGGCGTGCACGGTGTGGTCGAACGTGGTGATGACCGCCCACCTCGGCGAGGGCCAGCTGTTGCTGGTCCACGGCGGGTCCGGCGGCGTCGGAAGCCACGCCATCCAGGTCGCGCGGGCGCTGGGCGCCCGGGTGGCCGTCACCGCCGGATCGGCGGAGAAACTCGAGTTCTGCCGCGAGCTGGGCGCCGAGATCCTGATCAACCACCGCGACGAGGACTTCGTCGCCCGGGTGCGCGACGAGGCAGGCGGCGCGAACGTGATTCTCGACATCATGGGTGCGTCCTACTTGGACCGCAACCTCGACGCGCTGGCCGCCGACGGGCAGCTGCTGGTGATCGGCATGCAGGGCGGGGTCAAGGGCGAACTCAACCTCGGCAAGGTGCTGTCCAAGCGGTTGCGGGTCATCGGCACCACGCTGCGGGCCCGTCCGGTGAGCGGACCCAGCGGCAAGACCGGGATCGTGCGGGCGGTGCTGGAGTCGGTGTGGCCGATGCTGGCCGACGGCCGGGTGCGGCCGGTGATCGGCGCGCGGCTGCCCATCGAACGCGCCGGCGACGCGCACCGCCAGATGGTCGATGGCAAAGTCACCGGGAAGGTCCTGCTGACCGTCTAGCCCAAGGACGCCAGTGCGCGCACCAACTGGTCGACCTCGGCCGTCGTCGAGTAGTGCGCCAGCCCGACCGTGACGGCGCCGCGGATGTCGTTGACGCCCAGCACGTCCAAGGCGCGTGAATTCTCGACGATGACGGCCAGGATCCCGTTGTCGGCGAGCCGCTGCACGACCCGTTCGGCGGGCACGTCCTGCACGGCGAAGCTCACCACCGGTATCCGTGTATCGGGCTGCCCGATCAACATCACCAGCGGCAACGACCGCAGCGACACCATCAGATAGTCGAAGACGCGGTTCAGGTAGGCACCGGCGGACTGCATGGACAGCGGCAGGCGCTCGCGGCGGGTGCCGCGCGCGGATTCATCGAGGGCCGCCAGGTACTCGATGCTGGCGACCACCCCCGCCAGCAGACCGAACTGGTGCACCCCGACCTCGAGCCGCGCCGGGCCGGCGGCCCGGGGGTTGGTGGAGATCGAGGCGAACGAATTGATCGTCCCCGGATCGCGGAACACCAGCGCCCCCACGGGTGGGCCACCCCACGCCGAGGCGTTGACCGCCACCACGTCGACGTCGGTCTCTTTGGCGTCGAACAGCCGGTAGGGCGCTGCGGCGGAATGGTCCACCACGACCAACCCGCCGACGTCATGCACCAGTTTGGTCATCTCCCGCAGGTCGGTGACCGTGCCCAGCGTCGCCGACGCCGAGGCGACGGCGACAAGCCTGGTGGCCTTTCCCACCAGATTCTCCCACTGCCACGTCGGCAGCTCACCGGTCTCGATGTCGATCTCGGCCCACTTCACCTTGGCGCCGTAGCGGTGCGCCGCCCGCAGCCACGGGGCGATGTTGGCCTCATCGTCGAGGCGGCTGACGATTACTTCGCAGCCCAGGCCGGCGCGCGTCGCCAACACTTCAGCCAGCGCGGACAACAAGATCGCGCGGTCGGCGCCCAGCACGACGCCGGCAGGGTCGGCGTTGAACAGATCGGCAACCGCCGCGCGTGCGGCCTCCAGCACGGCCGCGCTGCGCTGCGCCGACGGGTGCGCACCCGCCATGCTGGGACTGGACCTGCGGAAAGCCGTCGACACCGTGGTGGCGACCGAATCGGGGATCAGCATCCCGGCCGGGGCGTCGAAGTGCACCCATCCGTCACCCAACGAAGGGTGCAATCCGCGCACCCGGGCAACGTCGTAAACCATGCCAGCCACCTTAGAGCTTTCGCCGCCGCGCGAAATAGTGACGGTAGCGGGCGCCCAGACTTTCCGGCCAGACAGTGGCATCCCGAGCCGCGGCACCCGGCCAGCCATACTAGTCCAGTGGGGCTCTGGTTCGGAACGCTGATCGCACTGTTCCTGCTGATCGCACCGGGCGCCATCGTCGCACGCATCAGCCAGCTGAACTGGCCGATCGCCATCGCGGTCGGCCCACCGTTGACATACGGCACGGTCGCGCTGGCGACCATCCCGCTCGGTGCGGTCGGCGTCCCGTGGAACGGTTGGACCGCGCTGGCGGCGCTGGTGCTGGTGTGCACGGTGATGACGGGGCTGCAATTGTTGCTCACTCGGTACCGGGACACCGGGGCGCCGGCCCGCGGGAGCGGCCGCGGACCGGCACTGACCGTAGCCGCCGGCGTGCTGCTGGGTGCGCTGCTGATCATGTGGGCGGCCTCGCGCGGCCTCGGCACACGCTGGCAGTCGGTCCCCAGCACCTGGGACTCGGTGTGGCACGCCAACACCGTGCGGTTCATCCTCGACACCGGCCAGGCTTCCTCCACCCACATGGGTGAGCTGCGCAACGTCGAGACGCACGCCCTGCTCTACTACCCGTCGGTCTTCCACGCACTGACCGCGGTGTTCTGTCAGCTCACCGGCGCGGCGCCGACCACCGGCTACACGCTGAACTCGGTGGCCGTGGCGGTCTGGCTGTTCCCGGTCAGCGCGGCGGTCCTCGCCTGGCGCCTGCTGCGCGCACGCACGACGGTCTGGCGCACCGCGGCGGTGTCAGCCGCCGCGGCGGTGCTGTCGGCGTCGTTCACCGCCGTGCCCTACGTCGAGTTCGACGTCGCGGCGATACCCAACCTCGCGGCCGACGGCGTCGCGGTGCCGACGACGGTGCTGATCATGTCGACGTTGCGCCACCGCGACCGCATCCCGGCGGCCGTGCTGGCGCTGTTCGGCACATTCTCGGTCCACATCACCGGCGGGATCGTCGTCGGGTTGTTCCTGTTGGCCTGGTGGCTGTTGGACGCGTTGTGGCACCCGGTGCGCGGGCGGCTCGCCGACGCCCTGACACTGGCCGGCGTCGCGGTCCTGGCCGGCCTGATCATGCTGCCGCAGTTCATCAGCGTCAAGCAGCAGGAAGACATCATCGCCGGGCACTCCTTCCTGACCTACCTGAGCAAGAAGCGAGGACTCTTCGACGCCCTCTTCCAGCACTCGCGTCACCTCAACGACTTTCCCGTGCAGTACGGGCTGAGCGCGCTGCTGATCGTCGGCGGCCTCCTCCTGCTGGTCAAGCGGATCTGGTGGCCGCTGGCCGCGTGGCTGGTGCTGGTCGTGGTCAACGTCGACTCGGGAACCCCGCTGGGCGGCCCCCTCGGCGCAGCAGCCGGGGCGCTCGGGGAGTTCTTCTACAAGGACCCGCGCCGGGTGGCGGCCGCCACGACGCTGCTGCTGCCTCCCGTCGCCGGTGTCGCGCTGGTCACGATCGTCGGGGCTGCCGTGCTGGTGGCCAGGCGCCTGACCCGACCATTCATCCCGCTGCCGGACCGCGCCTGGGCCGCGACGACAGCGGTCCTGGTGACGGGAGCGGGTGTGCTGAGCGCCTGGCACTACTTCCCGCGTCACGCTTTCCTGTTCGGCGACAAGTACGACTCGGTGATCATCGACCAGCGCGATCTCATGGCGATGGCCTACCTCGCCAAGTTGCCCGGCGCCCACGAAACCCTGATCGCCAACGCGAACACCGACGGCACCGCGTGGATGTACGCCGTCGCCGACCTGCACCCGCTGTGGACCCACTACGACTACCCGCAGCAGGCGGGTCCGGGCTACAACCGCTTCATCATCTGGGCCTACGCCCGCAACGGGGTTTCCGATCCTCGGGTCGTCGAGGCGGTCAAGGCCCTTCACATCCGCTACATCCTGACCAGCAAGCCGACGGTGCGGGGTTTCGCCGTTCCCGACGGACTAGTGTCGTTGGAGAGATCGCCGTCGTGGGACCTGATCTACGACAACGGCGGGGCCAAAATCTACGAATGGCGCGGGAAGGCCGCGGCGCCACACGCTTAGCTCGAAGAAGGCTCGAAGAAGGCTTGAAGAAGGCTTGAAGAAGGATGGTGACCGATTGAGTACGGGTAACGGGGATGACGGCATCGAGGTCATCGGCGGCGCGGACCCACGAATCATGGCGGTCGATGAGGACGACTCCGACGAACGCTCGTTGACCGACCTGGTCGAGCAGCCGGCCAAGGTGATGCGCATCGGCACGATGATCAAGCAACTGCTCGAGGAAGTGCGCGTCGCGCCCCTCGACGACGCGAGCCGCAACCGCCTGCGCGAGATCCACGCCACCAGCATCCGCGAACTCGAGGACGGCCTGGCCCCGGAACTGCGTGAGGAACTCGACCGCCTCACGCTGCCGTTCAGCGAGGACGCCACCCCGTCGGACGCCGAACTGCGCATCGCCCAGGCGCAGCTGGTCGGCTGGCTGGAGGGCCTGTTCCACGGCATCCAGACCGCGCTGTTCGCCCAGCAGATGGCCGCCCGCGCACAGCTGGAGCAGATGCGCCAGGGCGCGCTGCCGCCGGGGATCGGCAAGGCCGGCCACTCCGGGCACGGCCAATACCTGTAAGAGGTCGCACAGCAGGTGACGGCGCCCGGTTCCGGTCCTCACATCGAGACACACAACGCGTGGGTGGAGTTTCCCATCTTCGACGCAAAGTCACGCTCCCTGAAGAAGGCCTTCCTCGGTAAGGCGGGCGGCACGATCGGACGCAACAACTCCAACGTCGTCGTCATCGAAGCGCTGCGCGACATCACGATCTCGCTCGAACTGGGCGACCGTGTCGGCCTGGTCGGCCACAACGGGGCCGGCAAGTCGACGCTGCTGCGCCTGCTGTCGGGCATCTACGAGCCCACCCGCGGCTGGGCGAGGGTCACCGGCCGGGTGGCGCCGGTGTTCGACCTTGGTATCGGCATGGATCCGGAGATCTCCGGCTACGAGAACATCATCATCCGCGGCCTGTTCCTCGGCCAGACCCGCCGGCAGATGCTGGCCAAGGTCGACGAGATCGCCGAGTTCACCGAACTCGGCGACTACCTGTCGATGCCGCTGCGCACCTACTCGACCGGGATGCGGGTGCGGCTGGCGATGGGTGTGGTCACCAGCATCGACCCCGAGATCCTGCTGCTCGACGAGGGCATCGGCGCGGTGGACGCCGACTTCCTGAAGAAGGCGCAGTCCCGGTTGCAGAGCCTGGTGGAGAGGTCCGGGATCCTCGTGTTCGCCAGTCACTCCAACGAATTCCTCGCCCGGCTGTGCAAGACCGCGATGTGGATCGATCACGGCGTCATCCGTCAGGCCGGCGGCATCGAAGACGTGGTGCGCGCCTACGAGGGCGAGGACGCGGCCCGGCATGTGCGCGAGGTCCTGGCCGAGACCCGGTCGGTGGGATGAGTGAATCCGTCGTCGCCGTCGTGGTCACCCACCGGCGCCCCGATGAGCTCGCCATCTCGCTCGACGCGTTGAGCACCCAGACCCGGCTACCCGATCACCTGGTCGTGGTGGACAACGACGGTGCGGCGGACGGCCGGGTACGGGAGCTGGTGCAGCGGCAACCGCTTCCCAGCACCTACCTGCCGTCGCGCCGCAACCTCGGCGGTGCGGGCGGTTTCGCGCTGGGCATGCTGTACGCGCTGGCGCTGGGCGCCGACTGGGTGTGGCTGGCCGACGACGACGGGCGCCCCCAGGACGACCGAGTGCTGGCGACGCTGCTGGCCTGCGCGGACAGGTACGGGCTGGCCGAGGTGTCGCCGATGGTGTGCAACATGGACGACCCGCGGCGCCTGGCGTTTCCGCTGCGGCGTGGCCTGGTGTGGCGCAGGCTGACCGGCGAACTGCGCACCGGGACCGGCGACGACCTGCTGCGCGGCATCGCGTCGCTGTTCAACGGCGCGCTGTTCCGGGCCGCCACGCTGGAGTCGGTCGGTGTGCCCGACCTGCGGCTGTTCGTCCGCGGCGACGAGGTTGAGGTGCACCGGCGGCTGGTGCGCTCCGGGTTGCCGTTCGGCACCTGCCTGGACGCCGTTTACCTGCACCCGTGCGGAACCTCCGAATTCCGGCCGATTTTCGGTGGCCGGATGCACACCCAGTACCCGGACGACCCCCGCAAGCGTTTTTTCACCTACCGCAACCGCGGCTACCTGCTCTGGCAGCCGGGATTGCGCAAGCTGCTGCTGCAGGAGTGGGTACGGTTCGGCTGGTTCTTCCTGGTGACCCGCCGCGACCTCCGAGGCTTTCGGGATTGGATTCGGCTGCGCCGCATGGGCCGCCGTGAGCAGTTCGGCAACCCTGGAGGCCTGGCATGACGTTTATGGACGCGGCGACGCAGTCGCGCACGCTGACCCGCGCACGCCGCGACCTGGCCGACGGTTTCCGGCGTCACGAGCTGTGGCTGCACCTGGGCTGGCAGGACATCAAGCAGCGCTACCGCCGCTCGGTGCTGGGCCCGTTCTGGATCACCATCGCGACCGGGACCACCGCCGTGGCGATGGGCGGCCTGTACTCGAAGCTGTTCCATCTCGAGCTCTCGGTGCACCTGCCCTACGTGACGCTGGGCCTGATCATCTGGAACCTGATCAACGCCGCCATCCTGGAGGGCGCCGACGTGTTCGTCGCCAACGAGGGACTGATCAAACAGTTGCCGACGCCACTGTCCGTGCACGTCTACCGGCTGGTGTGGCGGCAGATGATCTTGTTCGCGCACAACATCGTCATCTATCTCGTCGTGGCGTTCGTCTACCCGAAACCGTGGTCGTGGGCCGATCTGTCCGTGCTTCCGGCGCTGGGACTGATCGCGCTCAACTGCATCTGGGTATCGCTGTGTTTCGGCATCCTGGCAACCCGCTACCGCGACATCAGCCCGCTGCTCTTCTCGGTCGTGCAGTTGCTGTTCTTCATGACCCCGATCATCTGGAACGACGACACCCTGCGCCAGCAGGGGGCCGGGCGCTGGGCGAACATCGTCGAACTCAACCCGCTGCTGCACTATCTCGACATCGTCCGCGCCCCGCTGCTGGGCGCCCACCAGGAACTGCGGCACTGGGCGGTGGTGCTGGCGCTGACCGTCGCCGGCTGGCTGCTGGCGGCCTTCGCGATGCGGCAATACCGCGCCCGTGTGCCGTACTGGGTCTGAGCCCGGCCACGGCCCGCGGTCGGCGACAAGTTTGGCCGCCCGAGTTCGCCGGCATCACCAGGCCGAGCGCCTGGCCTCCTTCGAGGCTGAACGCGAGGCCACAAGGGCGGACATGGAGATATCCGAGATCCACGACGAACACTTGGACCGGGACGTCACCACGGGCGGCGGCAGGCATTGAATGATCCACGCCACGGAGAGCTCTCGCTGGTCGCACTCGGTGCGGTACGCCCCGGGGAACCAGCGAAACACCGGCCAGCGGCGGTGGTCTTCCGGTGGCGACATCCTCGCCGGCCTTGAATCGGAACGTGTTGTCGTTGTGCAGATTTCACGCTCGAGCGCACAGGCGCCATTGCGACCCCGCGGCACCCCAACCGGAGGCCGAGACGGGCTGTCGGTGGCCCCTGACATGCTGCTCGTGGCCGACCGGTCGGAGACGAGGGCAGTTCATGGCGAGTTTCAGCAGTGCAGCACGCTCGGTCTTGGGCGATATCGGTGGACGACGACGGCACCTGGCTTCCGCTTCGGCAACACCTGGACGACGCGGCCGACACCAGGTTCAAGAGTTTTGACAGTACGGGATCGGCCAAAGCAAGCGGACGACCGATAAAGCGCAAGTTCTGGTCGGCAGTCGATGCCATCGAAGTT
>CAYVQQ010000143.1:0-6135 GCA_964453085.1 uncultured Mycobacterium sp.
CAGACCGAATTCAACTATGCCGAGATGTGGGCCCAGGATGTGTCCGCGATGGTGGGCTACCACGGCGGGGCGTCGGCGGCGGCCGCGCAACTGATCTCCGGCCAGGGGGCGATGCCGCCGATTCCGTGCCTGCCGGGCATGGGTGGAATCGGCGGTGACGGCGGCGCCGTTTCCGGTGGCGGCGCTGTCGGTGCTGTCGGTGGTGGAAGCGCGGGCAATCCGGGCGCCGCCGGCGCGACGGCCGGCAGCGCGGGCGGTGGAGTCGCCGGCGGGGTGGTCAGCGGGGGTGTGAACCTCGCGGCGACGACGGACGGCGTCAGTGCCGGCGCCGCGCCTGCCGACAGCAGCGCCATCGCCGGGGGCGGAACCGGAGAGTCCACCGGAGTCAACGCAACCGGCGGAGTCGCCGCCGCGAGCGTCGGGACCGCGAATGTCACCGCCGGCGGCCCGGGCCTTGCGCGCGCGGCCGGGATGGGCGCGATGATGGCGATGCAGGCTGCCGGCCCGATGTCCGCCGGCCCGGTGTCCGCAGGCTCGGCGCCTCGGCTCGCACCGGAAACCGCCGCGTCGCCGGAGGTCACCGAAGCGGTGGCGGCCGTCGAAGCGGAAGCCGTGGCGAGGGAAGCCGTGGCGAGGGAAGCCGTGGCGAGGGAAGCCGTGGCGAGCACCCCGGCGGCGGGAACACCGCTCCGCGCGACGTCGGCGGCTGCGTCGCCGGCAGCGGCAGAGGCCCCGCAGGCCGGCAAGAAGGTGTCCGCGGCCGACGCCGGGGGGTCGCGCGAGCGGATGGCTTTGGAAACGGAACCGCTGGAACGCCAGACCGCGGCCCGATGATCGTTCGCCGAACGTCCGGAGCTACCCACCACCAAACGGCGCCGGGCATTGGTTTGAAGATCTGTTCGCATCTCGCGAAGTGTGAGATTTTCGGTTGAATCGGCCTCCCCGGTCCGGTGACATCAGTCCTCGACAGAGAAATTGCGCCTGGTGCAGTCTGGCCTAATGCGAACAGGCTTCATTCCGCGCCTGGGCCGTGGGGCCACCGGGATCGTCGGCGTGTTGATTACCGTTGTCGCAGCGAACTTGTTGTTGGGCTTGGTCATCGCGAAAATCGTGCAGCACAACGATAGGTTGCGCGCCAAACTCCTCAAACCTTAGCGGTCATTCTCCCAATTGCGGGAAAACGTTTTTCCCCGTACGTACTTCTCAAACACACGGGCCGTCGTTCCGGCCGCAGCTATGTGACACCTGCGCCTTCCCTTTCGGTGACGGGTTCATCCTGGTGCTGCCATACGGTCCCCAGGTGGATTGGTGCCGCAATGTTATCGCTTCAGGCCACGCCATCCTGAAACGGCACGGGCGGGAATACGACTTTGCAACGGACCGAACTTATTCCGATGAACGCCACCCTGCTGCCAGCGATTCCGGCGCCCCTCAGATTTATCGCAAAGAGGGAATGGGATCAGTGCCTTTGGCTGCATCGACCAAGCCAACCGGCCACGTCTCCCGGCTGAACGGCAGCTGGGCGGAGACGCGACCTCCTGGAGCACGCATCGCCGCAAGACGCAAGCCATCGCCAACTCCCGTCGACGTTGCCGTGGACAACAGCCGTCGGGTGTGGAGCAATACGCGCGTCGGTCGGTGCGGGACCGGTGCGGGTAACATGGCTCTCATGACCGTGATTTCGACTGCGGGTGGGCGCAGGGCCGGGCTGACCCGCGTCGTGGCAGCCGGCCTGCTGGGCGCCATCACGTCGATGGTGATCGCGTTCCCGCCGGCCAACGCGGCCCCCGAGTGCAACCAGACCGTGGGCAACTCCATCGACTCGTATCTGAAGAGGCATCCGGACCTGCATCAGCGGTTGGAGGCCGCGTCGCAGGCGGAGGGCGACGGTGGCAACGTCATCACCTACCTGAACAATCATCCGGACGTGCGGCAGCATCTGATCGACCTGTCGCAGCAGTGCGTTTCCTAAACGAGCCGACCTCCTAGCCGAATCGGCGCGCCGGTCTCCGAACGCCGCTACCTCGGAGTCCGGCCGGACGGGGCACGGGCCCGGACTCACCGACTTGATCGATCGGGTTGAGTGAACCGGCTGTCACGCCTTCGCGAACGGGTTCTGGGAATCGTCTTTAGGAGGCAGCGGTGAAGCTCGGGTTGCAGCTGGGGTATTGGGGTGCTCAGCCGCCGGGAAACCACGCCGAACTCGTGGCCGCGGCCGAAGAGGCCGGGTTCGACGCGGTGTTCACTGCCGAGGCGTGGGGATCCGACGCCTACACGCCCCTGGCCTGGCTGGGGTCGTCGACCCGGCGGGTGCGGCTGGGCACCTCGGTGGCGCAGCTGTCCGCGCGCACCCCGACGGCCTGCGCGATGGCCTCGCTGACCATCGACCACCTGTCCGGTGGCCGGCACATCCTGGGTCTCGGCGTCTCCGGTCCGCAGGTGGTGGAGGGCTGGTATGGACAGTCGTTTCCCAAGCCGCTGGCCCGCACCCGCGAGTACGTCGACATCCTGCGGCAGGTGTGGGCCCGTGAGAAGCCGGTGACCAGTGCCGGGCCCCACTACCCGTTGCCGTTGACGGGAGAGGGAACGACCGGCCTGGGCAAGGCCCTCAAACCCATCACCCATCCGCGGCGCGCCGACATCCCCATCATGCTGGGCGCAGAGGGCCCCAAGAACGTCGCGCTGGCCGCCGAGATCTGCGACGGCTGGCTGCCCATCTTCTACACCCCGCGGATGGCCGCCACCTACAACGAATGGCTCGACGAGGGATTCGCCCGGCCCGGTGCGCGTCGCAGCCGTGAGGACTTCGAGATCTGCGCGACCGCCCATGTCGTCATCACCGACGACCGCGACGCCGCATTCGCGGCGATGAAGCCGTATCTGGCTCTCTACATGGGGGGCATGGGTGCCGAGCACGCCAACTTCCACGCCGACGCCTATCGCCGGATGGGGTATGCCGAGGTCGTCGACGAGGTGACCGCGCTGTTCCGTTCCGGCCAGAAGGAAAAGGCCGCTGAGATCATTCCCGACGACGTCGTCAACGACGCCGCGATCGTCGGCGACTTGGACTACGTGCGTGACCAGATCGAGGTTTGGGGGGCCTCTGGAGTCACGATGATGGTGGTCTCCGGACGCGACGCCGAGCAGGTCCGCACACTCGCGGCGCTCGTCTAGCCGCCTTGTACCCAACGCGGAGAACGTCTTCACAGCTCTAGCGACGCGGACAGGGCCGGGAACAAGACCGAGGCGCTGGCTGCCGACGTCATCCGTCGACACCGGACGCCGTAAGGTCTTGTCCGGTGCCATCTATCCGATAATCGAGCCCGCGCGACGAGGCGTCGTGACGCTGCGCACGACAGCGCGAGCGCGTCTTCAGACTGGAGGCGAACCCGTGAACGGTGCCCAGGCCCTGATCAACACCTTGGTCGACGGGGGCGTCGAGGTGTGCTTCGCCAATCCTGGCACATCAGAGATGCATTTCGTGGCCGCGCTGGACACCGTTCCGCGGATGCGCGGGGTGCTCGCGCTGTTCGAGGGTGTCGCCACCGGCGCGGCCGACGGCTACGCCCGCATCGCCGACCGGCCCGCGGCGGTGCTGCTGCACCTGGGACCCGGACTGGGGAACGGACTGGCCAACCTGCACAACGCGCGCCGCGCCCACGTGCCGATGGTGGTGGTGGTCGGCGACCACGCCACCTACCACAAGAAGTACGACGCGCCACTGGAATCTGATATCGACGCGGTCGCGGGGACCGTCTCGGGCTGGGTCCGTCGCACCGGTGACGTCGCCGATGTCGGCGCCGACGCCGCCGAGTCGATCGCGGCCGGCCGGGCGGGCGCCCAGATCGCGACGCTGATCCTGCCGGCCGACGTGTCGTGGTCCGACGGCGCGCAACCCGCCGCGCCGCTGCCCCCGCGCGCTCAGCCCACGCCGGCGCTGCCGCCCGAGGTGCTCGAGGCGCTGCGCTCCGGGGAGCCGACGGTGCTGATGATCGGGGGAGACGCAACCCGCGCGAGGGGTTTGACCGCGGCCGCTCGGATCGCCGCGGCGACCGGTGCCCGGCTGCTGTGCGAGACGTTCCCGACGCGGCTGGAACGCGGCGCGGGGGTACCCGCTGTCGACCGGCTGGCCTACTTCGCCGAGGCTGCCGCGGCCCAGCTCGACGGCGTGAAACACCTTGTGCTCGCCGGTGCCAAGTCACCGGTGTCGTTCTTCGCCTACCCGGACACGCCCAGCGACCTGGTGCCGGCCGGCTGCCGGGTGCACGCGCTCGCCGGACACAGCGGCGCCGCCGATGCGCTGGAGTCGCTGGCCGAGGAGGTGGCGCCGGGTATCCTCGCGCCGGTCGCGGCGGCGTCGCGTCCGGAGGTGCCGACGGGCGCGCTGACCTCGGCGTCGGCGGCCGCCGTGATCGGGGCGCTGCTGCCCGAAGGGGCGATCGTCGTCGACGAGTCGAACACCTCAGGGCTGCTGCTCGCCCAGACCACGGCCGGGGCGCCCGCCCACGACTGGCTGACGTTGACCGGCGGCGCGATCGGCTACGGCATCCCGGCCGCGGTGGGCGCCGCAATCGCTGCGCCGGACCGCCCGGTGCTGTGCCTGGAGTCCGACGGTTCGGCGATGTACACGATCGCGGGACTGTGGACCCAGGCGCGGGAGAACCTCGACGTGACGACCGTGCTCTACGACAACGGTGCCTACGACATCCTGCGGATCGAACTGCAACGCGTCGGTGCCGGGAACGCCCCTGGGCCCAAGGCGCTCGATTTGCTCGACTTATCCTGCCCGACAATCGATTTCGTAAAGATCGCCGAAGGCATGGGAGTGCCGGCCCGCCGCGTCACCACCTGCGAAGAGTTCTGCGACGCCCTGCGCGCCGCTTTTGCCGAGCCCGGGCCGCACCTGATCGACGCGGTGGTGCCGTCACTGTTTGGATAGCGCGACCCGGCCGTGTGGGGCGCCCGAGCCAGAAGCGTCCGGGGTGTGTCTCAATGCCGAGTCAGAGCGGGAAGGCGGCCGACGAGCCAGTCCGTCATCGTGTCGAGCGCGCTGACCGCGGCGTCGAAGTCGTGGGCTTCGGCCGCCAACGCCACCCCGACCGGCCACGTCGCCGTCGGGACGATCCCGAACTGGCGGACCAGGTAGCCGTCCTCCCCGGCGCTTGGCCCCCAACCCCCCTTGGCCGCAAAGCCTTTGGCGGCCAGTCCCCACCGCTGGTGGGCGGCGAGACGGCGCATCAGGTCGATGACCGGGGCTGCTTCACCCAGGTGCGGCAGCCGCGCGGCGAACCGCGCCTGCCGGACCAGTGGCCACCGCGTCTGGCCGAACGCGGTGTAGCCGTGCCGAAGTCGTCGTGATTCGACCACGGTGGCCGTGTCGCCGGCCGCGCAGATGACGGCGCGCACCTGCCGCGCGGCATCCGCCGGCTCGCCCAGCCGGGACCACAGCTGCTCGGCCGCCGGGTTGTCGGATTCGGTGATCGCCTTGACGACCAGGTCGTAGGCGCTGAACGGATCCTTGCGCAGGGCCGCGATCGCCAACGGCACCTTGATCGTCGACCACGCGACACCGGCCGACCATCGGCCCAGGGACAGGGTACGGCCTGGGTGGGCGATCGCGACGCCCAGTTCCGCCGGCACCTCGGCGGCGACCTGCTCGAAACCCGCCCGGAACTCGCAGTCGGCGGGCCGGGCAGTCATCGACGAATCCGCCAGGTCGGGAAGTCCGCCGGGGCGAACGTCGCATCTGGTGTCATCGCCGGCGCCGCCGTCACCCGGTCGCCCACCACGGAAGCGGGCACCACCCGGGTCGGCGTGCGATGCCGGCGGACACG
This sequence comes from uncultured Mycobacterium sp., assembly GCA_964453085.1. Lineage (GTDB taxonomy): Bacteria > Actinomycetota > Actinomycetes > Mycobacteriales > Mycobacteriaceae > Mycobacterium. The sequence goes on from CAYVQQ010000143.1 coordinate 5,835, forward strand.
CCCATCCTGTCGCCGTACACCGCGCGGAGCGGGTTGCCCGTGTCGTCGGGCCGCAAGAGTGTCGCGAGCGAATGCAATAGCGGTGTGCCCACGCAGTTGGCGTAGGTCGTGCCCTGGCGGCGGACGCCGGCCGGGCAGTTCGACGCGGCCGAGCCGACCCCATCGACAACCAAGTACATCGCCGAGGCTTGCGACTGCGCCTACCAGGTGGCGACGTGATCGTCGTTGCGGTTCACCCGTCACCAGCCGGGGGGTGGTGGTCCCCACCCTGGTCCGGGGGGTGGTGGTCCCCACCCTGGTC
>CAYVQQ010000143.1:6235-8481 GCA_964453085.1 uncultured Mycobacterium sp.
GGGGTGGTGGTCCCCACCCTGGTCCGGGGGGTGGTGGTCCCCACCCTGGTCCGGGGGGTGGTGGTCCCCACCCTGGTCCGGGCCCAGGGCCACCCGGCCCCGGTCCGGGCCCAGGGCCACCCGGCCCCGGTCCGGGCCCAGGGCCACCCGGCCCCGGGCCGGGCCCAGGGCCACCCGGCCCCGGTCCAGGATCAGGGCCCCACGGGTCGGCAGCGGCCAGACCACCACCCAACCCGAGCATGGCCGAGCCGATCATCCCCGTCAGCAACGCACCGGCGACCATCTTCTGGAAGCCCATGAGGAGTTCCCCTTTCCGTTTCCAGGGCAGCCTATCGCGACGACGCATTGGTGGTGTCTCAGCGATTTTGAGCGCATGGCACGCCAGGCCGATGCGGAGGACAAGATCGACATGGCCGCGCGGCGGCAGGTAACCAACAACCTGACGAGTTGATCTCCTCCTGGCCGTGAACGGTCGGGATTCCAGTTGGACCGCTCCTGCGGCCCAACCAGCGTTCTCGGTCCGGGGGTGGGCGCGGGACGTGCCCGGGCCGAGGCCATTTCGGCAGCGTTACGGTCCGCGTGGTCGCCATGGCCATGCGCGACGCGCAGGAAAACCGTTTGGCTCCGGCGGTTTTCCGTCGCCATGTGGCGATGGTGCGGCACTCTTGGCCAGCTGTGTCTTGCCGGCACCTCGACAAGGGCGGTACCGGACGCTACTCGGCGGCGGGTGGGCGCGCTTCGGCGAGTGCGTCGAGGAACGAGCGTGCCCACCGGTCGACGTCGTGGGCGAGCACCTGCCGTCGCATCGACCGCATCCGCCGCCGGCCTTCTTCCTCGGACTGATGGAGCGCCGCCTCGATGGCGTCCTTGACCCCTTCGAGGTCGTGGGGGTTCACCAGATAGGCGAGCCGGAGTTCGGCGGAGGCTCCGGTGAACTCGCTCAGCACCAGCGCACCGCCGAGATCATTGCGGCAGGCGACGTATTCCTTGGCCACCAGGTTCATCCCGTCGCGTAGCGGGGTGACCAGCATGACGTCGGCGGCGACGAAGTAGGCGATGAGTTCGTCCCGGGGTACCGGGCGATGCAGATAATGCACCACCGGATGCCCCACTTCGGCGTACTCGCCGTTGATGTGACCGACTTGGCGTTCGATGTCGTCACGCAGGATCCGGTAGCTTTCCACCCGCTCACGGCTCGGGGTGGCAAGCTGGATGAGCACCGTGTCGTCGCGTTTGGCCCGGCCCTCGGCGAGCAACTCCGAGAATGCCTTCAGCCGGACGTCGATGCCCTTCGTGTAATCCAGCCGGTCGACGCCGAGCAGTATCTTGTGGGGGTTGCCCAGTTCGGCCCGGATCTCGCGGGCCCGGCGCCGGATGCTGCGATCCCGGGCCTTGCGGTCGAGGGCGGCGGAGTCGATGGAGATCGGGAAGGCGCCCACCCGCACGGCACGCGAGTCCACCTGCACCTCCCCGAACCGCGAGCGCACCCCGACCGACCCCCGGGAGGTTTCCACCCCGACCAGCCGACGGGACAGGAACAGGAAGTTCTGGGCTCCCCCGGCCAGATGGAACCCCACCAGGTCGGAGCCGAGCAGACCCTTGACGATCTCGGTGCGCCAGGGCAACTGCATGAACAGCTCCACCGGCGGGAACGGGATGTGCAAAAAGAAGCCGATGGTCAGGTCGGGCCGCAGGGTGCGCAGCATCTGCGGCACGAGCTGCAGCTGGTAGTCCTGGACCCATACGGTGGCCCCGTGCGCGGCGGCCCGCGACGTGGCCTCGGCGAAGCGGCGGTTGACGTCGACGTAGCGCTCCCACCATTCGCGGTGATAGCTGGGCTTGACGATGACGTCGTGGTACAGGGGCCACAGCGTGGCGTTGGAGAAACCCTCGTAGTATTGGGCGACGTCGTCGGCGCTGAGGCGCACCTGGTGCAGGGTGAGTTCGTCCTGCATGATCGGGGAGTCGTCGACGTCCATGTCTTCGTCGGCGATGCCGGGCCAACCTACCCATGCGCCACGCCTGTGCCGCAGCAGCGGCTCCAAGGCCGTGACCAACCCGCCCGGGCTGTGCTTCCAGGACGTGGTGCCGTCGGGAAGCCGTTCCATGTCGACCGGCAGCCGGTTGGCCACCACCACGAAGTCGGAATCCCCGACCGGTGAGGCATCCGGGCGTTCGACACCGCTGGGAGTCATCTACGCATCGAGTTTCGAGGGTCCGATACCGAGCATGGACAGGAAGACGCG
>CAYVQQ010000144.1:0-8470 GCA_964453085.1 uncultured Mycobacterium sp.
GCCGCGCGGAGTCCCGTGGCGTGAGGAAGCCGCGGCCGTAGGAGCTCGTCACCACGTCGGAGTAGCGGTACGCGGTGCGGTGCGTGACACGATGGCGACGGGCGACCCCGTCCTGGACTTCTGGCAAGACCCCTCCTCCTCAGGGCTGATCTCATCACATGGCGGGCGACGTCGGCGGCCGGGCGTGCCGCACCAGGAGCACAATCGGAGGCGTGGCCACCTGGGACGACGTCGCGCGCATCGTCGGACGGCTGGCGTTGGCCTCCGAGCCTGCGCCGCACGACTGGCGCGTCGGCAAGAAGCCGCTGGCGTGGGAGCGACCGCTGCGCCAGTCCGACCGCGAGGCGCTGACCCGCAGCGGGATCGAACCCCCGGTTGGCGACATCCTGGGCGTGCGGGTCGCCGACGAGGGCGTCAAGTTCGCGTTGATCGCCGACGATCCGGGCGTGTACTTCTCCACCCCACATTTCGACGGCTACCCGGCGGTGCTGGTCCGGCTGGCCGAGATCGACGTCGAGGACCTCGAGGAAGTCCTCACCGAGGCGTGGCTGACGCAGGCGCCCCGCAAGCTGGTGCAGGAGTTCCTGGCCGACTCGTCCTGAGGCCGTCACACGGCGGTCGGTCACCGCCCGCCGGCTGGTCGGCTGCCTGAACGGTCAGGCCACGGGCTGCGGCTGCAGCCGGTCGGTGCCGGCGTAGACATTCATCGACGTGCCGCGCAGAAAGCCGACGAGAGTCAAGCCGTTCTCCATGGCCAGGTCGACCGCCAGCGACGAGGGCGCCGAGACCGCCGCAAGCATCGGAATGCCCGCCATCACCGCCTTCTGTGTGAGTTCGAATGACGCCCGGCCGCTCACCATCAGAATCGTGTTGCGCAGCGGGAGAAGACCCGACCGCAACGCGTGCCCGACGACCTTGTCGACGGCGTTGTGACGGCCGACGTCCTCCCGTTGGCAGATCAGGTCACCGCCGGCGGTGAACAGTCCGGCCGCATGCAGGCCTCCGGTGGAGTCGAACACCCGCTGAGCGGCGCGCAGCCGCTCCGGCAGGGTCGTCAGTGTCTCGGGCGACACGCACATCGGGTCGTCGGCGACCGACCACGTCGCCGAGGTTCGCACGGCATCCAGGCTGGCTTTGCCGCACAGCCCGCACGACGACGTGGTGTAGAAACTTCGCTCGAGCGACGCGTCGGGGGCCGGTACCCCCGGCGCCAACGCGACGTCGACGACGTTGTAGGTGTTGGCGCCGTCGGCGGTGGCGCCCGCGCAGTAGCGAATCCCCGACACCTGGTCCGCGGCACGCACCACGCCCTCGCTGACCAAAAACCCGACGGCGAGGTCGAAGTCGTGCCCCGGCGTGCGCATGGTGACGGTGAGCGCACGGCCCCCGACCCGGATTTCCAACGGTTCCTCGACCGCCAAGATGTCGGGTCGCCGCGAGTACTGGCCGTCCCGAATGCGCAAAATCGGTCGTCGCGCCGTCACCCGTCCCATGAAGCGTCCAGCCCGCGGGTCATTTCGCGGGACGGGTGAGCAGGCCCGCGGCGGCCGCGACGTAGGCGTCACAGTCCTCGCCGGCCCGGTTGACCTGGTCGACCAATTGCTCACGCATCCGCGGATCCCAGAACTTGCGGATGTGCCCGGCGATCGCCGCGGCCGCTTCGTCCGGTGGCAGGTGCCGTAGCTGGGCCGCGATCTCGGTGGCCAGTCTCATCGCGGGAGGCGAACTCACCGTCATCTCGTCGACACCGGCTCGACGAGGCGATCGGAGCGTCCGTGCTGCGCCGCGTCGGCCACCGCCGGGTGCAGCAGGGCAACCTGCACCGCGGTGACCTTGTACTCGGGGCAGTTGGTCGCCCAGTCGGAGTTTTCGGTGGTCACCACGTTCGCGCCGGTGACGGGGTGGTGGAACGTCGTGTACACGACGCCGACGGGCATACGATCCGAGATCAGCGCGCGCAGCGTGGTCTCACCGGCGCGGCTCGTCAGCGTCACTGTGTCGCCGTCGGTGATGCCGCGCACCTCCGCGTCGTGCGGATGGATTTCCAGAACGTCCTCCTTGTGCCAGACGACGTTGGCGGTGCGACGCGTTTGCGCGCCGACATTGTACTGGCTGAGGATCCGGCCGGTGGTGAGGATCAGCGGGAACCTGCGGGTGGAACGCTCCGTCGTCGGAACGAACGTCGTGGCGACGAACTTGCCCTTGCCCCGCACGAATGCGTCGACGTGCATGATGGGAGTGCCCTCGGGCGCCGCGTCGTTGCACGGCCACTGCACACCGCCCAGCCGGTCCAGCTTGTCGAACGACACCCCGGCGAATGTCGGTGTGATCGAAGCGATCTCGTCCATGATCTGACTCGGGCTGTCGTAGGACATGGGGTAGCCCATGGCGCCTGCGATCTCGCACGGGATCTGCCACTCGTGCTTACCGGACCGTGGTGCCATCACCGGGCGCACCCGGTTGATCCGGCGCTCGGCGTTGGTGAACGTGCCGTCCTTCTCCAGAAACGACGTCCCCGGCAGGAAAACGTGCGCGAACTTCGCTGTCTCGTTGAGGAACAGGTCCTGTACCACCAGCAGTTCGAGAGCTTCAAGCGCCGCGAAGACGTGGTGGGTGTTCGGATCGGATTGGGCGATGTCCTCGCCCTGTACGTACAACCCGCGGAACGAGCCGTCGATCGCCGCATCGAACATGTTCGGGATTCGCAGCCCGGGCTCGCCGAGCAGCGGTCGCTGCCACAGGGTTTCGAACACGCTGCGTACGGCGTCGTCGGAGACGTGCCGGTACCCCGGGAATTCGTGGGGGAACGAGCCCATGTCGCAGGACCCCTGGACGTTGTTCTGGCCCCGCAACGGGTTGACGCCCACCCCGTCGCGGCCGATGTTTCCGGTGGCCATCGCGAGGTTGGCCATGCCCATCACCATCGTCGAACCCTGGCTGTGCTCGGTGACTCCGAGGCCGTAGTAGATCGCCGCGTTGCCCCCCGTGGCGTACAACCGCGCGACGGCCCGCAGATCCGTGGCGGGCACGCCGGTGATCGCCTCGGTGGCCTCGGGGCTGTGCTCGGCCCGGGCGATGAACTCAGCCCACTGCTCGAAACCCTCGCACCTGGCCTCGACGAACTCGCGGTCGACCAGCCCCTCGGTGACCACGACGTGCGCCAACGCGTTGACGACCGCGACGTTGGTGCCGGGGTTGAGCCGCAGGTGGTACTCCGCTTCGACGTGCGGCGAGCGGACCAGGTCGATGCGGCGCGGATCGATGACCACGAGACGTGCGCCTTCCCGCAGGCGGCGCTTCATCCGCGACGCAAACACCGGGTGCCCGTCGGTGGGGTTGGCACCGATGACCAGGATCACGTCGGCCTTCGCGACCGACCGGAAATCCTGGGTGCCGGCCGATTCGCCGAACGTCTCCTTCAGACCGTAGCCGGTGGGGGAATGGCACACGCGTGCGCAGGTGTCGACGTTGTTGTTGCCGAACGCCGCGCGCACCATCTTCTGCACGACGTAGACCTCTTCATTGGTGGTCCGTGACGAGGTGATCCCGCCGACGGCACCGGCGCCGTGCCGGCGCTGAATATCGCGGAACTTGTCCGCGACGTAGTGGATCGCGGTGTCCCAGTCCACGACGCGCCACTCGTCGGTGATGGTCTCGCGGATCATCGGGTGCAGCACGCGGTCGGGGTGGGTGGCGTACCCGAAGGCGAACCTGCCCTTGACGCAGGCATGCCCCTCGTTCGCCTTGCCGTTCTTGTCGGGCACCATCCGGACGAGTTCGTCGCCGCGCAACTCGGCTTTGAAGGAGCAACCGACCCCACAGTACGCACAGGTGGTTCGCACGGTACGCGTCGGGGTGCCGAGCGCGACGATGGACTTTTCCTGCAGCGTGGAGGTCGGGCAGGCCGCCACGCACGCGCCACACGACACACATTCGGAATCCAGAAACGTCTCACCGGCGCTGGCGGCCACCTTCGACTCGAAGCCGCGTCCCTCGATGGTGAGGGCGAACGTCCCCTGGATGTCGCTGCAGGCGCGCACACACCGCGAACACACGATGCACTTGGACGGATCGAAGTCGAAGTACGGGTTGCTCGTATCTTTCTGCAGGTCAAGATGGTTGGCGCCGTCGTAGCCGTAGCGAACCTGGCGCAGTCCGACCACGCCGGCCATGTCCTGAAGTTCGCAGTCGCCGTTGGCCGGGCACGTCAGGCAATCCAGCGGGTGGTCGGAGATGTAGAGCTCCATGACGCCCTGGCGAAGCTTCTCCAGTCGTGGGCTCTGGGTGCGTACGCGCATCCCGTCGGTCACCGGCGTGGTGCACGAGGCGGGCGTTCCGCGCCGCCCGTCGATTTCCACCAGGCACAGCCGGCAGGAGCCGAAGGCGTCGAGGCTGTCGGTGGCGCACAGCTTCGGAATGTTGATTCCCGCCAGCGCGGCAGCGCGCAGCACCGACGTACCCTCGCCAACGGTCACCGGCAGCCCGTCAATCTCCACGGTCACCGCCGTAGCGTCGGCGGCCGGTGCCGGTGTGCCCAGATCGCAGTCCTTGGACAGTGTCATCGTCGCGTGTCCTCCCGGTTTCGAGCGGTGAAGTCCTCGGGGAAGTGCAGCAGAGCACTGCGCACCGGGTTGGGCGTCAGCCCGCCCATCGCGCACAGCGATCCCTCGGTCATCAACTCGCACAGGTCTCCCAGCAGTGCGAGGTTGTCGTCGGGGTCCTCTCCGCCGACGATGCGGTCGATAACCTCGACGCCGCGCACCGATCCGACGCGGCACGGGGTGCACTTGCCGCACGATTCCTCGGCGCAGAACGCAAAAGCGAACCGCGCCATCGACGCCATGTCGACGCTGTCGTCGAACACCACGATGCCGCCGTGCCCCAGCATCGCTCCGGCCGCAGCGAAGGCCTCGTAGTCGGTCGGCAAATCGAGGCGGTCGCCTGGAATGTAGGCACCCAGCGGGCCGCCGACCTGCACGGCGCGGACCGGGCGGCCTGAGCGGGAGCCGCCGCCGTATCCGTTTACCAATTCGGCCAGTGAGATTCCGAAGGCCGTCTCGAACAATCCGCCGCGGGCGACGTTGCCACCCAGCTGGAAGACCTGGGTACCGCGCGAGCGGTCCACGCCCAGGGCCGCGTACGTCCTTCCTCCATCGGCCAGGATGGCTGGCACGCTGACCAGGGTGAGTACGTTGTTGACCACCGTGGGCATTCCGAACAGCCCGGTGATGGCCGGTAATGGCGGCTTGGCCCGGACCAACCCCCGCTTGCCTTCGAGGCTTTCCAGCATCGAGGTCTCTTCGCCGCAGATGTAGGCCCCGCCGCCGACCCGTAGATGGACGTCGAAGCTGAAACCGGAACCGAGGATGTTCTCGCCGAGCCAGCCCCGGGCGCGGGCGATTTCGAGCGCCTTGCGGATCACGGCCGCCGCGTCGGGATACTCCGACCGCAGGTAGATGTAGCCTTCCGCCGCCCCGACTGCGTAGCCGGCGATGGTCATGCCCTCAAGGAGGCTGAACGGGTCGCCCTCCATCACGACTCGGTCCGCGAAGGTGCCGCTGTCGCCCTCGTCGGCGTTGCAGCACACGAACTTCAGGTCCCCGGCGGCGTTGGCGACGGTCTCCCACTTGATGCCGGCGGGGAAGCCCGCGCCGCCTCGCCCGCGCAGGCCGGAGTCGGTCACCTCGCCCAGCACCGCGGCCGGACCGAGCTCGAAGGCCCGACGAAGCCCGGCCAGTCCGCCGTGGCCGACGTAGTCGTCGGGCGACAACGGATCGATGACACCGACCCGGGCCAGGCACAGACGGTGCTGATCGCGCATCCACGGCAGGTCCTCGACCACATCGAGGCACATGGCGTGTGGGGCCCCGTCGAGCATCCCGGCCGCGACGAGGTCCCCGACGTCGTCGGCGCGCACCGGTCCGTACCCGATGCGGCCCCGCTCCGTTTCGACCTCGACCAGCGGTTCCAGCCACAGCATCCCGCGGGTTCCGGTCCGCACCAGCCGGATCTCCCGGCCGATGAGTGCGGCCTCACGTTCCAGCGCGACCGCGACCTCGTTGGCCCCGACCGATGTCGCCGCGGAATCGCGCGGCACGTAGACCGTGATCACGAACTCTCCGCTCGGACTATGTCGACCACCCGGTCGGGGTCGAGTCGCCCATACACCCGGCCGTTGATCTGCGCCGACGGTCCGAGGGCGCAGTTACCCAGACAGAACACCTGGTCGAGCGTCGTCGTGCCGTCGGGGGTCGTCTGCCCGACCTTGATGGCGAGCCGCTGCTCGAGGTCCGCCACCAGACGCTCGGCGCCCACCGACTGGCACGCCTCGGCGCGGCAGATTTTCAGCGTCACCCGCCCCGGCGGGGCGGAGCGGAAGTCCCGATAGAACGTGACGACGCCGTGCACGTCGGCTCGCGACAGGTTGAGTTCGGCCGCCAGCAACGGCACGACATCGGGGTCGATGAATCCCAGCCGATCCTGGATTTCGTGCAGGATCTCCAGCAGCGGCCCGCGCAGATGCCGATGCGATTCAACAACCGAGGAGACCAGCTCCGGCAGGTTAACGGTTGTTTGATTCATAAAGTGCTCCAAGACTTTTCGCATTCATCGTACGTGCCGGCGCTGTGGTGTTCCGCGCCCCCTCGGCGCCGGGGCCTGACACCGGCCCGGTGGCGTCGCGGTTGTGGGGTCGCGGCCGTGCCGGGCACGTCGCCGAGAAGTGCCAACGCCCGCAGCAGGAGCACTCGATCGTCGATGCACAGATTGCGCGCGAGGCCAGCGGCCGCGATGTCGTAGACGCGTTGATCGAGGTGATCACTGCTGACTCCGAATCTGGGCAGGACTTCGTCTTCCGGGGGCCGGCCGTAGGGAGCCCAGTTTACTACGAACTTGACGAGCTCACGGTCGAAGGCATCGATTGTCTCGAACCGATCCGTCCGTCGTCGGCATCCTGGTCGTCCGGGCCGCCGAATCATGGTGCCACCCTCGGGTTGTCGGGATCTGATGTACGTCTCCACAGGTTGGTCGCAGAGCTGTGGTCAGCCCCGGAACAGCTGGGGAACCTTCGCCAGCAGCTGCCAGCAGCCGTAGGCGAACGGTGCGATCACCCACAGCCAGGCCAGTGCAATCGCGAAGCGGCTGACCGGCTGGTCGGTCACGCGGTCCGGTGCGGCCGGCACGGTCGCATTGCGATCGGTCATGCGCGGTCCTCCGCTTCGGACAGTTCTTCTTGACGGCCGTCGTCCTCGGACTCGTCACGGTGATGCGCCCAATCCCCCGCCACCATCTCGACTTCCGCCGGGACGGGCTCGTGATGGCGGGGATGGACCTGGCGAATCAGTTCGTTGCAGATGAAGCCGACGATCAACAACCCGATCATCACCGAGAACGACAGGATGTACAGATCCGGACCGCTCTTGCCGGCTTCCCCCTGCGAGTCCGCGATGGCGTTGACGATGAGCGGCCCGATCACACCCGCAACCGACCAGGCGGTCAGCAGCCTGCCGTGGATGGCACCGATTTCGTACGTGCCGAACAGGTCGCGCAGGTAGGCCGGGACGGTCGCGAATCCTGCGCCGTAGAAGGACAGGATCAGGATCGTGCAGACGAGAAACAACACCTTGTCGGTGTTGGTGGTTACGGCGATGGTCAGATAGAGGAGTGCGCCGCCGCCGAGGTAGAGCCGGTAGGAGTTCTTGCGTCCGACCACGTCGGACAGGGACGACCAACAGAAGCGCCCGAGCATGTTGGCCAACGACAGCATCGCCACGAAGCCTGCAGCGGCCGCGGTCAGCGCCTTTGCGCCGGCCGTGCCGGGGAAGAAGTCCTGGAAGATCGGGGAGGCTTTCTCCATGATGCCGATGCCGGCGGTGACGTTGAAGCAGAGCACCACCCAGAGCAGCCAGAACTGCGGAGTCTTGACGGCATTCGCCGCGGACACGCTTGCGGTGGTGATCGGCGAGCGGACCTTCGTCGGCTTCGGTTCCCAATCGCCGGGCCGCCATCCGGGCGCGGGCACGCGAATCAACAGCCAACCCAGCGACATGAACACCGCGTACGTGCAGCCCATCACCAAGAAGGTCCGGGCGATGCCGTGCGAATCCCTGCCGAAGGTGTCGAGCAGGCGGTTGGTCCACGGAGAAGCGATCAGCGCGCCGCCGCCGAAGCCCATGATCGCCATCCCGGTTGCCATGCCGGGCCGATCGGGGAACCACTTGATCAACGTCGACACCGGAGAGATGTAGCCCACGCCGAGCCCGATCCCGCCGACGAAGCCGTAGCCGACCACAACGAGCCAGTAATGGCCGGTGAACGCGCCGGCCGCCGCGATCAGGAAGCCGCCACAGAAGCACGACGTGGCGACAACCATCCCCCACCGTGGTCCCTTGTGGTCGACGCTGGTGCCGAACACCGCGGCCGAGACACCGAGCATGACGATCCCCAGGATGAACGGCAACGCGCTCGCCGT
>CAYVQQ010000145.1:0-8370 GCA_964453085.1 uncultured Mycobacterium sp.
GGTTCTGCATCGCGTGGAAGCTGGGCACACCGGAGCGGTCCGGGACGACTGCCTCACCGTCGAGCACCACGTGATGGTCGGCCAGATCTGCCGCCAGGGTTCGAAACTGCGGATACTCGGCAGTGACGTTGCGGCCGCGCCGGGACCGCAGCCGCAACGCGCCGTGGTCGGCCTCCAGCAGCAGCCGGTAGCCGTCCCATTTGCCTTCGAAGGCCCACTCCTCGGCCCGGTACGCCGACACGGAGCCGGGCGTGGCGAGCATCGGCACGATGTCGTCGAAATCGAAGGACCTCTGATCCTTCATCCGGTGCACCAGCCACCGGTCGCCGCTGGTCTGGATCAGCGCATAGCGCCCCGAGATCCGGCTGCCGTGCAGATTGACGATCACCTCCCCTTTTTCCTTTTTTTCCCCATTTTCGGTGGGGTCGTCGCGGAACTTCTCGGCCTCGTAGGTTCCCGAGTCCCAGATGACCACCTTGCCGGCCCCGTACTCACCCTTGGGGATGGTGCCTTCGAATCCGCCGTACTCCAGCGGGTGGTCCTCGGTGTGCACCGCCAGATGATTCACCGACGTCGTCTCCGGGAGGTTTTTCGGCACCGCCCACGACACCAGCACCCCGTTGCGCTCCAGCCGGAAGTCGTAATGCAGCCGACGGGCGTGGTGCTCCTGAATGACGAACGTGTCGCCTCGGCCGGCAACCGGTTTGACAACCGGCACGGGCTCAGGGGTGTTGGCGGCGTCACGCATGCTGCGGTACTTCGTCAGCCGGTCCCCGACGGGCGCGTCGGTGTCGAGCGGGGCCAGCAGGTCGCCGTCGCGCACGACCCGCGCCAGCACTTCGTCGTAGCGCAGCTGGGTCAGCCCGGCATCCTCGAGCTCATCCCAGGTGCGCGGTGCGGCGACCGTCGGATGCTGCTGCCCGCGCAGCGAATAGGGCGCGACCGTGGTTTTCGCCCCGTTGTTCTGGCTCCAGTCCAAGAACACCTTGCCGGCGCGCCGGCTTTTGCTCATGGTCGCCGTGACGAGGTGGGGCATCGATTGTTCCAATTGCTGCGCGACACGTTTGGCCAGCACCGACACGCCGCGGCTGCTGATCGGGTCGGCCAGCGGGGCGTAGAGGTGCAGGCCCTTGCTGCCGCTGGTCAACGGGAAGGCGGTCAGGCCGATGTCGGCGATCAGATCGCGGACCGCGCGCGCCACCTCGGCCAACTGCGCCATCGTCACGCCCTCACCGGGGTCGAGGTCGAACACCATTCGCGTGGCCGGGCCGGGCTCGAGTTGCTGGGCCTTGCCGCGGGCCCACGCGGTGACGAACCGCCACTGTGGCACGTGCACCTCCAGCGCCGCCTGCTGCGCGATCCAGGCCAGCCCGTCCAGGCTGTCGATGATCGGGTAGGTCGTCGTCCCCGACCGGTGCGTGACACTGCCGCGGGGCAGCCAATCCGGCGCCGCGGAGGCCAGCTGTTTCTCGAAGAACGCGTCCTCGTCGACCCCGTTGGGCCAGCGCTTGCGGGTGGCGGGGCGCCCGGCGATGTGCGGGATCATCACCTCGGCGATGCGCGTGTAGTAGTCGAACACGTCGCCCTTAGTGGTCCCGGTGGCCGGGTACAGCACCTTGTCGGCGTTGGTCAGCTTCACCCGCGACCCCATGGTGTCAACGTACTGGCCGGGCAGTGGCCGGCGGTACCGTCGACAGCGCACGGTCGGCATCGGAAGCGCGGGCGAACGGGGTGCGGGTATGAGTCGCGGGCTGGTGATCGGCGAGGCGCTGATCGACGTCGTCAAGCATCGGGGCACGACCGGCCACGTCGGCGGCAGCCCTCTCAACGTCGCGGTCGGGCTCGCCCGGCTGGGTCGCGATGTCGATTTCCTCACTCATATCGGCGACGACGACTCGGGACGGCGCATCGCCGCGTATCTGAAGTCCTCCGGGGTCCACCTGGTTCCGGGCAGCGTCTCCGCTGCCCGGACCCCGAGCTCGGTGGCCACGATCGGCGCCGACGGGTCCGCCGCCTACACCTTCGACCTGGACTGGCAGCTGTCCGGCACCCCCGAAGTGGCGCCCCCGCTGCTGGTGCACACCGGATCCATCGCCGCGGTGCGGGAGCCGGGGTGTCTGGCGGTCGCCGCGCTGCTGGACACCTACCGGGTGTCGGCGACCGTCAGCTTCGACCCCAACGTGCGGCCGTCCCTGATCGAAGACCGGGACCGGGCCCGCGAGCGTATCGAGCGCTTCGTCGAGCGCAGCGACATCGTCAAGGTCAGTGATGAGGACCTGCGCTGGATCGAGCCCGGCCGGGAGCCGCAGCAGACCGCGCGCGCCTGGCTGGCCGCGGGGCCCGCGATCGTCGCGGTGACGATGGGGGCGCGCGGCGCGCTGGCGCTGTGCGCGGCCGGCGAGGCCTCGGTGGCCGCCCGACCAACCCGGGTGGTGGACACCGTCGGCGCCGGCGACGCCTTCACCGTCGGCCTCCTCGACGCGCTGTGGGGGCTGGGCTTGCTCGGCGCCGAAAAGCGGGCCGGCCTCGCCCGCATCGGGCTGGGCACGCTGACGGCCGCGCTGCACGCGGCGACGCTGTCGTCGGCGCTCACCGTCAGCCGGCCCGGCGCCGACCTGCCCAACCGCGCCGCGCTGGAGGCCGCGGCGGATCGCATGTGACCCGGTTTGCCCACACCTGGCCCGGACCGGCGCCCTGTTAACGGGCCCACCGATGTGGGCATACTGCCTTGCATGCGCTCCATCTGGAAGGGCTCCATCGCGTTCGGGCTGGTCAACGTGCCGGTCAAGGTTTACACCGCCACCGAAGACCACGACGTCAAGTTCCACCAGGTGCACGCCAAGGACAACGGCCGCGTCCGCTACCAACGCGTCTGCGAGGTCTGCGGCGAAGTGGTCGAATACGGCGACCTCGCCCGCGCCTACGAATCCGACGACGGGCAGATGGTGGTCATCACCGACGACGACATCGCCACCCTGCCCGTGGAACGCAGCCACGAGATCGGGGTGCTCGAGTTCGTGCCGGCCGGCGAGGTCGATCCGATGATGTTCGATCGCAGCTACTTCCTCGAACCGGATTCGAACTCGTCCAAATCCTATGTGTTGCTCGCCAAGACACTCGCCCAGACCGAACGGATGGCGATCGTCACCTTCACGCTGCGCAACAAGACCCGGCTGGCGGCATTGCGCGTCAGAGACTTCGGCAAGCGCGACGTCATGGTCATCCACACCTTGCTGTGGCCCGACGAGATCCGCGACCCCGACTTTCCCGTACTGGACAAGGAGGTCGAGATCAAGCCCGCGGAGCTCAAGATGGCTGGGCAGGTCGTGGAGTCGATGGCCGAGGACTTCAACCCGGACCGCTACCACGACAGCTACCAGGAACAACTACGGGAGCTCATCGACGCCAAACTCGAGGGCGGGGAAGCGTTCACCGCCGAGGAACAACCCAGGGAGCTCGACGAGACCGAAGACGTCTCCGACCTACTTGCCAAGCTGGAGGCCAGCGTGAAAGCGCGATCCGGCGACGCCCGCGACGGCGACGGCAAGGCGCCGGCGAAGAAGACCACCGCCAAAAAGACCGCCGCCAAAAAGACCGCCGTGAAGAAGGCGCCCGCCAAGACATCCCGCGCGCGGGCCGCCTCGAAATCCTGACACCCCGGTCAGCGACGACGGTTCGCGAGGAAACGGGTCGCCGCGGCGATGAGGTTGATGACGCCCACGATGATGATCAGGGTCAGCGCCGCGCCCCAGATGCGCAGGAAACCGGCGTGTTCGGGGTTGGTGAGTTCGGTGTAGATGAGCAGCGGCAGCGAAGCCATGTTGCCGTGCAGGACGTCGAAGTTGATCGAGCGGCTGTACCCGACCAGCACCAGCACCGGCGCAGTCTCGCCTATGACACGCGCGACGGACAGCAGGACACCGGAGATGATGCCGGGCATCGCGATCGGGAAGACGATCCGCACGATGGTCTTCCACTTGGTGACACCCAGCGCGTAGCTGGCCTCGCGCAGGTCATCGGGCACCAGCCTGAGCATCTCCTCGGCGGAGCGCACCACCACCGGCAACATCAGCAGCACCAACGCCAACGACACCGCAAAAGAGCTCTGCTGGAAACCCAGGGTCACGATCCAGAGGCTGAAGATGAACAGCGCCGCCACGATCGACGGGACCCCGGCCAGCACGTCGACCATGAACGTCGTCAGCCGCACCAGTCGGCTGGAGCTGTATTCCACCAGGTAGACCGCGACCATCAGGCCCAGCGGCACCGACAGGACGGCGGACACCCCGGCCTGCACCAGCGTCCCGTACAGCGCGTGGTAGATGCCGCCGGCGAACTGTTCGGGCAGCACCCCGCGCAGCGAGTGTGTCCACCAACCCCAGCGAGTGACGGCGTACCAGCCCCGCGACACCACGACCGAGAACACCCAGAGCAGCGGCACCAGCGCCACGACGAAGGAGACCAGGAAGAACCCGGTGGCGATGTCGTTGGTGATGCGTCGGCGCAGGCTGAGACGGTGAAACACCTCCGCCTTGACCGGCCGGTCGAACGCGTCGAGGGTCATGAGCTTCGTTCCGTCTCGTCGCCGGTGCGGATCATCCGTTGACCTTCCCGCCGGCGATCGCACGGGCGAGCGCGTTGACGATGAACGTCAGGACGAACAGGGCGAAACCCGCCGCGATGTAGGCGCCGGTGGGCAGCGGTTGACTGAACTCTGCCGCCGCCGACGCAATCTTGGACGCGAACGTGTAGCCGCCGTCGAACAACGACCACCTGCCCGGTTGAGCGGCGGAACGCAGGATGATCAGCACCGCCACGGTCTCCCCCAGCGCCCGCCCCAGGCCCAGCATCGACGCCGCGATGACCCCGCTGCGCCCGAAGGGCAGCACGGTCATCCTCACCACCTCCCATTTCGTGGCGCCCAGCGCCTGGGCGGCTTCCTTCTGGACGCCGGGCGTCTGGCGGAACACCTCCCGCGACACCGAGGTGATGATCGGCAGGATCATCGCCGAGAGCACGATTCCGGCGGTGAAGATGGTGCCGCCGCCGGCCAGCGAGACGTTGCCGTGCCTGAACAGGAAGAACCAACCGAGGTTGCGGTTGAGGAACGTCGCGACCGGCTCGAGCCGGGGCGCCAGCACGAAGATCCCCCACAGCCCGAAGATGATCGACGGCACCGCGGCCAGCAGATCCACCATCGCGCCGAACGGGCGGGACAGCCGCGGCGGCGCGTACTGGGTGAGGAACACCGCGATGCCGACCGCGATCGGCACGGCCAGCACCAATGCGGTGACCGAGCTCAGCACCGTGACCATGAACAGGTCGCGGATGCCGAACGCCAGCTTGTTGGGATCGGTGGTGTTGAAGTCGGCGCTGGTGAAGAAGTTCGCGTGGTTGGCGCGTAGCGAAGGGACGGCACGGATCAGCAAGAAGATCGCGATCAGAGCGATCGCGCTCACGATGGTCGCGCCGGCGGCGACGGCGATGGCCTTGAACAGCTGGTCGCCGCGCCGCCCCGCGCGGGCGCCGACCGCCGCCGGCGTGGCCGACGGATTGCTCGGCGGGGTGGATACCATTGCTCGTGTCATGAGGTTGCGGGCTCAGCTGATGTCGTTCACCGACGTCGACAGCCTGGACTTGAACGCGTCGGGAATGGGGGTGTATCCGTTGTCGGCCAGCCCATTCTGCCCTACGCCGATGGTGCTTTGCAGGAAAGCCTTCACGGCCGTACCGACCTGCGGGTCGGGGTATTTCGAACAGACGACCTCGTAGGTCGCCAGGACGATCGGGTAGGAGCCGGCCTGCGTCGGGTTGAAGAACGACAGCGTGTCGATCACCATATCGTTGCCCTGCCCGGCGATGGTGGCGCCGGAGATCGTCTTGCCGACCGAAGCGGCACTGATCGCCACCGGATCGGGACCGGCCGAGGTGACGATCCTGGCCATGTTCAACTTCTGCGCCTGGGCGAACGACCACTCGTTGTAGGTGATCGATCCCTCGGTGGCCTTGATCGCCGCCGACGTGCCGTCGTTACCTTTGGCGCCCTCGCCGATGCCGCCGTTGAACGTCTTGCCGGCGCCCTTGCCCCACGCGCCGCCGGACGCCGCATCGAGGTATTGCTGGAAGTTGTCGGTGGTTCCCGACTGGTCGTTGCGGAACACCACATGGATCCGCTCCGCGGGCAAGGTGGCGCCCGCGTTCAGCTTCTGAATGGCCGGGTCGTTCCAGGAGGTGATGCCGCCGTTGAAGATCTTCGCCGCGGTGGGGCCGTCGAGGTTCAGCGAATCGAGGCCCTTGACGTTGTAGGTGATCGCGATCGGGCCGAACACCACCGGCAAATCCCACGCCGGCGAGCCGCACCGCTGCTCCGCCTTGACGTATTCCTGCTTGGTCAACGGCGAGTCGGAGCCGCCGAAATCTGTTTGGTTGCCTATGAACTCGGTGATCCCGGCGCCCGACCCGTTGGGCGTGTAGTTCAGGGTCTGACCGGGACACGACTGTTCGAACGCGTTGACGAAGCGCGTCATCGCGTTGGCCTGTGCCGTCGATCCACTCGCCTTCAGCACCTTCTTTCCGCCGCAGCTTACGTTCGCTGGCGACTGGCCGGCCGACGTGCGACCCGCGTTGGGGTTGTAGTCACTGCCGCATCCCGACACGATCAGCGCCGTGGCGGCGAGGATACATAGCAGGGCGCCAAATCGGTTGAGTCTCATTCGAATCCTCACGGTAGGGCTGAGGTGATCGCCGCCGCCCGGAGCCGCGGCTTGCAACCGGCCGTCTGCTTCGCAAGGCCGAAGCTAACAGGACCAAGGTTAACGCTGAGCAAACGTCGGTTGCTGCCGACGACGGACCCGACCGGCGCCCCGGGTGCGGCGACCACCGGTGTCGTCCGCGCCCCATCCCCCGCTCGTGAACAAAACGAATCACCGCCTTCGCCGGGACGCCGGGGCTTGCTACCCTTCGGCGCACGACTCAACGAAAGGCCACAAGGGTCCTCGTCAGGCGCCGGTAGCTTCCACACCGGCAAGATGGTGGAGGTCGACGTCGGTCTCACCTGCCCCATCTCGACACCACCCAGGCCCGACCTGTGAACCCTGACCTGCGGAGGAGCAGCCATGCCAATACCCGTCGTCCAACTCGGCACCGGCAACGTCGGCGTACACGCGCTCAAGGCGCTGATCACCAATCCGCAGTTCGAGCTCACCGGTGTCTGGGTGTCCTCGGAGGCCAAGTCCGGCAAGGACGCGGCGGAGCTTGCCGGCCTGACGGAGGCGACCGGCGTGCTTGCCAGCACCGATCTGGACGCGGTGCTGGCCACCGGGCCGCGGTGTGCGGTCTACACCGCGCTGGCCGACCACCGCCTGCCCGGGGCCCTGGAGGACTATCGGCGCATCCTGGCCGCAGGCGTCAACGTGGTCGGCAGCGGTCCGGTCTTTTTGCAGTATCCGTGGCAGGTGATCCCCGAGGATTTGATTACGCCGCTGGAAGAGGCTGCGCGGGAAGGCAATTCGAGCCTGTTCGTCAACGGTATCGACCCGGGCTTCGCCAACGACCTGCTGCCACTGGCCCTGGCGGGTACCTGCCAGAACATCCAGCAAATCCGCTGCATGGAGATCGTCGACTACGCCACCTACGACAACCGCACCGTCATGTTCGACGTGATGGGTTTCGGCCAGCCGCTCGAAGAGATTCCGATGCTGCTGCAGACCGGTGTCCTCAGCATGGCATGGGGTTCGGTGGTGCGGCAGTTGGCGGCGGGCCTGGGGATCACGCTCGACGAGGTCGCCGAGGTTTACGTCCGCGAACCCGCGCCCGAGGACTTCGAGATCGCAGCCGGCCATATCGCCAAGGGCACCGCCGCGGCGCTGCGCTTCGAGGTGTTCGGGATGGTCGACGGCGATCCCGTCGTCGTCCTCGAGCATGTGACCCGGCTACGTGAGGATCTGTGCCCCGACTGGCCGCAGCCCGCACAGCCGGGCGGCTCCTACCGCATCGAGATCACCGGCGAACCGTCCTACGCCATGGACGTCCGCCTGGGCAGCCGACTCGGCGACCACGCACACGCCGGACTGGTGGCCACCGCGATGCGGATCGTCAACGCGATCCCCGCGGTGGTCGCCGCGCCGCCCGGCATCCGGACCACACTGGACTTGCCACTGGTCACGGGACGGGGACTCTACCTCCCCGGGTGAGCCCCTTGTAGGAGTCATTGTCAACAAGGATCCGCTGCCGCCACGGAGTCGGATACCGAATTGCTCCCGTCTGCCGCGCCCGCACGGACATGTCGTGACGAGCTGGTGGCGGGGTCGGGTTCATTGTTGCGGTGTGAGGTTGTTGTGGATGGCCGGGTGGTGGTGACGCGGGATGCTG
>CAYVQQ010000146.1:0-8190 GCA_964453085.1 uncultured Mycobacterium sp.
CCGCCCAGGGCCAGCGTGGCGCGCGGTGTTCATCGTGCGGTTCGGGTGCCTCGTCGTAGTCGTCGTAGTCGTAAAGCCGAAGATCGGCCGGCACGTAGGGGCCAGTGATGAAATGCTCGGACTCCGGCGCCGAGTAGGCCCGGGAGGATGCCTCGGCTCGGTCTTCCCGCTCCGGGGCGGCCGTGTCGGCGGCGTCGAGGGGTTCGAGTCCCTCCGCCGGCCAGGCCGCTTCGCCGGGTTCCGGGTTCTCGCCGCGTCCGCCGTCGGGAGCGGGTTCGTCAGGTTCCCATCCCGGGGGGTTCGGCCCGCTCATCTTTGCCTGCCCTGTCCAACTGCGTCACAAGCGCGCGGGGCGCCGCGCGCATATCGTTGCGCGCCCACGTCGCTAGTCCTCATCCGGCCCAGTCAGACCCTACCGAACACAAGGCGGCAAAAACGTCGTGGCGAACGGGTCACCGGTCACGTGATCTGATTGTGACCTTCTGGGTCACGCAATCAGTGCTTTTCGGGCCCGATGTAGTACTCGAAGACCAACCCACCCGCCGATGCGAGGACGAAAACCGCCCCCGCGGCAAGGAGCCAGGGCAGCCACAACGCGACGCCGACCGCCGTCACCGAGGCCGACAGCGCAACCATGATGGGCCACCAGCTGTGCGGACTGAAAAAACCCAGTTCGCCTGCACCGTCGCTGATCTCGGCCCCTTCATAGTCCTCGGGCCGGGTGTCGAGCCGGCGTGCTACGAACCGGAAGAAGGTCGCGACGATAAGCGCCATGCCGCCGCTCAGCGCCAGCGCGGCCGTGCCCGCCCACTCCACGCCGCCGGTCGCGTACAGCGAGGTCACCACCCCGTAGAGCACCGCCACGAGGACGAAGAATCCGGCGACGAACTCGAACAGTCTCGCTTCTATATGCATTGAGCGTCCTTCACCTACTGGCTTGTGGTCAATTCACCGCGGCGGCTGTCGAACGGACGGGTGGAAACCGCCACCGGGGACTGGTTGATCGCCTGCAGAGCCTGGGCGTTGGTCTTGCCGTCCATCCGCTGGTGCAGGTAAGCCTTGAAGTCGTTCGGCGAGACCACTCGGATCTCGAATTGCATCATCGAGTGGTAGGTGCCGCACATTTCGGCGCAGTGACCGACGAAAGCTCCGGTCTTCTCGATCTTCTCCACCTGGAAGACATTGACCGAGTTGTTCGCTTTCGGGTTGGGCATCACGTCACGCTTGAACAGGAATTCGGGCACCCAGAACGAATGCACCACGTCGGCCGACGCCAACTGGAATTCGACGCGCTTGCCCTCGGGCAGCACGAGCACCGGGATCTCCGTCGTGGTACCCACGGTCTCGACCTTGTCGAAGTTCAGGTAACTGAGATCCTCACCGGGGAGCCTGCGGATCGGCCCGACGAGTTCGCCGTCGTGCTTGTCGACACTCGTCACCGGCTTGGGCGCGGCGGCCTTCTTGCGGGCGACGTCGGCGCCGTCATAGGTGAAGGTGCCGTCCTTGAAATCGACGCGCTGGTAACCGAACTTCCAGTTCCACTGGAAGGCCGTGACGTCGATCACCACTTCGGGATCCTTGGCGAGGTGCACGACCCTCTGTTCGGCCACCACGGTGAAATAGAACAGCACCGAGACGACGATGAGCGGCATCACGGTGAGCGCCAGCTCCAGCGGCATGTTATAGCCGAACTGGCGGGGCAGCTCGGTGTCGGTCGCCTTCTTGCGGTAGACCGCCGACGACCAGAAGATGAGGCCCCACACGATCACACCGATGGTCAGGGAGGCGATGACGGCGCCGATCCACAGCTCCCGGCTCTGGTGCGCCTCCGGGGTGATGCCCGTCGGCCAGCCCATGCCCAAGGCCTCCGACCAGCTACAGCCGCTCAAGGTGACCGCCAGCGCTCCCAACATCCCGGCCAGTGCCGGTGGCCGGAGACGGCGGGACAGACCCCGGCCCCGGCCGGGTAGGCCGCCCGACCGCCCTTGAAACCTGTCCTGCGACAAACGGTGCGAACGGACCTGCTCGCGAGGTGTCACGCTGGCGCCTCCATGCTCGGATGTCGAATACTACGCAGCGTAGACCACGGCGCTGACGGGAGCGACGAAACCCCGGCCGGTGCGGCGGGTGCCGCGTGTCGTCGGCCCGTCGCGGCATGCCACGCGCGGCGCCCAAGTGCGGCATACTGGGGCGCCGTGTGTGGACTGCTGGCCTTTGTCGCCGCCGCCGACAGCGGCGCGGTCGATGCTGCCGACGTCGACGGCGCCGTCGCGCGTGCGTCGCACCTGATGCGACACCGTGGACCCGACGAGCCGGGCACCTGGATTGACCCGGATGCCGACGGCGCGGTGGTGTTCGGTTTCAACCGGCTGTCGATCATCGACATCGCCCACGCGCATCAGCCGCTGCGCTGGGGGCCACCCGGGCAGCCCGGCCGCTACGTGCTGGTGTTCAACGGCGAGATCTACAACTACCTCGAGCTGCGCGACGAGCTGGCCGCGCGGCACGGCGCCGCATTCACCACCGACGGTGACGGAGAGGCCATCGTCGCCGGATACCACCACTGGGGTACCGAGGTGCTGGGCCGCCTTCGCGGCATGTTCGCGTTCGCGCTGTGGGACACCGAAACCCGTGAATTGTTCTGCGCCCGCGACCCCTTCGGCATCAAGCCCCTGTTCGTCGCCACCGGAGTCGGTGGCACCGCGGTGGCCAGCGAGAAGAAGTGCCTGCTGGATCTGGCCGGCCTGCTGCGCTTCGACACCGCTATCGACGAGCGGGCGGTGCAGCACTACACGGTCCTGCAGTACGTGCCCGAGCCCGAGACGCTGCACCGAGGGGTGCGCCGGCTGGAATCGGGCTGCTACGCCCGCATCCGGCCCGGCCGGCGGCCCGAGGTCACCCGGTACTTCGTGCCGCGCTTTGCGGCCACGCCGCTCACCCGCGGCACCGAGCAGGCCCGCTACGAAGAGATCGCCGCGGTGCTCGAGGACTCGGTTGCCAAGCACATGCGCGCCGACGTCACGGTGGGCGCTTTTCTGTCCGGGGGCATCGACTCCACCGCCATCGCGGCGCTGGCCATCCGCCACAACCCCCGGCTGATCACGTTCACCACCGGGTTCGAGCGGGAGGGTTTCTCCGAGATCGATGTCGCGGCCGCCTCCGCCGAGGCGATCGGCGCCCGCCACATCGCCAAGGTCGTCAGCCCGGAGGAATTCGTCGCGGCCCTGCCCGAGATCGTCTGGTACCTCGACGAGCCGGTGGCCGACCCCGCGCTGGTGCCGCTGTTCTTCGTCGCGCGAGAGGCCCGCAAATACGTGAAGGTGGTGCTCTCCGGGGAGGGTGCCGACGAGCTGTTCGGCGGGTACACCATCTACCGGGAACCGTTGTCGCTCAAGCCGTTCGACTACCTGCCCCGGCCGGTGCGGCAGTCGCTGGGCAAGGTGTCCGGGCCGCTGCCCGAGGGCATGCGCGGCAAGAGCCTGCTGCATCGCGGCTCCTTGACGCTCGAGGAGCGCTACTACGGCAACGCGCGCAGCTTCTCCGACGCACAACTGCGCGACGTGCTGCCCGGCTTCCGCGAGGACTGGACGCACACCGACGTCACCGCCGCGGTGTACGCCGAATCGGCCGGCTGGGACCCGGTGGCTCGCATGCAGCACCTCGACCTGTTCACCTGGCTGCGCGGCGACATCCTGGTCAAGGCCGACAAGATGACGATGGCCAACTCGCTGGAGCTGCGGGTGCCGTTTTTGGACCCGGAGGTCTTCGCCGTCGCGTCACGGCTGCCCACGGAAGCGAAGATCACCCGTACGACCACCAAGTACGCACTGCGGCGTGCGCTGGAACCGATCGTGCCGGCGCACGTATTGCACCGGCCCAAGCTGGGCTTCCCGGTCCCGATCCGGCACTGGCTGCGCGCCGGCGAACTGCTGGAGTGGGCTTACGCGACAGCCGACTCGTCGCAGGCCGGTCACCTGGTCGACGTGCCCGCCGTCCGCAGGATGCTCGACGAGCACCGCAACGGAGTCAGCGACCACAGCCGCCGGCTGTGGACGGTGCTGATCTTTATGCTGTGGCACGCCATCTTCGTCGAACGCAGCGTCGTACCGCAGATCAGGGAGCCCGTCTACCCGGTCCAGTTGTGACGGCGAGGCGAAAACCGAATTGACCGCGGGCGGAGAGCACCTCAGGCGAGCGCCGCCGCGATCTCGGCGGCCGCCAGGTCGCCGTAGGCCCCGGCCAGCCGGGTCTTCGCAACGTCGCGATCCCACGTCCACTCCTGGGTGCCGGTGGACTCCAGCACCAGCACGGCCACCAGCGAGCCCAGCTGCGCCGAGCGCTCCAGGCTCAGGGCTGCGCTGCGCCCGGTAAGGAAGCCGGCGCGGAACGCGTCGCCGACGCCGGTGGGGTCAACCTGGCTGGTCTCGGGGACCACGTCGACGTGGATGCTGGTGCCGTCGGGCTGCACCACATCCACGCCCTTGGGGCCCAGCGTGGTGACCCGCAGACCGATCTGCGCCATGACGTCGGCTTCCGTCCAGCCGGTCTTGGACAGCATCAGGTCCCATTCGTAGTCGTTGGTGAACAGGTACTCGGCGCCGTCGACGAGCCTGCGGATCTCCTCTCCGGACAGCCGGGCCAGCTGCTGGGACGGGTCGGCGGCGAACGGTAGCCCCAGTTTGCGGCATTCGTCGGTGTGCAAGATCATCGCCTCGGGGTCGTTGGCGCCGACGATCACCAGTTCCGGCTTGCCGATATCCGAAACCATGTCGGCGAGCTTGATGTTGCGGGCCTCCGACATGGCGCCGGGATAGAACGACGCGATCTGGGCCATGTCGACGTCGGTGGTGCAGGTGAAGCGCGCCGTGTGCGCGCTGTCGGAGATCAGGACGTGATCGCAGTTGACGTTGTGGGCCAACAGCCATTCCCGGTAGTCGGCGAAGTCGTCGCCGGCAGCGCCGACGAGGGCGACGTCACCGCCGAGCACTCCGATGGCGAACGCGATGTTGCCGGCCACGCCGCCCCGATGGATCACCAGGTCATCCACGAGGAAGCTGAGCGAGACCTTCTGCAGGTGCGCGGGGAGCAACTGCTCGGAGAACTTCCCCGGGAACCGCATCAGGTTGTCGGTCGCTATCGAGCCGGTCACCGCGATCGTCACGAAACCTCCATCCTACGTTAGTAAGGTCATCTAGCTTTCGTCTAGCTTACGTGCTTGCACCGACCGTCGTTGCATCCACGGTCCGCGAGAGCCGGTGCGCTAGCCTGCCTACAAACCTGACCAGTCGCCGAGACCCGAGCGCGGGCGATTGCCGCCCCGACCCCCACCGGGCGCCCCACCCACCACCGTAGGAGACCACGATGACCGGTCCGTACCCGTCGAACCAGGGTGTCGGCAACGAACGCCCCGGGCCGCAGTCCCGGCCGCTGGAGTACCCCGACGGGCGTGTCTCCGGCGCCCCGACCTTCGATCCGGGACCCGGCGGTCCCGCGGGACCCCTTCCGCCCAATTATGCAGGTCCACCGCCGCCACCACCGGTCGGCTACCCTCGGCGACGGTCCAAGAGACGTTTGCTGGTGAGCATCGTGGTGGCCATTGCCCTGGCGACCGTGACGACCGTGGCGATCGTCTACGGGGTCCGCACGAACGGAGCCAACACCGGCGCGACGTTCTCGGAGGCGGCGGCCAAGACGGCGATTCAGGACTACCTGAATGCGCTGGACCGCCGCGATCTCGACGTCGTCATGCACAACGCCCTGTGCGGGATGTATGACGGGGTGCGCGACAAGCGGCCCGACCTGGCGCTGGCCAGGCTCGCCAGCGACGCCTTCCGCAAGCAGTTCTCCCGGGTCGAGGTGACCTCGATCGACAAGATCGTGTACCTCTCGCAGTACCAGGCCCAAGCCCTGTTCACGATGCGGGCCTCACCGACCGCCGGCGGCGCGATGCGCGGTCAGGTTCAGGGCATCGCGCAGCTGCTGTTCCAGCGCGGCCAGATCTTGGTGTGTTCGTACGTGCTGCGTACCGGGGGTTCGTACTAGCTATTCGTACTGGCTAGAAGCCCGCCCCCGCCGGAAACCCGGCCGCAGGGGCGTCCAACCGTCGCCGAAGGCTCAGTTGAACGAGTCCCCGCAGGCGCAGGAACCGGTGGCATTGGGGTTGTCGATCGTGAAGCCCTGCTTCTCGATGGTGTCGACGAAGTCGATCGACGCGCCCTCGACGTAGGGTGCGCTCATCCGGTCCACCGTCAAGGTGACGCCACCGAACTCCGCGCTCAGGTCGCCGTCGAGGGTCCGGTCGTCGAAGAAGAGGTTGTAGCGCAGGCCGGCGCAGCCACCCGGCTGAACCGCGATGCGCAGCGCCATATCATCACGGCCCTCCTGGTCGAGCAGGGACTTCGCCTTGGCGGCAGCGGCCTCGGTCAGGATCACGCCGTGAGTCTTGGCGTCCGACTCGTTTTGCACCGTCATCGCTTCTCCTACATGCCTCATCGGTACTGCATGCGCATGCATGCCTGATCGTTGCGTGGGTACGCTTCAGCAGGACTGATCGCCTCCGGGAACGCCCACAGGTCAACGGTACCTCGCCGGACCGCTATTCCCGAGTCGCGCCGCCGCCTGCGAAGCCAATCCCATCAGCTGGTTGGCCGCGTCGGCCTGAGCGAGCCGCGCCGAACCCGCGTAGTCGGCGATCGACAACGCCGACATGATGCCCGCCGTGCGCACCGCCGCGTTGTCCAGCCCGACCTGTCCGGCCAGCACGATCACCGGGATGCCCCGCGGACGGGCCTCGTCGGCGAGGAATCCCACCACCTTGCCGTGCAGGGACTGCTCGTCGAGCCGTCCCTCCCCGGTCAGGATCAGCTCCGCGATGTCGAGGTCGTCAGCCAGGTGGGTGTGCTCGGCGATGATCTCGGCGCCCGACTCACACCGGCCACCGAGCGCCAGCAACCCCGCGCCGATGCCGCCCGCGGCGCCCGCCCCGGGCTCGGAACTCACGTCACGCCCGGCCACGGCTTCCAGCTCCAGCGCCCACTCCTCGAGACGCGCCTCCAGGGCCGCGACGGTGGCCGCGTCGGCTCCCTTCTGCGGCCCGAACACGCGGGCGGCGCCCCACGGCCCCGTCAGGGGGTATTCGGTATCCGAGGCGATGATCAGCTCGACGTCGGCCAGTTTCCGGCGGGCTGCGGCCAGCCCGCCGAGTTCGGCGATCATGCCCCGGCCGCCGTCGGTGCAGGCGCTGCCGCCCAGTCCGACTACGATCCGCCCGGCCCCGCAGCGCAGCGCCTCGACGATGAGCTGCCCGACTCCCCTGCTGTGGGCCGCCAGCGCGGTCTCCGGGGTCGGCGGCTCGCCCAGCCGAGCCAACCCGCACGCCTGGGCGCATTCCAGGTACGCCGTCGACGAGGCGGCGTCCAGCACCCAGTCGGCGTCGACTGTGGTGTCCAACGGCCCGGCCACCTTCAGGCGCCGCTTCTGCCCCAGCCGGCTGGCCAGCACCTCGACGAAACCCGGACCGCCGTCGGACTGCGGGGCCACGATGAACCGGTCGCCCGGACGTGACCGTGTCCAGCCCGTCGCGATGGAGGCGGCGGCCTCCACGGCTGACAGGCTGTCGCCGTAGCAGTCCGGAGCCACCAGGACCAGCATGGCCGGTAGCTGGAGACGACCCGGCCGCGGGCCGGTGGCGGCCCTGTCCGGGGACAGCGAGCCGTCGTCCATCACAGACAGCCGATCAACACACGACCAAGCGTAGCCATCGTCGTCGCCGGCCCGGTCACAACGGCAACGCTTTCCGGGGTGCTATCCGGGCATTCCGGGGCGATTCCGTGCGCCTTACCCGTCGCGCAGTAACCTGGCGGCTGTGAAGCTACTGGGCCGCGGGAAGGGCCACGACGACCACCTCGGAGAAGACGCACCGGAGCCGGCCTCCGGTTCCCGCGACGCCGTCCCCGGGGCGTCGCGCCGTACCGCACCCAAGGGCCGGCCCACCCCGACACGCAACGACGCCCGACGCAGCGCCAAGAAGGGACCGGTCGCGCCGGCACCCATGACCGCCTCGGAGGCGCGAGCGCGACGCAAGTCGCTTGCCAAGCCCAAGCTCAGCCGCGAGGAGCGCAGGGCCGACAAGGCCGCCAGCCGCGCCCGGATGGCGGAACGCCGCGAACGCATGATGGCCGAGATCGGAAG
>CAYVQQ010000147.1:0-8156 GCA_964453085.1 uncultured Mycobacterium sp.
GGTGTCTCTACCTCTTCTTTTGCTTTCTGCTGCTCGATGACTCGCCAGACGAGTCTACGTGGGCCCCGAGTCCGGGCCCCAACCACATGAACTACACGATCTGCCCGGGCCGAGGGTCAGGCTCGGCCCCCGACGATGTCGACGAACATCTGGTGGATGCGACGGTCGCCGGTCATCTCGGGGTGAAACGCCGTCGCCAGCATCGGGCCCTGCCGCACCGCGACGACGTGGCCGGCCGCCCGGGCCAGCACCCGCACGCCCTCACCCGTCCGTTCCACCCAGGGTGCGCGGATGAACACCGCGCGTATCGGCCCGTCGAGGCCCGCGAAGTCGATGTCGCCTTCGAACGAGTCGACCTGTCGACCAAAGGCGTTGCGCCGCACCGTGATATCGATCGCATGCAACGGTAGTGCCTGCCGCCCCTTGGCGCCCGCATCAAGGATCTCGCTGGCCAGCAGGATCATCCCCGCGCACACACCGTAGGCGGGCAGGCCCTCGGCCAGCCGCCGGCGCAACGGTTCCAGCAGCTCCAGGTCGAGCAGCAGGTGGCTCATGGTGGTGGATTCCCCGCCGGGGATGACCAGCCCGTCCACCGCGTCGAGCTCGTCGCGACGGCGGACCGGCACCGCCTTGGCCCCGGCATCGCGCAGCGCCGCCAGGTGCTCGCGGGTGTCGCCCTGCAGCGCCAGCACCCCGATCCTCGGCGCGCTCACGGCTGGTACCCACGGCGATAGCGAGTCAGGCCCTCCTGCGTGACCGCCGCGACCATCTCGCCGGTCCGTGTGAACGCCTTGCCCTGGCACAGCGACCGGCCGCCGCCGGCCGACGGCGACGACTGGTCGTAGGGCAGCCACTCGTCCGCGCGGAACGCCCGCATGAACCACATCGCGTGGTCCAACGACGCCACCTGCAGGTGCTTGCGCACGTCGAGGTGGGTAACCTGCGCCGAACCCAGCAGCGTGAGGTCGCTCATGTAGGCCAGCGCGCAGAGGTGCAGCACCGGGTCGTCCGGCAACGGGTCGCGGTGGCGGAACCACACCTGCTGCTGCGAGGCCTTCCCCGGGGAAAGCCGCAGTTGGTCGCGGGGCACGATGCACACGTCCCATTCCTGGAACTGCTGGAACCCGGCGTCGTCGAACACCTTGGTCGAGTCGAGGCCCGGCAGGCCGTCGGGCGGCGGCGCGGCCGGCATCGGGTCCTGGTGGTGGATGCCCTCCTGCTCGGTCTGGAAGGACGCCCCCATGCTGAAGATGATCTCCCCGTGCTGGATGGCGTTGACGCGCCTGGTGGCAAACGAGCCGCCGTCGCGGCTGCGTTCGACGATGAAGACCGTGGGCTCATCGGCGTCCCCGGACCGCAGGAAGTAGCCGTGCAGCGAGTGGACCCGGTAGTGCGGGTCCACGGTGCGCACCGCCGACACCAGCGACTGCCCCGCCACATGGCCGCCGAACGTGCGCTGGAAATATCCCGACTCCGGACTGAACACCCGCCCGCGGTAGATGTCGACCTCGAGTTGCTCGAGATCGAGGATCTCTTCGATCGCCACGGACTGTTTTTACCAGCCGCGGTCGGCGAGGCGATGCGGCTGCGCGAGCTGCTCCACGTTGATGCCCACCATCGGCTCGCCCAGCCCGCGCGACACCTTGGCCAGCACGTCGGGGTCGTCATAGAAGGTGGTGGCCTTGACGATCGCGGCGGCGCGGTGCTCGGGCGCACCGGACTTGAAGATGCCCGAGCCGACGAAAACGCCCTCGGCGCCGAGCTGCATCATCATCGCCGCGTCGGCCGGAGTGGCGATGCCACCCGCGGTGAACAGCGTGACCGGCAGCTTGCCCGCCCGGGCCACCTCGACGACGAGCTCGTAGGGGGCCTGCAATTCCTTTGCCGCCACATACAATTCGTCCTCGGACAGCGACGCCAGCCGACGGATCTCGCCGCCGATGGCGCGCATGTGCGTGGTGGCGTTGGAGACGTCACCGGTGCCGGCCTCGCCCTTGGACCGGATCATGGCCGCCCCCTCGCTGATGCGCCGCAGCGCCTCACCGAGGTTGGTCGCGCCGCAGACGAACGGCACGGTGAACTTCCACTTGTCGATGTGATGGGTGTAGTCGGCGGGGGTCAGCACCTCGGACTCGTCGATGTAGTCCACTCCGAGGCTCTGCAGGATCTGCGCCTCGACGAAATGCCCGATGCGCGCCTTGGCCATCACCGGGATGGTGACCGCCTCCTTGATGCCCTCGATCATCTCGGGATCGCTCATGCGCGACACGCCACCGTGGGCGCGGATGTCGGCCGGCACCCGTTCCAGCGCCATCACCGCGACCGCGCCGGCACCCTCGGCGATCCGCGCCTGCTCAGGAGTGACGACGTCCATGATGACGCCACCTTTGAGCATCTCGGCCATGCCGCGTTTGACCCGGGCCGTCCCGCGCCCAGTGCCGTTCTGCGCCGCGCTGTCCACCGCTACCTCTATCGTTCGTTCTCGATCGTTGTCACGTGCCGCCACCGTCCAGTGTAGTGGGGAGTCACCAGCGATTTTTCCGCCGCCGAGCTCAGCGGATGGACCGCAGCCTAAGCGCCCGGCCCGCCGTCCGGTTGTCGGCCCACGCGTTCGCGTCGGCAAGCAGTTCGGCCAGCTGCAGCGGAAAGACGGTCTGGCCGGCGGACACCAGGCCGGCGATGTCGGCGGCGTCGCACCAACGGTGGCCGTGGATGTAGCGCAGCTCCAGCTCGGTCCGGCCGGTGCGGTCCGGCTCGAAGCGCCGGGTCCGGCAGACGAAGTAGAACTCCTCGCTGTCGATCAGTGAGCCGTTGAACTCGAAGACCTCGTCGCGCCGCCACACGGGCCCGACCATGTCGGCCGCCGTCACGGCCAGGCCGGTCTCCTCGGTCACCTCCCGGGCGGCGGCCTGCGCCAACCGCTCGCCGGCATCCACCTTGCCGCCGACCGTGAACCACCACCGGGGCCCGTCGGTGACCGCCGGGTCCGAGCCAGCCAGCAACAGCACCGCGCCGGTCTCGTCGAGCAACACCACCCGCGCCGAGGTGCGGTGGTCGAGGACCCCGTGATCGCGGTGCGTCAGGGTGTGCGGCCGCTCGACGATCTCGAAATAGCTCGGCAAAGCGGCCGTCCCGCCGAGCCGCAGGGCTCGTACCAGACGGCGCTCCGCCAACGCGAGGGTGTCGCGTACCGCGTCGTTGTGGAACCGGCGCGCCAGCACCACCCGGGCCTCGGCGTCGGCCAGTTCGGCGATCAGCCCGGCCGGCAGGGACGCAGGATCGACCATCGCCAGCGCGGCGGACAGCTCGTTCTCCGCATTCTCACGGTCGGCGCGGGGCGCTCCCTCGGCGGCGTCGGCCAATGCGGCAAGGCGGCTGCCCTCCTGAGCCTCCGGGGCCCCGCCGTAGGCGTCGATCGCCACGGCGCGCGCCACCACGGCCCGCCGGGCCAGCGCACCGTCGAGTGCCTGCCAGGACAGGTCGTAGCGCACGTTCAACCGGTCGAGCCGGTTGGCCGTCCGATACCCCCACACCCCGGACATCGCCAGCGCCACGACCAGCAGGGTCACCGCGAGGAAAAGCCAGATCATCAGCTGGCTACCTGAACCTTGGCGCCGGCCCCGGCGACCGTCTCGTACACCCGCATGATCTGGCTGGCCACCACCGACCAGTCGTAGCGGAGCACCGCCGCGGAACCGGCCGCCACGTAGCGTTGCCGCAGCGCGTCGTCCTCCAGCACCGCGATCAGCCCCTCCGCCAGCGCGGCGCCACCGCCGTTCGGGCCGACCGGCACCAGTCGGCCCAGCTCACCGTCGCGCAGCACGCGCCGGAATGCGTGCAGGTCGCTGGCCACCACCGCGGTGCCGGCGGCCATCGCCTCCACCAGCACGATGCCGAAACTCTCGCCGCCGATGTTGGGGGCGCAGTACACGTCGGCGCTGCGCATCGCCGAGGCCTTCCCCGCGTCGTCCACCTGGCCCAGGAAACGGATGTGGCGCGCCACCCCGCCGGCCTGCGCGCGCAACTCGTGCTCGTCGCCATGGCCGACGACCAGCAGCTGCAGGTCCGTGAACCGCTCCACCACCCGCGGCAGGGCATCGAGCAGCACCGACATGCCCTTGCGGGGCTCGTCGTAGCGGCCCAGGAACAGCACCGTCCGGCCCGGCCGCGGATACCCGTGCAGCAGCGGCGCGGACGCGAACGAGGCGACGTCGACGCCGTTGGGGATCTCCACCGCGTCCGTGCCCAGCGCCTCCATCTGCCAGCGCCGGGCCAGGTCGGAGACCGCGATCCGGCCGACGATCTTCTCGTGCCAGGGCCGCAGCACCCCCTGGAACACCGTCAGTGTCAGCGACTTGGTCGTCGAGGTGTGAAACGTCGCCACGATCGGTCCCTCCGCCACCCGAAGCGCCCACATCGACAGGCTGGGCGCGTTGGGTTCGTGCAGGTGCAGCACGTCGAAGTCACCGTTGGTCAGCCATCGCCGGACCCGACCGTGCACCGCCGGGCTGAACTGCAGCCGCGCCACCGACCCGTTGTAGGGGATGGGGATCGCCCTACCGGCCGACACGACGTACTCGGGCAGCGACACATCGGGCGACGCCGGGGCGAGGACGCTGACCTCGTGCCCGCGGGCGCGCATCACCTCGGCCAGCTGCAGCACGTGCGACTGCACCCCGCCCGGCACGTCGAACGAGTACGGACACACCATCCCGATGCGCATCAGGTTTCCTTCGGGCGGGCCTGCCCGGCGTCGGCGGGGGGCGCAAGATCGGCCAGCCACTGCGGTTGCAGCATGTGCCAGTCCTCGGGGTGCCCGGCGATGTTCGTGGCGAACCGGTCGGCCAGCGCCTGGGTGATCACCCCGACGTCACCACTGCTGCAATCCAGGGCGGGGTGCAGCGAAAAGCCCCAGCCGTCCTCGTCGAACCAGCAGTGCACGGGCAGCAGGGCGGCCCCGGTCTCGAGGGCGAGCTTGGCGGGCCCCGCCGGCATCCGGGTCGGCTCCCCGAAGAAGTCGACCTGCACGCCGGTGCGGGTGAGGTCCCGGTCGGCAATCAGGCAGACCGCCCGATTGGCGCCCAGGCGGTCGCACAGCACCTCGAAGGGCGGTCGCCGCCCACCGGACAGCGGCAGCACCTCGAAGCCCAAGCCTTCACGGTAGGCGATGAAGCGCCGGTAGAGCGACTCGGGTTTGAGTCGTTCGGCGACGGTGGTGAACGTGCCGTGTGTCTGCACCAGCCACACCCCGGCCATGTCCCAGTTGCCGCTGTGCGGCAGTGCGCACACCGCTCCGCGACCGGCGGCGAAGGCGGCGTCCAGGTTGTCGATCCCGACGAACGAGGCGTCAAGCCGCCGCGCCAGCGCCCGGAGGTCCATCGTCGGCAGCCGGAACGCCTCCCGCCAGTAGCGGGCATAGGACGCCAGCGACGCCCGCATCAGCGCGTCGGGCACCTCGGCCGGCTCGACCCCGATGACACGGGCCAGGTTCTTGCGCAGCTGCGGCGGGCCGCCGCGCCGGGCCGCCAAGCGCGCCCCCGCGCCGAACACAGCCCGGGCCGCGAATTCGGGCATGGCCCGCACCGCCCGCCAGCCGGTCGCGTAGGTCCAGTCACCGACGGCGCCGGTCACACGGTCCGGATTGAGGATCACGGCATGGACTCCGTCGCGCCGGGAGAGGTCCGCACCGTGTGCAGCCGCTGGACGCAGGTGAGCACGCTGGCCACCGCCAGCAACCACATCGCGACCGGCAGTGCCCACGGCAGCGGGCACACCGGAAGGTTCGACAACCCGGCACCGACGAGCACGATGATCAGCCGCTCCGGGCGCTCGATGAGCCCGCCGTCACCGCGCAGCCCGCTGGCCTCGGCGCGGGCCTTGATGTAGGAAATCACCTGGGAGGTGACCAGGCAGATCGCCGTCGCCGCCAGCAGCGGCCGGTCGTGCAGGCCGAACGCCGCCCACCACAGCAGCCCGCCGAACACCGCTCCGTCGCTGACGCGGTCGCAGGTCGCGTCCAGCACCGCGCCGAAACGGGTGCCGCCGCCCCGTTCGCGGGCCATCGCCCCGTCGAGCATGTCGAACATGACGAAGAACCAGATCACCAGCGCGCCGACGAACAGCCTGCCCACCGGGAACAGGGTCAGCGCCGCCGTCACCGACACGAGGGCACCCAGCACGGTGACGGCGTCCGGTGTCAGGCCGAGGCGCAGCATGGCCCGGGCAGCCGGAGTCGTGATCCGCGCGAACGCCGCCCGCGACAGGAAGGGCACCTTACTCATGGTTCACGGCTGTCTGCCCCACTCGGTGGCCAGCAGCCGGCGCGTGTCGCGCAGCAACTGTGGGATCACCTTGGACCCGCCGATGATCGTGATGAAGTTGGCGTCGCCGCCCCAGCGCGGCACCACGTGCACGTGCAGATGCTCGGCCAGTGACCCGCCCGCCGACGCGCCCAGGTTCATGCCGACGTTGAAGCCGTGCGGCTGCGAGACGCCCTTGATGACGCGAATCGCCTTCTGCGTGAACGCCATCAGCTCGGCGCTCTCCGCATCGGTCAGGTCCTCGAGTTCGGAGACCCGCCGGTAGGGCACCACCATCAGATGCCCGGGGTTATAGGGATACAGGTTGAGCACCGCGTAGACGAGTTCGCCGCGCGCGACCACCAGCCCCTCCTCGTCGGAGAGACGGGGGATGTCGGTGAACGGCTCAGCGGGGTTGGCGTCGTCGCGCTTGCGTGGCGCTTCGGCCAGGTAGGTCATCCGGTAGGGCGTCCAGAGACGCTGCAGATGGTCCTGCTGGCCGACCCCCGTGTCGAGGATGGTCTCATCGGCGTGTCCCACGCACTCCTGCGGATCACCCACCAGGTGTCACCTTCAGCAGTTCCGCTGTGGGGGCGGCATTCTCACGCTCGGCGATCCAGCCCACGATCGCATCGACGGCCTGGTCGCGCGCCACACCGTTGATCTGGCTGCGGTCGCCGAAGCGGAAGCTCACCGCCCCGGCCTCCACGTCGCGGTCACCGGCCAGCAGCATGAAGGGCACCCGCTGGGCAGTGTGGTGGACGATCTTCTTGGCCATCCGGTCGTCGCTGCCGTCCACCTCGGCGCGCACCCCCCGCGACTTCAGCTGCGCCGCAAGGTCTTCCAAATAGGCGACGTGCTCGTCGGCCACCGGGATGCCGACCACCTGAACGGGCGCGAGCCACGCTGGGAAAGCACCCGCGTAGTGCTCGGTCAGGATCCCGAAGAACCGCTCGATCGACCCGAACAGCGCCCGGTGGATCATCACCGGACGGCGCCGGATCCCATCGGACGCGGTGTACTCGAGCTCGAAGCGCTCGGGGAAGTTGAAGTCCACCTGGATGGTCGACATCTGCCAGCTGCGGCCCAGCGCGTCGCGGGCCTGCACCGAGATCTTCGGGCCGTAGAACGCCGCACCGCCGGGATCGGGAACCAGTTCCAGGCCCGACTCGGCCGCCACCTGCGCCAGCGATTCGGTGGCCTGCTCCCACATCTCGTCGGAGCCGACGAACTTCTCCGGGTCCTTCGTGGAGAGCTCCAGGTAGAAGTCCTCCAACCCGTAGTCGCCGAGCAGCTCGAGCACGAACCGCAGCAGCGACGCGAGCTCGCCGTGCAGCTGCTCGCGGGTGCAGAAGATGTGCGAGTCGTCCATGGTGAACCCGCGCGCCCGGGTGAGCCCGTGCACGACGCCGGACTTCTCGTAGCGATAGACGGTGCCGAACTCGAAGAGCCGCAACGGCAGTTCGCGGTACGACCGCCCCCGCGAGGCGAAGATCAGCGTGTGCATCGGGCAGTTCATCGGCTTGAGGTAGTAGTCTTGGCCCGGCTTGCGCACCGTACCGTCGTCGTCGTACTCGGCATCGAGGTGCATCGGCGGGTACATCCCGTCGGCGTACCAGTCCAGGTGGCCCGAGGTGTGGAACAGCTGCGCCTTGGTGATGTGCGGGGTGTTGACGAACTCGTAGCCGGCCTCGATGTGCTTGCGCCGCGAGTACTCCTCGAGCTCGCGGCGCACGATCCCGCCCTTGGGGTGGAAAACCGCCAGGCCGGAACCGATTTCGTCGGGGAAGCTGAACAGGTCCAGCTCGGCGCCCAGCTTTCGATGGTCGCGACGCTGGGCTTCCTCGATCAGTTCGA
>CAYVQQ010000148.1:0-8035 GCA_964453085.1 uncultured Mycobacterium sp.
GGGGTTTTGCGACTGGTCGCGCGGGAAACTCAGGCCTCGGCGAAGTTGCGGGTGATCGACGGGTCAACGGGAATGCCCGGGCCGGTCGTCGTCGACACGGTGATCTTCTTCAGGTACCGGCCCTTGGACGCGGACGGCTTCAGCCGCAGCACCTCGTCGAGCGCCGCACCGTAGTTCTCGGCCAGGTTCTTCTCGTCGAATGACGCCTTGCCGATGACGAAGTGCAGGTTGGCCTGCTTGTCCACCCGAAAGTTGATCTTGCCGCCCTTGATGTCGGCGACGGCCTTGGCGACGTCGGCGGTGACGGTGCCCGTCTTCGGGTTCGGCATCAGGCCGCGGGGGCCGAGCACCCGGGCGATGCGGCCGACCTTGGCCATCTGGTCGGGCGTGGCTATCGCGGCGTCGAAGTCCAGGAACCCGCCCTGGATCTTCTCGATCAGGTCGTCGCTGCCGACGATGTCGGCACCCGCGGCCTGCGCCTGCTCGGCTTTCTCGCCGACCGCGAACACCGCGACCCGGGCAGTCTTGCCGGTGCCGTGCGGCAGGTTGACGGTGCCGCGGACCATCTGGTCGGCCTTGCGCGGGTCCACTCCGAGCCGGATCGCGACCTCGACGGTCGCGTCCTGCTTGCTCGACGAGGTCGCCTTGGCGAGCCTGGCAGCCTCAAGCGGGCTGTACAGATGGTCGCGGTCCACCTTCTCCGCGGCGGCGCGGTATGCCTTGCTGTTCTTGCTCATCGGAAATCCAATCTCCTGGTTGGCTGTGGTTGTCAAGCGGGCCGAAGCTGGCCCTCCCACACGTTCGCGGTTATTCGACGGTGATACCCATCGACCGGGCCGTCCCGGCGATGATCTTGGCGGCGGCGTCGATGTCGTTGGCGTTCAGGTCGGCCTTCTTGGTCTCGGCGATCTCGCGGACCTGGTCCCAGCTGACCTTGGCGACCTTGGTCTTGTGCGGCTCCGCCGAGCCCTTGCCCACACCGGCGGCCTTGAGCAGCAGCTTGGCGGCGGGTGGCGTCTTGAGCGCGAAGGTGAAGCTGCGGTCCTCGTAGACGGTGATCTCCACGGGGATGACCTGGCCGCGCTGGTTCTCCGTGGCCGCGTTGTAGGCCTTGCAGAACTCCATGATGTTGACGCCGTGCTGTCCGAGCGCAGGGCCGACCGGCGGGGCCGGGTTGGCCTGCCCCGCCTGGATCTGCAGCTTGATCAGCCCGGCGACTTTCTTCTTCGGGGCCATGGGATGTGGGTGTTCCTTCCTGGGTTGTGCAGCCGGTGCGCCGGCTAGATCTTGGAGACTTGGCCGAACGTCAGTTCCACCGGCGTTTCACGGCCGAAGATCGACACCAGCACCTTGAGCTTCTGCTGTTCGGCGTTGACCTCGTTGATCGTGGCGGGCAACGTGGCAAATGGCCCGTCCATGACCGTCACCGATTCGCCGACTTCGTAGTCGACCTCGATGACCGGCCGTTCCAGACCACCCGTCTCGGTAACGGCGGCGGTGCTGGCCGCGCCCTTGACGGGCTTCTTCGCGGCCCCGCGCGGCAACAGAAACTTCACGACATCGTCGAGGGAGAGAGCCGACGGGCGCGACGTCGCGCCGACGAACCCGGTCACCCCCGGGGTGTTGCGCACCGCGGCCCACGAGTCATCGGTCAGATCCATGCGCACCAGGATGTAGCCGGGCAGCACCTTGCGGTTGACCTGCTTGCGCTGGCCGTTCTTGATCTCGGTGACCTCCTCGGTGGGAACTTCCACCTGGAAGACGTAGTCACCGACGTCGAGGTTCTGCACCCGGGTTTCCAGGTTGGCTTTGACCTTGTTCTCGTATCCGGCGTAGGAGTGGATGACGTACCAGTCACCGGGCTTGCTGCGCAGTTCCGCCTTGAGCGCGGCGGCTGGGTCGACGTCTTCGGCCGGCTCCGGCCCAGCGTCGGCCTCGGCGGCCTCGGGGGCTTCGGTGCCGTGGGGGACATCGGCGTGTTCGCCGGCCTCCAGAACCTCGGGTTCCCCGGCGCCATCCTCACGCTGCTCCATGTCGACCGCTTCACCCGCGGACGTGTCACCGTCGAAGGTATTCACGGTTTTCAGTCCTTCCTGTCAGTCCCGAAAGCTCAGCCGAACACCAGCAGCACGAGCTTGGTCAGGCCGAAGTCCGCGAGCCCCACCAGCGCCACCATGAAGGCCAGAAACGCCAGCACCACCGAGGTGTAGGTCACCATCTGCTTGCGGTTCGGCCAAATCACCTTCCGCATCTCCGCCACGACCTGCTTGAGGTAGTTGTAGACGAACCCGAAAGGCTTGGCGAACCTGCCGACCTTCGCCTTCCACGCCTTGCCTCCGGCGCCCTGCTTGCCCTTTCCTGCCCCGTGCGACGACTCGCCGCGGGCGGGACCGCCCGCGCCGTCCGCGCCCTCCGTCCGATGCCGAGATCGCTTACCCGTGGGTCGCTGCGGGCGCGCCGGGGCCTGGGTGGCCACCGCCGTGCGACTGCCGGTCCCGCGGCCCTCCCCCGCTTCGCCGCCGTCGCGTGCGGCGTCGTCGGCAACGTCCTTCTCGTCGCTCACCGCACGCTCCCTTGTCCGATTGCCAATATGCGGGCCGCCTCGCTGTGACGAGGCACACTTCCAGTGTTCACCGCGGCACCACACACTATGCGCCGTCAGCAGGGGCGACAGGACTTGAACCTGCAACCTGCGGTTTTGGAGACCGCTGCTCTGCCAGTTGAGCTACGCCCCTTCGAGGTTGGCGGGACCGATCCATCTCCGGTCCAGTCCAACCCTGTCCGTCGGGGCTTGCACGGCGCACGCTTCCGCTCGTCCAATTCGTGGAGACGCGCTGATGCTGGGAAAACCCCGAGGTCCGAGTGTACCTCGGCGTACGAGTCAGTTACTAATCACGCAGTTCTGACGACCTGTCCGGATTCCGGATCCCATTTCAACTGGATCGAATTGTCACCCTCGTGCCCCATCAGGGTCGTGTAGGCCTCTAGGATCACCTCGCCGTCCTCGTTGGTGCAGGTATTCTTCGTGACGACGATGTCGACGCCCAAGCGTTCGTCCACCGAATGGATGTCCATCCTGGCGAAGAGCTTGTCGCCGACGCGCACCGGCTTGAAGTAGACGAACTTCTGATCCACCTGGACGATCTGCATGGTCTCCATACCCACGTCGACGTGCCGGAAGAAGTCGTCCTGGACGAGCTTGGCGAAGATCGATACGAACGTCAGCGGCGCGACGATGTTGTCGTAACCCAGCTCGGCCGCCGCCTCCTCGTTGAAGTTCGCCGGATCGGTGCACTTGACCGCGCGGGCGAAACTGCGGACCTGCTCACGGCCCACCACGAAGTGGTCCGGGTACCGCCACACCATGCCGCGGATGTCGACCTTGAGCGTCATCAGCTACGCCAGTTTGGCCGATGCGATAGCCCGGCCGAAGATCTTCTTGCCCCCCGTCGTGGCCGTGAGGGCGATAGTCACCGATTTGCTCTCGGGGTCCACCGATTTGATCTTCCCGCTGAATACGAGCTCGGCGCCCTTACCATCGTTGGGCACCGGCACCACGGCGGTGAACCGCACGTTGTACTCGGTGACCGCTCCGGGGTCGCCGACCCAGGAGGTGACGTAACCCCCGCCTATGCCCATGGTCAGCATCCCGTGCGCAATGGCGGTGTCCAACCCGACGACCTTGGCGATCTCGTCGTCCCAGTGGATCGGGTTCAAGTCGCCGGAGACCCCCGCGTAGTTCACCAGGTCCTGGCGGGTCAACGGGTATGTCTTCTCGGGAAGCTGGTCTCCCACCTTCACGGAACTGAACTCACGCAGTGGCATGTGCAAACCCCTCTTCTCCGTTGCCCCCGGCACGGCCGGCCAGGGTCGTGTAGGTCTCCTGGACGACCTCTCCGGCCTCGTTGGTGACGATGTTCCTGGTCACGATGATCTGAGTGCCGTGGGCCTCGCGCACCGAATCCACGTAAACGTCGCAATAGAGCCGGTCGCCCACCACGATCGGCCTTTTGAACTTGAGAACCTGGTCCACCTGGACGATCTGCTGCTCGGTGACCGCGATGTTGGCGTGGTCGAAGAACGCCGACTGGGCCCGGTAGCCGAACACGCTGATGAACGTCAGCGGCGCCACCAGCCCCGAATATCCGAGCTCGGCCGCGGCCTTTTCCTCGAAGAACGACTCGTCGTCGTTGAGCACAGCGACCGCGTACTCGCGAATCTTCTCGCGTTCCACCTCGTAATGGTCAGGATAGCGGTAGTGCATCCCGACGATGGTCGTCAACGACACGGCTGTAAAACCTACCTAGTCATCTGAGTAACCACGCACACCGTCGGCGTCAGCGCGTCTCGCGGTGCGCCTGATGCTTGCCGCAGTTCGGGCAGAACTTCTTCAACTCCAACCGGTCAGGGTCGTTACGGCGGTTCTTCTTGGTGATGTAGTTACGGTGCTTGCACACCTCACATGCCAAGGTGATCTTCGGCCGTACATCGGTGCTGGAAGCCATGTCCCGTTCTCTCTCGCAATTGTTGTGTTGTAGCGATGGCCGGACTCGAACCGGCGACCTAACGATTATGAGTCGTTCGCTCTAACCGACTGAGCAACAACGCCTCTGCACGCCGCCGACCTGCCCGGCGTCCGCCGAGCCCCCTAACGGAATCGAACCGTTGACCTTTTCCTTACCATGGAAACGCTCTGCCGACTGAGCTAAGGGGGCCATTCGCCCGATTCGACCAAGTGGTGCCGCGGGCCTTAAAGAGGGTACAACCCAGCTCGCGACCTCACCAAACCACGTGCCCAACACCCAGCCGCACCACGAGCACCTCCCCGCGTGGGACGCATTGGTTGACCAGGAGAATCACCCCCGGTTCTCGCCCCGCCGGCGTTCCCACACGCTGAGGTCGCTGAACTCGTCGTACTCGTCGCCGAGCGGTTCGCGCTCCCCGTCGCCGCCCTCACTGAGCAGGGTCCGCAGTGCAAGGTGGACTGCCTCGCGCGCATCGGCCAGGCCGTACCGACGAATCGCCTCGTCGACGAGGTCGGTGTCGATCACGATCTCGACCTTCTTTTTCATGCGCCAACGATACCCAGTGCGCCGCGCGTAATCGACACTCGCGAGGCGTCCGCGCTGAACCGCGCTGCCGGTACTTCCGCATCGGTAGTAGGCGGTTTGGTTGAGGAAGCCGTCGTCGGCGGTGAGGGTGGTTTCGTGGCGGCGGTCCGGGGCGGCGGCAGTGGTTGGTCCACCCGTTGGCGGGTTCGACGACCCAGCGGTTGGTCGATGAAACCGTGGCCGGGTTTGGGCCCGGACACCACGTCCACGGTGACATCGGCCGTGGCCGTTGCCGTGGACAGCCTGTCCCGGTGTAGCCCGCGTCCACCCACATGTGGCTGATGGTCGGCGCGACCGGCTTGGCCCTGCCCAGCAGTTTCGGGAATGCCGCCCGGTCTTGCACGCCGGCTTCGGTGATGATAGCGGCGAGGCTTTGGCCGGCGAGGACGCGAGCCCAGGTGCCGTTGCGGCACCGACGCAGGAAGTGCTGGTGCGCAGCCGGCCAGGACACGGTGAAGTCTGGCGGTAGATGCCGCCACGCGCACCCGGTGCGCAACACAGAGAGGATGGCGTCGAGGTGTTCGCGCCACCGCTGCGGTGGGGCAGGTCGACCACGTGGTGATACCAGCCCGAAAGACGCGG
The DNA here is from genome assembly GCA_964453085.1 of uncultured Mycobacterium sp. Lineage (GTDB taxonomy): Bacteria > Actinomycetota > Actinomycetes > Mycobacteriales > Mycobacteriaceae > Mycobacterium. The sequence continues at coordinate 5,694 of CAYVQQ010000148.1, forward strand.
GAACCGACGTTCACACCGCACCCACGGCCCAAACCGACGACGCCCGAGAAGGGCGGTGCCCAACACTCACCCGAGTCGTTCGACACGCCTTAGTCTGATGGAGTGCCACAAGACCGCCTGTACTTCCGTCAACTGCTCTCCGGCCGCGACTTCGCCGCCGGGGACATGGTCGCGGTGCAGATGCGCAATTTCGCCTATCTGATCGGCGACCGTGAAACCGGTGAGTGTGTGGTGGTCGACCCGGCCTACGCAGCCGGCGACCTGGCCGACACGCTGGAGGCCGACGGCATGCACCTGTCCGGGATCCTGGTGACCCATCATCACCCCGACCACGTGGGCGGGGCGATGATGGGCTTCGAACTCAAGGGTCTGGCCGAGCTGCTGGAACGGACGTCGGTGCCGGTCCACGTGAACTCCCATGAAGCGCTGTGGGTTTCACGCGTCACCGGGATCGGCATGAGCGAGTTGACCACCCACGAGAACCACGACAAGGTCACCGTCGGCGACATCGAGATCGAGTTGCTGCACACCCCGGGACACACGCCCGGCAGCCAGTGCTTCCTGCTCGACGGACGCCTGGTCGCGGGCGACACGTTGTTCCTGGACGGCTGCGGCCGCACGGACTTCCCCGGTGGGGACTCCGACGAGTTGTACCGCAGCCTGCAGCGGCTCGCCGCGCTGCCCGGGGATCCGACGGTGTTTCCCGGGCACTGGTACTCCCCCGAGCCCAGCGCATCGCTGTCGGAGGTCAAGCGCACCAACTACGTGTACCGAGCCTCCGACCTCGAGCAGTGGCGCGTGCTGACCGGCGGCTGAGTGCCACCCTGCGCAGCACGCGTGACGGGCCGGTCCGGCGGGCTCCCCCGCGGTCGATCTGCTTCAATCGACTCCGCCTCTGTATCGAAGGAGCACCCATGAGCGGCCGGGTCGTCTACAGCCTCAAGGATTCCGTCGCCGTTATCCGGATGGACGACGGCAAAGTCAACGCGCTGGGCCCGGTGATGCAGCAGGAGCTCGGCGAGGCGATCGACCGGGCCGAACGGGACGACGCCGGGGCGCTGGTGATCGCCGGCAACGAGCGGGTGTTCAGCGGCGGGTTCGACCTGAGGATCCTCACCTCCGGCGAGGTACAGCCCGCGATCGACATGCTGCGGGGCGGGTTCGAGCTGGCGTATCGGCTGCTGTCCCACCCGAAGCCGGTCGTGATGGCCTGCACCGGCCATGCCATCGCGATGGGGGCCTTCCTGCTGTCGTCTGGCGACCACCGGGTGGCGGCCCATGCCTACAACATCCAGGCCAACGAGGTCGCGATCGGCATGACCATCCCCTATGCGGCCTTGGAGATCATGAAGCTGCGGCTGACACCCTCGGCATACCAGCAGGCGACCGGGCTGGCCAAGACGTTCTTCGGGGAGACCGCGCTGGCCGCGGGCTTCGTCGACGAGATCGTGCTGCCGGAGATGGTGCTCAGCCGCGCCGAGGAAGCCGCCCGGGAATTCGCCGGCCTGCACAGCCACGCCCACGCCGCGACCAAGTTGCGCGCCCGCGCCGACGCGCTGAAGGCCATTCGCGCCGGCATCGACGGAATCAAAGCCGAGTTCGGGTTGTAGGCGGCGGTCTCCTCGGAAAGGGGCGGCTGCTCGGGCAGCCGCTCCCCGCCTCCTGCGCCGAGAAGTCTGGCATGTCGCCACAATCGCGTCACCTCACCCGGCCGACGCGCCGCACCACCCTCAGCCTTCGTTGACTGAAACCCATTGGTACGGAAGGAATTTCCCGTCAAACGTCACGACGACGCGATCACCGGACGGGTGCGGCTTCTTGTGGAGGTCAACGCTGAAGTTGATCGCGCTCATGATGCCGTCACCGAACTGCTCGTGGATCAGTTCCTTGAGGGCGCCGCCGTATACCTGAAGCGCCTCGTAGAAGCGGTAGATCGTGGGGTCGGTCGGCACCGGGCTCGACAGCCCGCCGCGCATCGGCGGCGCGGCCAGCACCGGCACCGCCGATGCGTCCAGGCCGAGCATCTCGACCAGGACCGCGCCGAGTTCGACGGGGACCGGCTGCTGGCCGAGCAATGCGGACGTGGTCCACACCACCGGCCTGCCGATGGCGTCGGCCAACTGCTGCCAACTCAAGCCCCGCTCCAGGCGGGCCAGGACGATCTGTTCGGTGAGTTCGTGTCGGTTCATCCCCCCAGCATGCAACCCTGCGATCGGCGCGCGGCCGGTGACGCCGGAGGTGCGCTGCCGGGACATTTCGCCGTCGGTTCAATGCATGGTGATTGAATCGCCCTGGTTCTCCCGGAGGCGCGATCTATTGGATTGCGGCCAGAGGTTTGGTCG
>CAYVQQ010000149.1:0-7970 GCA_964453085.1 uncultured Mycobacterium sp.
GGTCGTCGCGCTCGTCGACGAAATGCGCGATCAAATTGCCCTGCATCGCGGTCAGCGGCACCAGCAGCGGGGCGCGGGTCAGCGTCACGGCCAGGATGATCACCCCGCCCGGCGCCCCGAGCTGGGCACTGGTCAGCTTCAGCAGCACCGGGAACCCCATCACCAGGATCGCGCTGGCACCGGCGGCGGTGATGGAATGGGCGGCGCCTCGCAGGAAGGTCCCGGCGCCGCCGGGTGTCGGCAGGCGGGCCGCGAGCCGCGCCGTCGGCGAGGCCACCAGCATGATCAGCCACGCCACCGCCCCGGTCACCGTCGCCCACAGGAACCCGCCGAGCCCCCAGCCCAGCGTGAACGTGGCCGCGGCGACCGACACCCGGATCACCGCGTCGGTCACCATCAACGCCCCGTACTGCGTCCACTGGTCGGAGCCGGCCAGCATGCCCAGCAGGGTGGCGTGCAGGCAGAACCCGGCCAGCCCGACGCTGAGCAGCGCCACCGACAGCCACCGGTCGGCCACGAACACCCGTGCGCTCCACACCGGGGAACTCCCGGCGACGACGACCGCCGCGGCGACCCCGACCAGCGCGGCGACCCGCAGCGGGTGGGTGCGCGCGCCCGGTCGCGCGTGCGAACCGGCGAGGTGGCGCGTCGCGCGGACCTCCCGAGTGGTTTCCTGCAACAGCCCGTTGGCCGCGCCGGTGACCAGGCCGAACGCCCCCCAGAACACGCCGAACACCGAGAACCCGCCGGGGGTCAGGTCACGGGCTGCCAGATAGATCACCGCGTAGCCGCACAGCGCGGTGAGCGCGGTCGCGGTGCCGACCCTGGCCATGCTGCCGCGCGTGACCGGCCCGCTGGTGGCCCCGACCTCGGTCACCGGGGCGGCACCCCCGGGCCGTCGACCCGCTGCAACGACACAGCCTGAAGATAATGCGTCGCGGCGGGTGCGCGGCGGCGACCGGGCTTCGCTAAGGTGGGCGGCTGTCGGGAAGGATCCATGGCCGCGTTCCGCATTTTCGGGGTCTCGCTGGTGCTCACCGCGGCGGCCCTCGCCTTCGGGTACGTCCACGGCGGCGCCAGGGACCTGTTCCTGCTGCTGGTGCTGGCCGTGCTCGAGGTGTCGCTGTCGTTCGACAACGCGATCATCAACGCCGCGGTCCTCAAGCGGATGAGCCCGCTGTGGCAGCGGATGTTCCTGACGGTCGGGATCCTCGTCGCGGTGTTCGGGATGCGGCTGCTGTTCCCGCTGCTCATCGTTTGGGCGAGCGCCGGCATCGACCCGGTTCGCGCGATGGGGCTGGCGCTGCATCCGCCGCCGCACGGAGCGCTGGTGTTCCCGGACGGCTCACCCAGCTACCAGAAGCTGATCATCGCCGCGCACCCCCAGATTGCGGCGTTCGGCGGGACGTTCTTGTTGATGCTGTTCCTGGATTTCGTCTTCTACGACCGGGACATCAAGTGGCTCAAGTGGATCGAAGTGCCGTTCGCCCGCATCGGCCGGCTGGGGCAGGTGGCCGTGAGCGTGGCGCTGGTTGCGCTGGTGCTCGTCGGCAACGGGTTGACGCACTCCGCTGAGGAGCGTGCGACGGTGCTGACGGCGGGCTTGCTCGGCCTGGTCACCTACCTGGTGGTCAACGGCGTGAGCCGGGCGTTCCGTCCCGCCGACGTCGAGGCGGTAGGGGCCGCCGAGCCCTTCGGCGCGGCCGCCGGCAAGGCCGGGCTGACCTTGTTCCTCTACCTGGAGGTGCTCGACGCCGCCTTCTCGTTCGACGGGGTCACCGGCGCCTTCGCGATCACCTCGGACCCGATCGTGATCGCGCTGGGTCTGGGCGTGGTGGGCTCGATGTTCGTCCGCTCCATCACCATCTACCTGGTCCGCCAGGAGGCGCTGGACCGCTACGTCTACCTCGAGCACGGCGCGCACTGGGCGATCGGCGTGCTGGCCGTGATCATGCTGATCTCGGTCGAGCCGCGGTTCCATATCCCCGAGACGTTCACCGCGTCGGTCGGGGTGTTCTTTGTGGGGGCGGCGTGGACCTGGAGCGTGCTGCGCAACCGCCGCATCTCCAGGTCCGCCGCCGGAGTTCCCCCGGGGGTCAGTGCCCCTCGGCCTTGAACCGCTCGATCGACCGCTGGATCTCGGCCTCGGCTTCCTCCCGGCCGACCCAGTCGGCCGCCTTGACGAACTTGCCCGGCTCCAGGTCCTTGTAGTGCACGAAGAAGTGCTTGATCACGTCGAGCTCGAACGCGGGCACGTCACCGATGTCCTGGACCTGGTCCCAGCGGTGGTCGCCGGCCGGCACGCACAGGACCTTGTCGTCGCCGCCCTTCTCGTCGGTCATCCGGAACATGCCGACCGGACGCGCCTCCACGATCACACCGGGGTACACCGACTGCGGCAGCAGCACCATCGCGTCCAGCGGGTCGCCGTCCTCACCGAGGGTGTCTTCGATGTAGCCGTAGTCGGTCGGGTAGCCCATCGAGGTGTACAGGTACCGGTCCAGCCGCACCCTGCCGGTCTCGTGGTCGATCTCGTATTTGTTCCGCTGGCCCTTGAGGATCTCGATGGTCACGTCGAATTCCACCGTGCTGGCTCCTTTGTCTGGTTCCACCCTGTAGCGCGTCCACCCTATTCGATGCATCCTGCGGTTTGTTCGGCACAATGGGGTCAGACAGTCAGGAGAGGGATGGGTTTAACGCGCCGGCAAAAAGCAACCTGGGTGCTGGTCGGGTCGGCCGCGCTGGTGTTGGTGGCCGCGGTGGTCGGGGCAGCAACATTGCTCACCACCGGCGGGCACCGGGTTGACGGCGCGCGCGTCACCGTGCCGCCGCCGCGCCCGCCGACGGTGAAGCCGGGGATGGTCCCGGTCAGCGACAGCGCCGAGACGCCCAGCGCCGCCGGGATGGCGGCGGCACTGGCGGACCTGGCGGCCGATCCGAACCTGGGCAGGCTGGGTGCTCGCGTCACCGATGCCATGACGGGCGCGGCACTGTGGCAGGTGGCCGAGGACCTGCCTCTGGTGCCCGCCTCGACCAACAAGATCCTGACCGCGGCCGCGGCGCTGCTGACGCTGGACCGGCAGGCCCGGATCAGCACGCGGGTGGTGGCCGGCAGCCAGGCCGCGCGGGGGCCGGTCGTGCTCGTCGGCGCCGGTGACCCGGTGCTCTCGGCGGCGCCGCCGGGCGCGGAGACCTGGTACAAGGACGCGGCACGCATCAGTGACCTCGTCGATCAGATCCGCCGCAGCGGCGTGACGCCGACCGCGGTGCAGGTGGATACCTCGGCCTACAGCGGCCCGACGCTGGCGCAGGGCTGGGACATGGCCGACGTCGACAACGGCGACATCGCGCCGATCGAGTCGGTGATGATCGATGCCGGTCGCATCCAACCCACCACGGTGAACTCCCGGCGGTCGCACACCCCGGCTCTCGACGCCGGACGGGAACTGGCCAAGGCCCTGAACCTGGACCCCGCCGCCGTGACGATCGCCGCGGCGCCTTCGGGGGCGCGGCAGCTGGCCGTGGTGCAATCGGCGCCGCTGATCGAGCGGCTGTCGCAGATGATGGAACACTCCGACAACGTCCTGGCCGAGTGCATCGCACGCGAGGTGGCCGCCGCCGTCAACCGGCCGCGCAGCTTCGCCGGCGCCGTCGACGCGGTGACCAGCCGCCTGAACGCCGCCCACGTCGACACGACCGGCGCCACGCTGATGGATTCCAGTGGGCTCTCCGGCGACGACCGTCTGACCGCCAAGACGCTCGACGGCACGGTGCAGGCGGCCGCGGGCCCGGGCCAGCCCGGGTTGCGGGCGCTGCTGGACCTGCTGCCCGTCGCCGCCGGCAGCGGCACGCTGGGCGACCGGTTTCTCGATTCGGCGAGCGACCAGGGTCCCGCCGGCTGGCTGCGCGCCAAGACCGGCTCCCTGACCGCGGTGAACACGCTGGCCGGGGTGGTCACCGACCGGAGCGGACGGGTCCTGACCTTCGCGTTCCTCTCCAACGACGCGGGCCCGACCGGCCGCAACGCGATGGACGCGCTGGCGGCCAAGCTGTGGTTCTGCGGATGCGCGGCGTGACCGCGGCGCCCGACCTGACGCTCGGCACCGCCGTCGACTGGGGCTTCGCGGCCACCGTCGGTCAGCGGCTGGCCAGGCCGGGCCCGCCGTTCAGTGACTACACCCGCCGCCAGGTGATCGACGAGCTGGCGGCCGCGGCCGCCAAGGCCGAACCGCCGGTGCGCGACGTCACGGGCCTGGCCACCAACGGCTCGGTGCCGCCGGCCCGGATCATCGACCGCCGGCAGTGGGTGCGCACGGCGGCCGAGTCGATGCGGGTGATGACCAACGGCGCGGAAAGACCCCGCGGTCTTCTCACCGGCCGCATCGCGGGCGCGCAGACGGGTGCGGTGCTGGCGTTCGTGTCTTCCGGGATCCTCGGACAGTACGACCCGTTCGCGGCCGCGAAGGAGGGTTGTCTGCTGCTGGTGTACCCGAACGTCATCGCCGTCGAGCGGCAGCTGCGGATCGACCCGTCGGACTTCCGGCTATGGGTGTGCCTGCACGAGGTGACCCACCGCGTGCAGTTCACGGCCAACCCGTGGCTGGCCGACTACATGTCCGAGGCGCTGGGGCAGCTGACCCGGGGCGCCGGCGACGACATCGGGAAGGTCACCGCCCGGCTGGCCGACTACGTCCGCAGCCGCGGGGCGGGGGCCGATGGCGGTCCGTCGGGGATCCTGGGCCTGGTGCGGGCCGTGCAGTCCGAGCCGCAGCGCGAGGCCCTGGACAAGTTGCTGGTGTTGGGGACCCTGCTGGAGGGCCATGCCGATCACGTGATGGACGCCGTCGGGCCGGTGGTGGTTCCGTCGGTGGCCGTCATCCGGCTCCGGTTCGACGAGCGTCGCCGGCGCAGGCAACCGCCGCTGCAGCGACTGTTGCGAGCCCTGCTGGGGCTCGACGCCAAGCTCAGTCAGTACACCCGCGGCAAGGCGTTCGTGGACCAGGTGGTGGAGCGGGTCGGAATGCAGCGGTTCAACACCGTGTGGTCGGGGCCCGACACGCTGCCGCTGCCGGCCGAGATCGACGAGCCGCGGCGATGGATCGACAGGGTCCTGTAGGGCAGCTGCGCGCGGCCGTCGAGGCGTTCGCGGCCACCCATCTGTCCGGCGATGCCGTCGGTGGGGAGCGGTGGTGTGTGGCGCTGTCGGGTGGTCCGGACTCGCTGGCGCTCACCGCGGTCGCCGCGCACCTGCGGCCCACCGCCGCGCTGATCGTGGACCACGGCCTGCAGCCCGGCTCGGCGGCCGTCGCGGAGACTGCCCGAAAACAGGCGGTCGCACTGGGATGCGTTGATGCACGGGTGCTTCGCGTGCAGGTCGGCGCGCCGTTCGGCGCTCAGGGCGGTCTGGAGGCGGCGGCGCGTGCCGCGCGCTACGCGGCGCTGGACTCCCACCGCGACGGTCCGGTGCTGCTGGGTCACACGCTCGACGACCAGGCCGAGACGGTGCTGCTCGGGCTGGGGCGCGGCTCCGGGGGGCGGTCGCTGGCCGGGATGCGCCCGCACGACCCGCCGTGGTGCCGGCCACTGCTGGGGGTGCGCCGCGGCCTGACCCACGCCGTGTGCCGCGAGCTGGGTCTGACGGCCTGGCAGGACCCGCACAACACCGACCGCCGCTTCACCCGGACCCGGCTGCGCCTGGAGGTGCTGCCGCTGCTCGAGGACGTGCTGGGCGGCGGGGTGGCCGAGGCGCTGGCCCGCACCGCGACGGCGCTGCGCGAGGACACCGAGCTGATGGACGCGCTCGCCGGGCAGGCGATGCCCGAGGTGCGTAGGGGCGCGGATCTGAACGCGCAGGCGCTGGCCGGGTTGCCCGGCCCGGTCCGGCGCCGGGTGATCCGCGGCTGGTTGCTGGACGGCGGGGCGACCGGACTGAGCGACAAGCAGATCAGGGGCGTCGACACCCTCGTCGCCGCGTGGCGCGGGCAGGGCGGGGTGGCGGTCGGGTCGCCCCGGCGCGGTGAGCGGCTGATCGCGGGGCGACGCGACGGCGTCCTGACCATGTGGTGCGAGCCCGTCCGGTGACCGCTGCGGCTGAGGCCGCCTTGGGCCGCCTTGGTCATCCGCGCTCCGGCATGGCACGCTGTGTTCGTGGCGCAGATCTCCTCGGCGATCACCCCGGCGCAGCCAACGGAGCCCTATCCGGGGGATATCACGTCGGTGCTGCTCACCGCCGAACAGATTCAGGCCCGGGTGGCCGAACTGGGCGAGGAAATCGGCACCCACTACAGCGGCCGCGTCGCCGCGACAGGTCAGGATCTGCTGTTGATCACCGTGCTCAAGGGCGCCGTGATGTTCGTCACAGACCTGGCGCGCGCCATCCCCGTGCCGACGCAGTTCGAGTTCATGGCGGTCAGTTCCTACGGGTCCTCGACGTCGTCGTCGGGTGTGGTTCGGATTCTCAAGGACTTGGACCGCGACATCCAGGGCCGCGACGTGCTGATCGTCGAGGACATCGTCGACTCCGGCCTCACGCTGTCGTGGCTGTTGCGCAACCTGAGCAGCCGGCAGCCGCGGTCGCTGCGGGTGTGCACGCTGCTCCGCAAGCCCGACGCGCGGGGCGCCGACGTCGAGATCGCCTACGTGGGCTTCGACATCCCCAACGACTTCGTCGTGGGCTATGGCCTGGATTACGACGAGCGCTACCGCGACCTGTCCTACATCGGCATGCTGGACCCCCGGGTCTACCAGCAGTAGCCCGCCGGCCTCAGTCCAGTTCCCACACCGCCGTCACCGAGAAGCTCACCGTCTGCTGTCCCGGCTCGAGCGGCACAGCGGACATGCCACGCTGCGGCGTCGGCGGACCCGGTCCGGCCGCTTCGGAAATGGAAAGCACCTTGCCCAGCCGCAGACCGGACAACTGGGCGTACTGGCCGGCGCGGTTCTTGGCGTCGTCGAACGCGCGCGCCCGCGCATCCTCGACGAGCCGGGAGTCGTTGGATATCGAGTAGCTCACCGAGTTGATTCGCGTGGCGGCCCCGCCGGTGTCGACGACGAGTGCCAGTATCCGCGACGCCGCATCGGGCGGGTGGATCTTCACCTCGATGGTGTTGGCGGCGCGGTAGGCGGTGATGGTGGCGGCGCCGCCGGTCGGGGGCGTGCTGTATTGCGGCTGCAGGGTGACGTTGGTGGTGCTGATGTCCTTGGGGTCGATCCCGGCGCCGGTGAGCGCGCCCAGGACCGCTTGCTGGCGGGCGTTGGTCTGGTCCATGGCCGCGGTGACGTCGGGGGCGGTGAACTCGATGCCGACGTCAGCGGTCAGCGTGTCCGGGACGCCCTGGACGTGCCCCGAGCCGACGACGGTCACCTGGCGCGGGTTCGCCCCTGGCTGGACCGGACCGTGGGAGTCGCACGCCGACACCGTGACGACGGCGGCGCCCGCGGCGGCGATCAAGCGGCGGACGAAGCCCGGAATGCTCGGTTTCGGCATGTGGTGCACCTTTAGCGACTCGAGCCGCCGGGGGAGCACCGGCGAAGCATAGCGCCCCTCCTGGCAATCACAGGGAAGTTCATGGCGAACTCCAATTATGCAAGCTATGGGCATCTTTCATGCGATTATAGATTGCAGCACATTGAGTCAGCTAACCGGGTAATTGCCGGCGCCCACCGTGGCCGAAGTCTCGCGCCGGTGGCTGACCGGATATTGAAAACCGTTGACTAACAACAACTTTGATGCCACATCATGTCAAATAGACGTACATACGGAAATGCGCGCGGAGGTTGCCGGGAAGTCGCATTCCCTCGACACGGCCCTGCGGTCCGAGGCCGCAGCCGCGGACCGCGCAGTTCGACGCCAGCAACGAGTTGTCAGTGAACAAGCACGGTCGCCCGACGCGGGCCGGGGAGGTTCGCCGCCAAGCCGGGGAGGCTGCGCTGGCAGGTGCGCCGCGACCGCGACGGGCTGGGCGGATCAC
>CAYVQQ010000150.1:0-7960 GCA_964453085.1 uncultured Mycobacterium sp.
GGCCGACCTCGTCGTCGTCACCGACGACAACCCGCGCGGCGAGGAGCCTGCGGCGATCCGCCGCGAGATCCTGGCTGGCGCGGCGCACGGCCCCGCCGAGGTGGTCGAGATCGCCGACCGGCGGGCGGCGATCGACCACGCGGTGGCGTGGGCGCGCGCCGGAGACATCGTGCTGGTCGCCGGCAAGGGGCACGAGACCGGGCAGCGAAGCGCCGGGCAGACCCGCCCGTTCGACGACCGAGTTGAGCTGGCCGACGCCCTGGCCGCGTTGGAGGCTCGGCGATGATCGATCTGACCGTCGCCCGGATCGCCGAGATCGTCGGCGGCACGCTGGCCGATATCTCACCCCGGGAGGCCGCGGCGCTGCGGGTCACCGGCACCGTGGAGTTCGACTCACGCGCGGCCGGCCCCGGCGGACTGTTCCTGGCGTTGCCCGGCGCCCGCTCTGACGGTCATGACCACGCTCCCGCGGCGGTGGCCGCGGGAGCGGTCGCGGTGCTGGCGGCCCGGCCGGTCGGCGTCCCCGCCATCGTGGTGCAACCCCGAAAAGACGCGGCCACAACGAGGTTCGGTACGGCCGGGGTCCTCGAACACGACGCGGACGGGTCGGGTGCGGCGGTGCTGGCCGCGCTGGCCAAGCTGGCCCGCGCGGTGGCTGACGAGCTGGTGGCCGGTGGGCTGACCATCATCGGGATCACCGGGTCGTCGGGAAAGACCTCGACCAAGGACCTGGTGGCCGCCGCGCTGGCACCGCTGGGCGAGGTGGTCGCACCGCCGGGGTCGTTCAACAACGAGCTGGGCCATCCGTGGACGGTCCTGCGCGCCACCCGCCGCACCGACTTCCTGGTGCTCGAGATGTCGGCGCGCCACCCGGGCAACATCGCCGCGCTGGCTCAGATCGCCCCGCCGGCGATCGGCGTGGTCCTCAATGTGGGCACCGCGCACCTGGGCGAGTTCGGCTCCCGCGACGCCATCGCCCGAACGAAATCGGAGTTGCCGCAATTCGTCCCGTCCACAGGAGTGGTCATCCTCAACACCGACGACCCAGTGGTGGCGGCGATGGCGGGTGTGACCGCAGCCCGGGTGGTGCGGGTCGGGCGCGCCGGGCCGGGAACGCCGGACGTGTGGGCCGACGATGTCACGCTCGACGAACTGGCCCGGCCGCGCTTCAGCCTGCATGCGCGCGGCACTGCCGCCGAGGTCCGGCTGGGCGTCTCCGGCGATCACCAGGTCACCAACGCGCTGTGCGCCGCGGCGGTCGCACTGGAGTGCGGCGCCGATCCCGGGCAGGTGGCGGACGCGCTGGCCGGCGCGGGTCCGGTGTCGCGGCACCGGATGGAGGTCACCACCCGCCCCGACGGGGTCACCGTGATCGACGACGCCTACAACGCCAACCCCGACTCGATGCGGGCCGGGCTGCAGGCACTGGTTCAGATCGCCCGCGGCGGCCCGGCGCCGCGGCGCAGCTGGGCAGTGCTGGGGGAGATGGCCGAGCTCGGCGAGGACGCGATAACCGAGCACGATCGCATCGGCAGGCTGGCGGTGCGCTTAGATGTGTCTCGACTGGTCGTCGTGGGAAATGGGAGGTCGATGAGCGCCATGCACCACGGAGCGGTGCTGGAAGGCGGACGGAGCTCGTGGGGCGCTGCAGCGGAGCGGGGGGTCGGTAGCGGGGCTTTCAGGGTCGCCGACGGCGACGCCGCTCTGGCGTTGTTGCGGGCCGAGGTGCGGCCCGGCGACGTCGTCCTGGTCAAGGCGTCCAACGCGGTCGGGCTGGGCGTGCTGGCCGACGCGCTGATCCGGGAATCGACAGCCGACGACCCCGGCGACGAGGCCCACAGGTGAGGCAGATCCTCGTCGCCGTCGCCATCGCGCTGACGGTGTCCATCCTGTTGACCCCGGCGCTCATCCGGCTGTTCACCAAGCAGGGATTCGGCCACCACGCCCGCGAGGACGGCCCGCCCAGCCACCACCTCAAGAGCGGCACCCCGTCGATGGGCGGGGTGGCGATCGTCGTCGGCATCTGGGCGGGCTACCTGGGCGCACACCTCGCCGGTGTGGCCCTCGACGGCGAAGGGGTGTCCGCGTCGGGCCTGCTGGTGCTCGGGCTGGCGACCGGGCTGGGCGGTGTCGGGTTCTTCGACGATCTGATCAAGATTCGCCGGTCGCGCAACCTCGGGCTGAACAAGACGGCCAAGATGCTCGGACAGGTCGCCGCCGCGGTGGTGTTCGGGGTGTTGGTGTTGCAGTTCCACAACGCCAACGGCCTGACCCCGGCCAGCCCGAACCTGTCCTATGTCCGGGAGATAGCCACCGTCACGCTGGCCCCGGCGTTGTTCGTGCTGTTCTGCGTGATCGTGGTCAGCGCCTGGTCCAACGCGGTGAACTTCACCGACGGCCTGGACGGGCTGGCCGCCGGCAGTATGGCGATGGTCACCGCCGCCTACGTGCTGATCACCTTCTGGCAGTACCGCAACGCCTGCGTCACCGCGCCCGGCCTGGCCTGCTATAACGTGCGAGATCCGCTGGACCTGGCGATCGTGGCCGCCGCGACCACCGGCGCGTGCATCGGTTTCCTGTGGTGGAACGCCGCACCGGCCCAGATCTTCATGGGCGACACCGGGTCGCTGGCGCTGGGCGGCGTCATCGCGGGGTTGTCGGTCACCAGTCGCACCGAGGTCCTCGCCGTGGTGCTGGGTGCGCTGTTCGTCGCCGAGGCGAGCTCGGTCGTGCTGCAGATCCTGGCCTTCCGCACCACCGGGCGCCGGGTGTTCCGGATGGCGCCCTTCCACCACCATTTCGAATTGGCCGGCTGGGCCGAGACGACGGTGATCATCCGCTTCTGGTTGCTGACCGCGATCACCTGCGGTCTGGGCGTGGCCCTGTTCTACGGTGAGTGGCTGGCCACGATCGGTGCCTGATGAGCAGGCTTGATCCGTTGATGCCGGGCACGCCCGTCCTGGTGGCCGGCGCAGGTGTGACGGGCCGGGCGGCGCTGGCGGCCCTGTCGCGCTTCGGCGCGGCGGTGACCTTGTGCGACGACGACCCGGCCGCGCTGCGTGGGTACGCCGAACGGGGCGTGGCGACCGAGTCGACGTCGGCGGCGGCGCAACGTATCTCGGCGTTCGCGCTGGTGGTGACCAGCCCCGGCTTCGCGCCGGCCACGGCGGTGCCGGCCGCCGCGGCGACGGCGGGGGTGCCGCTCTGGGGTGACGTGGAGCTGGCCTGGCGGCTCGACGGTGCGGGCCACTACGGCCCGCCGCGCCGCTGGCTCGTCGTGACCGGCACCAACGGCAAGACGACGACGACGTCGATGCTGCACGCCATGCTGACCGCCGGGGGTCGGCGCGCCGCGTTGTGCGGCAACATCGGAAGCCCGGTGCTGGACGTTCTCGACGAGCCCGCCGACCTGTTTGCGGTCGAGCTGTCCAGCTTCCAGCTGCACTGGGCGCCGTCGTTGCGGCCCGAGGCCGGCGTCGTGCTCAACATCGCCGAGGACCACCTGGATTGGCATGCGTCCATGGCCGAGTACACCGCCGACAAGGCCCGGGTGCTCGACGGTCGGGTGGCCGTGGTCGGGCTGGATGACGCCCGGGCCGCCGCGTTGCTCGAGACCGCGGCGGCGCCGGTGCGGACCGGATTCAGGCTGGGGGAGCCGGCCTCCGGCGAGCTCGGCGTGCGCGGCGGCCGGCTCGTCGACCGGGCCTTCGCCGAGGACCTGGTATTGGCGAGTGTCGATTCGATCGCGGTGCCGAGCCCGGTCGGGGTGCTCGACGCCCTGGCCGCGGCCGCGCTGGCCCGGTCCGTCGGGGTGTCTCCCGAAGCAATCGGGGCGGCCCTCTCCTCGTTCCGGCCCGGCCGCCACCGGGCCGAGGTCGTCGCCGTCGCCGACGGCATCACCTACGTCGACGACTCGAAGGCCACCAACCCACACGCCGCCGAGGCGTCCGTGCTGGCCTACCCCCGGGTGGTCTGGGTGGCGGGCGGGCTGCTGAAGGGCGCATCGGTGGACGAGGAGGTCGCCAGGGTTGCGTCCCGGCTGGTCGGAGCGGTGCTGATCGGCCGCGACCGGCAGAAGGTTGCGGAGGCGTTATCGCGACACGCACCGGATGTCCCCGTCGTCCAGGTTGTGACAGGCGAGGATATTGGTATGGACGCGGCTGCTGTGATTTCTGATGAAGATATGACAGAAGTGAAACCCACGGGCGGGGATTCCGGCGTTCACGTCATGACCGCCGCGGTGGCCGCGGCCCGCGACCTGGCCGAGCCGGGCGACACGGTGCTGCTGGCGCCGGCCGGCGCGTCGTTCGACCAGTTCGGCGGCTACGCCGATCGCGGCGATGCCTTCGCGGCCGCCGTGCGTGCGGTCATCCGGTAGGCGGGTGTGGACAACGCGCTGACCCGGCTGCTGGGCCGGGGCAAGAAGACCGACGGGGCCGAGGCCGGCACGCAGAGCGACGCGCCCGCGCCGGACACCACTGACACCGGCACCGATGTCGGCGCCGACGCCGCGAAGCTCACGGGCGAGGCCAAGCCGCAGGCCGAGGCCGTGGCGGACAAGGCCGGACCGCGCCACCAGTTCGGCGCCTGGCTGAACCGGCCGATGACCTCGTTCCACCTGATCATCGCCGTGGCCGGGCTGCTGACGACACTGGGCCTCATCATGGTGCTGTCGGCCTCGGGGGTGCGGTCGTACGACTCGGACGGGTCGGCGTGGGTCATCTTCGGCAAGCAGGTCCTGTGGACGGTCATCGGCCTGGGCGGGGCGTACGTGGCGCTGCGGACGTCGGTGCGGTTCCTGCGCCGCGTCGCCTTCATCGGCTACGCGGTCACCGTCATCCTGCTGGTGCTGGTGCTGGTGCCCGGAATCGGCAACCTCGCCAACGGATCCCGCAAATGGTTCGTCGTCGGCGGGCTGTCGATGCAGCCCTCCGAGCTGGCGAAGATCGCGCTGGCCATCTGGGGCGCGCACCTGCTTGCGGCCCGGCGGTTGGAGCGCGCCACGCTGCGGGAGATGCTGATCCCGCTGGTGCCCGCCGCCGTCATCTCGCTGGCACTGATCGTGGCCCAGCCGGACCTGGGGCAGACGGTGTCGCTGGGCATCATCCTGCTGGCCCTGCTGTGGTACGGCGGTCTGCCGCTTCGCGTCTTCGGTACCTCGCTGCTGGCGGTGTTCGCCGCGGGTGCGTTCCTGGCCATGTCCGCCGGCTACCGCTCGGAGCGGGTGCGGTCCTGGATCAACCCGGAGAGCGACCCGCAGGACACCGGCTACCAGGCTCGCCAGGCGAAGTTCGCGCTGGCTCACGGCGGCATCTTCGGCGACGGACTGGGCCAGGGCGTGGCCAAGTGGAACTACCTGCCCAACGCGCACAACGACTTCATCTTCGCGATCATCGGCGAGGAGCTCGGGTTCATCGGCGCGTTCGGGCTGCTGGTGCTGTTCGGGCTGTTCGCCTACACCGGGATGCGGATCGCGCGCCGCTCGGCCGACCCGTTCCTGCGGCTGTTGACCGCCGCCACGACCATGTGGGTGCTGGGCCAGGCGTTCATCAATATCGGCTACGTGATCGGCATCCTGCCAGTCACCGGAATTCAGCTGCCACTTATTTCGGCCGGTGGGACATCAACGGCGGCAACGCTTTTCATGATCGGTATCATGGCCAACGCGGCCCGTCACGAGCCGGAGGCGGTGGCCGCGCTGCGCGCCGGGCGCGACGACAAGGTCAACCGGCTGCTGCGGCTGCCGCTGCCGCAGCCGTACGCGCCGACGCGCCTGGAGTCGTTCCGGGAGCGCAAGGGAGGCCGGCCACAGGCGGCCAGGGTTCCCGCGCGCAAGGCCGCCCACGACAATTCCGAGGCGCCGCTGCGCCCGCCCGGCCGGCCGGCCGGGCAGTCCGGCGGGGTCGCCGGCGTCCGGGCCGGGCATCATGGATCTGGCCAGCGACACGCCGGTCAGCGCCAGCCGCGGCGTGCGCGCGCACTGGAAGGTCAGCGTTTCGGGTGAACGACACCGTCGATGAGTCCGCCGGCGGGCCGGGGGCGAGCCCCCCGCCCGCCGGCGCCTTGTCGGTCGTGCTCGCCGGCGGGGGGACCGCCGGGCACGTGGAGCCCGCGATGGCCGTGGCCGACGCGCTGGCCGCGCTGGATCCGCAGGTCCGGATCACCGCGTTGGGCACCGCGCGCGGCCTCGAGACCAGGCTGGTGCCCGAGCGCGGGTACCACCTCGAGTTGATCACGCCGGTGCCGCTGCCGCGGAAACCCGGCGGTGACCTGGCCCGCCTGCCGCCGCGGGTGTGGCGTGCGGTCCGGGAGGCCCGCGCGGTGCTCGACCGGGTGGACGCCGACGTGGTCGTCGGGTTCGGGGGCTACGTCGCGCTGCCGGCCTACCTGGCCGCGCGCGGCGTACCGCTCTTGCGCCGCCGCGTCCCGGTGTTGATCCACGAAGCCAATGCGCGCGCCGGATTGGCGAACCGCGTCGGCGCCCGCACCGCAGAGCGGGTGCTCGCAGCGGTGCCCGACTGCGGGCTGGCGCGTGCCGAGGTCGTCGGGGTACCGGTGCGTGCGGCCATCACCACGCTGGACCGCGCGGCATTGCGGGCCGAGGCACGGGCGCGCTTCGGCTTCGCCGGCGATGCGCGGGTGCTGCTGGTGTTCGGCGGTTCGCTGGGCGCGGTGTCGCTCAACCGGGCCGTGTCCGCGGCCGCCGCCGACCTGGCCGCCGCGGGCGTGGCGGTGCTGCACGCGCACGGCCCCAAGAACACCCTCGACCTGCGGCGTCCCCGGCCGGGCGACCCGCCCTACGTGCCGGTGCCGTATCTGGACCGGATGGACCTGGCCTACGCCGCCGCCGACCTGGTCATCTGCCGGTCCGGGGCAATGACGGTCGCCGAGGTCTCGGCCGTCGGGCTGCCGGCCATCTATGTCCCGCTGCCGATCGGCAATGGCGAACAACGGCTCAACGCGCTGCCGGTGGTCGCCGCCGGTGGCGGCATGGTGGTGGCCGATGCCGCCTTGACCCCGGAGCTGGTTGTCGAGCAGGCCGCCGGGCTCCTCAACGACCCGCCCCGGTTGGCGGCGATGACGGCCGCCGCCGCCCGGGTGGGCCATCCCGACGCGGCGCGCCAGGTCGCCCGGGCGGCGCTGGAGATCGCGCGCCGGGCCCGGTCAGCGCGCCGCCGCTCGGCATCCGGCCGGATCCGGGGGATGCCGTGACCGCCCGGCCGCTGCCGCCCGAGCTAGAGCGGGTGCACATGGTCGGCATCGGAGGCGCCGGGATGTCGGGTATCGCCAGGATCCTGCTGGACCGGGGCGCCTTGGTGTCCGGGTCGGATGCCAAGGAGTCGCGCGGCGTGCACGCACTGCGGGCCCGGGGCGCGCAGGTCCGCGTCGGGCACGACGCCTCGTCGCTGGACCTGCTGCCGGGCGGCGCCACGGCCGTCATCACCACCTACGCCGCCATCCCGAAGACCAACCCCGAGCTCGTCGAGGCCCGCCGCCGCGGCATCCCGGTGCTGCTGCGACCGGCCGTGCTGGCCAGGTTGATGGACGGGCACACCACCTTGATGGTCACCGGCACGCACGGCAAGACGACCACGACGTCGATGCTGATCGTGGCCCTGCAGCACTGCGGATGTGACCCCTCGTTCGCGGTCGGCGGGGAACTCGGCGAGGCTGGGACCAACGCCCACCACGGCAGTGGCGACTGCTTCGTCGCCGAGGCTGACGAGAGCGACGGTTCGTTGCTGGAGTACCGGCCCGACGTCGCCGTGGTGACCAACATCGAGACCGATCACCTGGACTTCTACGGCAGCGCCGACGCCTACGCCGGGGTGTTCGACTCGTTCGTGCAGCGGCTGGCGCCCGGCGGAGCGCTGGTGGTCTGCACCGACGATCCCGGCGCGGCCGCGCTGGCCGAGCGCAGTGCCGGCCTCGGCGTCCGTGTGTTGCGCTACGGGTCGGT
>CAYVQQ010000151.1:0-7821 GCA_964453085.1 uncultured Mycobacterium sp.
CCGATCGAGTACGAGCAGGGCTACCATCGGGCAGTCACCTCGACCGAGGTGGCGTGAGCCGAGAGTCTCCGGCACATCCAGGACGATTCACGTCGTGGCCACCCTCGGGCACAGCCCGGCATTTCACACCGCCACCCCTGCATCGCAGGCCGCCGAAGCGCTGGCCGGTGAACACGCCGAACGCGGCCGCAACGCCGTGCTGGTCGTCGACGAAGCCCATCTGCTCGACAACCACCAGCTCGAAGCAATCCGGCTGCTCACCAACCACGACATGGATTCCGGATCCCCGTTCGCGGTCCTTTTGGTCGGCCAACCCAGCCTGCGTCACCGCCTCCGACTCTCCGTGCTGGCCGCACTCGATCGGCGCATCGCGGTCGGCTACACCCTCGCCGGGATGAACAGCACCGACACCGCCGACTACATCGGCCATCCCTGCAAGAGCGCCGGACGAGCAGACACCCTGTTCTCCGACGACGCGATGGGACTGATCCACAACGCCTCCCGAGGACACCCCCGCGCGGTCAACAACCTGTACACGCGCTGACCGCCGCCTTCGCCTCCGGCCACGCCATCGTCGACGAAAAGCAGCACCTATCGCCATCGCTGAAACCGCCACGGACTGAAGTGAACTCGCGCCAACCCGGCCGGCACGGAATCAACGTGCCGACAACCCCGTCACCACGCCCACCACGCCCACCACGGCCCCGCTCACCACAGCGAGCGGGACCGTTCCCATCACCGGATCGTCGCCAACCCCGATGACGCCATCATCGCCATCGAAAGTGACGCGCAACAACTGCGCGGTGTGCGGGAGGTCACATGGCTGTGCGACGACGAGAGTGCTCGTGGACGAGGCGCACGATGTCGAAATTTTTAACATAACGATTACATAACAAAAGCGCCTTGAGCAGGGACGTTTTAGCTACTCGACCGTAACCACCTGCACGCAGCATGTTTGTTCGGCGCGCCCGCGTGCGCCGTTTAACCCGGTGTTACCCAGGACACCGTTACTCATGCGTAGAACTCACCAGTAACCAATCAGCTGCGAAAACGGGCGCCGATCCTTGTGACACTCTGATTGCAGCCGATGCAATCCGCCGTACCGATCGGCCGAGGGGACGGCCCGTCGATGACGACCGGGTGCCGACCCGACGAACCGACAGAAGACGCTGTAGGGAGACGTACAACGTGACGATCCACGAGCACACCCGGATATCAGCCGACCGCGACGGGCATGGCCCGTCCGGCGCCCACGCTCTGGTCGACCGCCTGACGGCCGGTGAGCCCTACGCTGCAGCGTTCGGTGGCCAGGGCAGCGCCTGGCTGGAGACGCTCGAGGAGCTGGTGTCCTCGGCGGGAATCGAGACCGAGCTGGCGACGCTGTTCGGCGAGGTGGAACTGCTGCTCGAGCCGGTGGCCAGGGAGCTGGTCGTGGTGCGCCCGATCGGCTTCGAGCCGTTGCAGTGGGCGCGCGCGCTGGCGGCTGAGGACGCGGTTCCCGCGGACAAGCACCTGACGTCGGCGGCCGTCTCGGTCCCCGGAGTGTTGCTCACCCAGATCGCGGCCATGCGCGCCCTGGCGCGGCAAGGCATGGATTTGACGGCGACCCCGCCGGTGGCGCTGGCGGGCCATTCCCAGGGCGTGCTTGCCGTCGAGGCCCTCAAGGCCGGCGGTGCCCGCGACGCCGAACTGCTGGCCACGGCGCAGCTGATCGGCGCGGCTGGCACGCTGGTCGCCCGACGGCGCGGTATCTCCATCCTCGGTGACCGTCCGCCCATGGTGTCGGTCAACAACGCCGATCCCGAGCGCATCCAGCGGTTGCTCGACGAGTTCGCGCAGGACGTCCGCACCGTGCAACCTCCGGCGCTGTCCATCCGCAACGGCCGGCGTTCCGTCGTCATCACCGGCACCCCCGAGCAGCTGTCGCGCTTCGAGCTCTACTGCCGGCAGATCTCGGAGAAGGAAGAGGCCGACCGCAAGAGCAAGATCCGCGGCGGCGACGTGTTCGCACCGGTCTTCGATCCGGTGCAGGTCGAGGTCGGGTTCCACACCCCGCGGCTCGCCGACGGCATCGACGTTGTCGGCGCCTGGGCCGAGACGGTCGGCATCGACGTGGCGCTGGCCCGCCAGCTGACCGAGGCGATCCTGGTGAGTCCCGTCGACTGGGTCGAGGAGATCACGCGGGTGCACGGCTCCGGAGCGCGCTGGATCCTCGACCTCGGACCCGGGGACATTCTGACCCGGCTGACCGCGCCGGTGATCCGGGGGCTCGGCATCGGCATCGTGCCCGCGGCCACCCGCGGCGGCCAGCGCAACCTCTTCACCATCGGGGCCGTTCCCGAGGTGGCCCGCGCCTGGTCGAGCTACGCGCCGACCGTGGTGCGGCTGCCCGACGGCCGTGTCAAGCTCTCCACAAAGTTCACCCGGCTGACCGGCCGGTCGCCGATCCTGCTGGCCGGCATGACCCCGACCACCGTCGACGCCAAGATCGTGGCCGCCGCCGCCAACGCGGGCCACTGGGCCGAACTCGCCGGCGGCGGGCAGGTCACCGAGGAGATCTTCACCGACCGCATCGAGGAGCTGTCCGGGCTGCTCGAACCCGGCCGCACCTACGAGTTCAACGCGCTGTTCCTCGACCCTTACCTGTGGAAACTGCAGGTGGGCGGCAAACGCCTGGTGCAGAAGGCCCGCCAATCCGGTGCGGCGATCGACGGGCTGGTGATCAGCGCGGGCATCCCGGAGCTCGAGGAAGCCGTCGAGTTGATCGACGAGCTCAACGGCGTGGGCATCAGCCACGTTGTGTTCAAGCCCGGCACGATCGAGCAGATCCGCGCGGTCATCCGGATCGCGACCGAGGTGTCCACCAAACCGGTGATCGTGCACATCGAGGGCGGTCGTGCCGGCGGCCACCACTCCTGGGAGGACCTCGACGACCTGCTGCTGGCCACCTACTCGGAGCTGCGGTCGCGTCCCAACATCACCGTCTGCGTCGGCGGTGGGATCGGCACCCCCGAACGGGCCGCCGAGTACCTGTCCGGGCGCTGGGCGCAGGCTTACGGCTTCCCGTCGATGCCGGTCGACGGCATCCTGGTCGGCACCGCGGCGATGGCGACGCTCGAGGCCACCACGTCGCCGTCGGTAAAGCGGCTGCTGGTGGAGACTCAGGGCACCGACCAGTGGATCGGCGCCGGCAAAGCCCAGGGCGGCATGGCGTCCAGCCGAAGCCAGCTCGGTGCCGACATCCACGAGATCGACAACAGCGCCTCGCGTTGCGGGCGGTTGCTCGACGAGGTCGCCGGCGACGCCGAGGCGGTCGCCGAGCGGCGCGACGAGATCATCGCGGCGATGGACAAGACCGCCAAGCCGTATTTCGGCGACGTCGCCGACATGACCTACCTGCAGTGGCTGCGGCGCTACGTCGAGCTGGCGATCGGCGACGGTGACTCGACCGCCGACACCGCCGCACCGGGCAGCCCGTGGCTGGCTGACACCTGGCGTGACCGGTTCCAGCAGATGCTGCAGCGCGCCGAAGCGCGGCTGCATCCACGGGATCACGGACCCATCGAGACGTTGTTCGCCGACCCGGCGCTGCTGGAGACCCCGGAGGCGGCGATCGACCTGCTGCTCGCCGGCTACCCCGCCGCGGCCACCGTGCAACTGCACCCGGCGGACGTGCCATTCTTCGTCACCCTGTGCAAGACTCCGGGCAAGCCGGTCAACTTCGTGCCGGTCATCGACAAGGACGTGCGGCGCTGGTGGCGCAGCGACTCGCTGTGGCAGGCGCACGACGCCCGCTACGACGCCGACCAGGTGTGCATCATCCCGGGCATCGCGGCGGTCTCCGGCATCACCCGGATGGACGAACCGGTCGGCGAGTTGCTCGACCGGTTCGAGCAGGCCGCCGTCGACGAGGTGCTCGCGGCGGGAGGTGAGCCGCAGGCCGTCACGTCGCGCCGGCTGGGCCGCCCGGATGTGACAGGCCCGCTGGCCACCGTTCTGGATGCGCCGGACGTGCTGTGGGCCGGGCGCATCGTCGCCAACCCGGTGCACCGCATAGCCGAGCCGGGGGACTGGCAGGTGCACGACGGACCCGAGAGCCGCTGCGCCACCAACTCGTCCACCGGAGCGCGGCTGCAGGTCGACGGCGCCGCACGGGTCGTGCTGAGCGTCCCGGTGTCCGGCGTCTGGATTGACATCCCATTTACGTTGCCCATCAACACCTTTGACGGTGGTGCTCCGGTTGTGTCCACTGCCGATGCCAGCGAGGCCATGCGCGCCGTGCTGGCGATCGCCGCCGGTGTGGACGGGCCCGAGTTCCTGCCCTCCGTCGTCGACGGGACGGCCGTGGTGCAGGTGGACTGGGACCCCGAGCGGGTCGCCGATCACACCGGGGTCACGGCGACCTTCGGTCAGCCGCTGGCGCCCAGCCTCACGACCGTGCCCGACGCGCTGGTCGGGCCTTGCTGGCCCGCCGTTTTCGCGGTGATCGGCGACGCGGTCACCGAGGCCGGTGTTCCGGTGGTCGAGGGGTTGCTGAGCTTGGTGCACCTGGACCACACCGCCCACGTGGTCGGCTCGCTGCCCGCGACCCCGACCAGACTGAACGTCACCGCGACGGGTTCGCCGGCCCTCGACACCGACATGGGGCGCGTCGTCCCGGTCTCGGTCACCATCACCGGAGCCGACGGCACGCCGATCGCGCAGCTGCAGGAGCGGTTCGCGATCCTCGGGCGCACCGGGTCCGCCGAACTCACCGACCCGGCCCGCGCCGGTGGCGCGGTGTCGGAGAACGCCACCGACACGCCCCGCCGGCGCCGGCGTGACGTCACGCTGAACTCACCGGTCGACATGCGCCCGTTCGCGATGGTGTCCGGCGATCACAACCCCATCCACACCGACCGGGCGGCCGCGCTGCTCGCGGGCCTGGAATCGCCGATCGTTCACGGCATGTGGCTGTCGGCCGCCGCGCAGCATGCGGTGACCGCCACCGACGGGCAGGCCCGCCCGCCGGCCCGGCTGGTCGGCTGGACCGCGCGCTTCCTGGGCATGGTCCGCCCCGGCGACGCGGTCGACTTCCGCGTCGACCGCGTCGGCATCGACCAGGGCGCCGAGATCGTGGAAGTCGCCGCCCGCATCGGCTCGGACCTGGTCATGTCGGCGACCGCGCGGCTGGCTGCCCCCAAGACGGTCTACGCGTTCCCCGGCCAGGGCATCCAGCACAAGGGCATGGGCATGGAGGTCCGGGCCCGCTCCAAGGCGGCCCGCAAGGTGTGGGACATGGCCGACAAGTTCACCCGCGACGTGTTGGGCTTCTCGGTGCTGCATGTGGTCCGCGACAACCCGACCAGCGTCATCGCCAGCGGCGTGCACTACCACCACCCCGACGGCGTGCTCTACCTGACGCAGTTCACCCAGGTCGCCATGGCGACGGTGGCCGCCGCGCAGGTCGCCGAGATGCGTGAGCAGGGCGCGTTCGTCGAGGGTGCAATCGCCTGCGGCCACTCCGTCGGCGAGTACACCGCGCTGGCCTGCGTCACCGGCGTCTACGAGCTGGAAGCGTTGCTGGAGATGGTGTTCCACCGCGGCTCC
Organism: uncultured Mycobacterium sp.; assembly: GCA_964453085.1. Classification (GTDB taxonomy): domain Bacteria; phylum Actinomycetota; class Actinomycetes; order Mycobacteriales; family Mycobacteriaceae; genus Mycobacterium. The sequence goes on from CAYVQQ010000151.1 coordinate 5,590, forward strand.
AAGATGCACGACATCGTGCCGCGAGACGAGATGGGCCGCTCCAACTACCGGCTGGCGGCCATCCGGCCCTCCCAGATCGACCTTCCCGACGGCGAGGTGCGAGCGTTCGTCGCCGACATCGCGGAGCGCACGGGTGAGTTTCTCGAGATCGTGAACTTCAACCTGCGCGGCTCGCAGTACGCGATCGCCGGCACCGTCCGCGGCCTCGAGGCGCTGGAGGCCGAGGTGGAGCGGCGCCGCGAGATCACCGGCGGCAAGCGGTCGTTCATCCTGGTGCCGGGCATCGACGTGCCGTTCCACTCCCGGGTGCTGCGGGTCGGGGTGGCCGACTTCCGGCGCTCGCTGGAGCGGGTCATGCCCTGGGACAAGGACCCCGAGGTGCTCATCGGGCGTTACATTCCCAACCTGGTTCCCCGTCCGTTCACGCTCGATCGCGACTTCATTCAGGAGATTCGCGATCTGGTGCCCGCCGAGCCGCTCGACGAGATCCTCGCCGACTACGACACCTGGCGTAACGAGAGGCCGCGGGAGCTGACCCGCAAGCTCGTCATCGAGTTGCTGGCCTGGCAGTTCGCCTGCCCGGTCCGCTGGATCGAGACGCAAGATCTGCTGTTCACCGAGGAGGCCGCCGGCGGCCTCGGTGTCGAGCGGTTCGTCGAGATCGGTGTGAAGTCGGCGCCGACGGTCGCCGGGCTGGCATCCAACACCCTCAAGCTGCCCGAATACGCCCACAGCACAGTCGAAGTGCTCAACGCCGAACGCGACGCCGCCGTGCTGTTCGCCAACGACACCGACCCCGAGCCGGATGTCGACGAGGCGCCGGAGCCGGTGGCCGAGGCGGCCGCCGTCGTGGACACGGCGCCGACGGCTCCCGCGGCGGCGCCGTCGGCGCCCTCGGGCGGGGTCCGTCCGGACGACATCGCATTCGACGCCGCCGACGCGACGCTGGCGCTGATCGCGCTGTCGGCCAAGATGCGCATCGACCAGATCGAGAAGCTTGACTCCATCGAGTCCGTCACAGACGGCGCGTCGTCGCGGCGCAACCAGCTGCTGGTGGATCTGGGTTCGGAGCTGAACCTCGGGGCCATCGACGGCGCCGCCGAGGCCGACCTGGCGGCGCTGCGCGCGCGGGTGACGAAGCTGGCGCGCACCTACAAACCTTATGGCCCGGTGCTTTCCGATGCGATCAACGACCAGCTGCGCACGGTGCTGGGGCCCTCCGGCAAGCGGCCGGGTGCGATCACCGAGCGGGTCAAGAAGACCTGGGAGCTCGGCGACGGCTGGGCCAAGCACGTCACCGCCGAGGTGGCACTGGGCACCCGTGAGGGCACCAGTGTCCGCGGCGGTGCCCTGGGCCACCTCCATGAGGGCGCCTTGGCCGACGCCGCCTCCGTCGACCGGGTCATCGACGCCGCGGTCGCGGCCGTCGCCGCGCGCCGGGGCATCGCGGTCGCGCTGCCGTCGGCGGGCGGCGGCGGGGCGACTGTCGACGCGGCCGCGCTGGGCGAGTTCACCGAGCAGATCACCGGCCGCGAGGGCGTACTGGCCGCGGCGGCCCGTCTGGTGCTGAGCCAGCTGGGACACGACGAGCCGGTCAGCGCGACACCGGAGGCCACGGACGCCGAACTTGTCGACCTGGTCACTGCCGAACTGGGCGCGGACTGGCCGCGTCTGGTGGCCCCGGTGTTCGACGCCCGCAAGGCCGTCGTCTTCGACGACCGCTGGGCCAGCGCGCGCGAGGATCTGGTCAGGCTGTGGCTGGCGGACGAGGCCGAGATCGACGCCGACTGGCCGCGCCTGTCGGAACGGTTCGAGGGCGCCGGACATGTCGTCGCCACTCAGGCCGCCTGGTGGCAGGAAAAGGCGCTGGCCTCGGGGCGCCGGATCCACGCGGCGCTGTACGGGCGCATCGCCGCCGGTGCCGAGAACCCGGAGCCGGGCCGCTACGGCGGTGAGGTCGCCGTGGTGACCGGCGCGTCGAAGGGATCGATCGCCGCGTCGGTGGCCGCGCGCCTGCGCCACCGTCATCGCGACGACGTCCAAGCTCGACGAGGAACGGCTGGCGTTCTACCGCGGGCTGTACCGCGACCACGCCCGCTACGGCGCGGCGCTGTGGGTGGTCGTGGCCAACATGGCCTCCTACGCCGACATCGACGCGCTGGTCGAATGGGTCGGTACCGAGCAGACGGAAAGCCTTGGGCCGCAATCCATCCACATCAAGGACGCACAGAC
>CAYVQQ010000152.1:0-7797 GCA_964453085.1 uncultured Mycobacterium sp.
GAGCCCTACCGCGACGCACTGACCAAGCTGCAGAAGGACGCCCCACCCATGCCCGCCCACAAGGTGCACCGGGTGCTCGACGCCCAGCTTGGCACCAAGTGGCGGGACCGGTTCAGGACGTTCATCGACGCTCCGGTGGCCTCCGCCAGCATCGGTCAGGTCCACAAGGCGGTGTGGTCCGACGGCCGCGAGGTGGCCGTCAAGATCCAGTACCCCGGCGCCGACGAGGCGCTGCGCGCCGACCTCAAGACCATGCAGCGCATGGTCGGTGTGGTCAAGCAGCTCGCCCCCGGAGCCGACGTCCAGGGCGTCGTCGACGAACTCATCGAGCGCACCGAGATGGAACTCGACTACCGGCTGGAGGCCGACAATCAGCGCGCCTTCGCCAAGGCCTACGAGGGGCACCCGCGGTTCGCCATCCCGCACGTCGTGGCCAGCGCCCCCAAAGCCATCGTCCAGGAGTGGATCGACGGCGTGCCGATGGCGGAGATCATCCGCCACGGCACCCCCGACCAGCGGGACCTGATCGGCACCCGGCTGCTGGAACTCACCTTCGACGCGCCGCGCAGGCTGGGGATGCTGCACGGCGACGCCCACCCGGGCAACTTCATGTTGCTGCCCGACGACCGGATGGGCGTCCTGGACTTCGGCGCCGTCGCACCGCTGCCCGGCGGCTATCCCGTCGAACTCGGGATGACGATCCGGCTGGCGCGCGACAAGAACTACGACCTGCTGCTGCCGACGATGGAGAAGGTCGGCTTCATCCAGAAGGGTCAGCAGGTGTCGGTGCGCGACGTCGACGAGATACTGCGCCAATACATCGAGCCCGTGCAGGTCGACGTCTTCCACTACACCCGCAAGTGGCTGCAGAAGATGACCTACAGCCAGATCGACCGATCGGTGTCGCAGATAAGGACAGCTCGGCAGATGGACCTGCCGCCCAAGCTCGCGATACCGATGCGCGTCATCGCGTCGGTGACGGCAATCCTGTGCCAGCTGGACGCCCACGTGCCGATCAAGTCGCTCTCGGAGGAACTGATCCCCGGCTTCGCCGAACCCGACACCGCCTGACGCCGCGGCTTCCTCCTCCGGCCTGCGGGTTCGCACCTCAGCGGCTGCGCACCAGGTCCAGCACGTCGGACCCGTACTGTTCGAGCTTGCGTGCGCCGATGCCGGGGATCGCGATCAGCGCGGCCTCGTCCGCGGGCCGCAGCTCGGCGATCGCGATCAGCGTGTTGTCGGTGAAGACGACGTACGCGGGGACGTTCTGTTCCTTGGCGACGTCCAGCCGCCACGCCTTGAGCCGCAGCAACAGGTCCTCGTCGACGTCGACGGCACAGGTCTCGCAACGCGAGAGCATGACCGCCGCCGGGGTGGTCAGGTTGTCGTTGCAGATCCGGCAGCGGGTGGGAGCCCCACGGGCCCGCCGCGACTTGACCGGCGCGGCGTCGGCGCGCGCCTGCGGCACGATGCCGTTGAGAAAGCGCGACGGTTTGCGGCTCTGCCGCCCGCCCGGGCTGCGCGCCAGCGCCCAGCTGAGCGCCAGATGCTCCCGGGCCCTGGTGATTCCGACGTACAGCAGCCGGCGTTCCTCCTCGACGGCCTCGCTGCCGGCGCCGTGCGCCAACGCGTGCGAGATGGGCAGGGTGCCGTCGGCAAGCCCGACCAGGAACACCGCGTCCCACTCGAGTCCCTTGGCGGCGTGCAGGGAAGCCAGCGTGACGCCCTGCACCGGCGGGGGGTGCCGCGCGTCGGCGCGGGCGCGAAGCTCGGCGAGCAGGGCCGGCAGCGTCAGCTGCGGGCGTTGCGCGACTTCGTCGTCCACCAGCGCGGCCAGCGCATTCAGCGCCTCCCACCGATCCCGGGCCCGCGCGCCGACCGGTTGTTCGGTGCTCAGGCCCAGCGGTTCCAGGACGGCGCGCACCACCTCGGGCAGGGGACCCTCGGGGTCGCGTTCGGCCGCCCGCTGCAACGCCACCAGCGACTGCTTGACCTCCTGACGGTTGAAGAAGCCCTCCCCGCCGCGGACCTGGTAGGCGATGCCCGCCTCGGTCAGGGCCTCCTCGTAGACCTCGGACTGCGCGTTGACCCGGTACAGCACGGCGATCTCGCCGGGGGCGGTGCCGGCATCGATCAGCCGGCCGATCGATGCCGCCACCGCGGCGGCCTCCGCGGGTTCATCGGGGTGCTCGCTGAACGACGGGGCCGGCCCGGGTGCGCGCTGACCGGTCAACTGCAGCTTGCTGCCGGCCACCCGCCCGCGGGCCGCGGCGATCACCCGGTTGGCCAGTGACACCACCTGTGGGGTGGAGCGGTAGTCACGCTCCAGGCGCACCACCGTGGCGTCGGGGAACCGCCGGGAGAAATCGAGCAGGAAGCGGGGTGAGGCCCCGGTGAACGAGTAGATGGTCTGGTTGGCGTCGCCGACGACGGTCAGGTCGTCCCGGTCGCCCAGCCAGGCCGAAAGGACCCGCTGCTGCAGCGGGGTGACGTCCTGGTACTCGTCGACGACGAAGCAGCGGTAGCGGTCGCGGAACTCTTCGGCCACCGCGGCGTCGTTCTCGATCGCCGCAGCGGTGTGTAGCAGCAGGTCGTCGTAATCGAGCAGCGTGACCGCTTCGTCGCGGACCTTGAGCGCCTCGTAGGCGGCGTACACGGCGGCCACCTGCGCGGCATCCAGGGGGGTGTCGCGGCCCGCGGCGGCCACCGCGCCCACGTAGTCCTCGGGGCCGATCAGCGAGGCCTTGGCCCACTCGATCTCGCCGGCCAGGTCGCGCACATCGTCGGTGGCGGCGTTGAACCGGGCACGCGCGGCCGCCCGCGCCACGACCGCGTACTTGCGATCCAGCAGCTGCCAGGCGGTGTCGCCGACCACCCGGGGCCAGAAATACCGCAGCTGCCGGTGCGCGGCGGCGTGAAACGTCAGGGCTTGAACGGCGCCGACGCCGGCGCCGGTGCGCGCGGCGGCGTCGAGCGCCCGCAGCCGGGACCGCATCTCCCCCGCCGCCCGCGGGGTGAAGGTGACGGCCAGCACCTGCCCGGCGGCGACATGGCCGCCGGCGACGAGCTGGGCGATCCGGTGGGTGATGGTGCGCGTCTTGCCCGTCCCGGCGCCGGCGAGCACGCAAACCGGTCCACGCGGGGCGAGCACGGCTTCGCGCTGCTCGTCGTCCAGCCCGGCGGTCAGGGAATCAGCGACCATCGGCATGGCGTCCATCTTGGCAGCGTGCGCCGACAAACGGGAGGCGGCGCCGAGGGTGGAGGCCCCGACGTCGTCCCGGCGCGGCGAATCACGTGGCACGGTTCGTGCTCGACGGCAGGAGTCGCCGAGACGGGCCGGCATCGTCACCGGGGCTCAACCTGGGCTGAAACCTCAATCCGGCCCAGCCGCCGCCCTCGTCCATGTCAGGCGGACACGGCCCCCAGGCAATTCGATTCCGGGATGAGGTTGCGCCAATAGGCCACCGCGCCGGGATCCACAGCGTCGTTCGGGCATCCGCTGACGAGCGCGAGCAGCGCGTGAGCGACCGCACTCAGGCCGATGCCGGTCCGATGAACGGCGTCGGCGATCTCCTGGAACGCTTCACGCTCGCGGCATCGGCGAAGCACCATGAGTACGCCGATGGCGCGGTCGAGTTCTCGTCGGGACATCGTGGGTGATTGCGCTTCCGGTCGATGCAAGTGGTCCATTACGACATCCTTTCGGGTCCAGCACGGCTGGGCCGGGTTTCTCCAGTGATAACTGTTTTCTTGTCGGAGTGGCATGACCGGCGAGAAGGCGTCTACGCCACCGGCATGGGATTGGAACGACGTGACGTGTCGAGTGCTGCCGCCGCGATCCGGGCGCGACGATCCCCCAGCCATACCGCCAGCCAGATTCCGCTGGCCGACGTGACGATCAGGAAGCTGGGCGGAACGTTGAACATGGCGGAGGCGCCCAGCCCGACCCAGACCGAAGTCACGCTGATGACCGTGGAGACGGCCATGGCGACGGCGGGGCGGGAGGTGAGCGCAATGGCGGTCGCCGCGGGCGTGACGACAAGCGAGAAAAGCAGCAACGTCCCCACGGCTTGGATGGCCATCGTCACGGTCAGCCCGAGCAGTGCCATGAAGATGACGGACAGGGCCCGCACCGGCACGCCCTTGGCCTCGGCGACCAGGGCATTGACCGAGCTGAAAAGCAGGGGTCGATAGATCACGCCGACGCACAGCGCGAGCAGCGCCAACAGGATCGCAAAGACGACCAACTGCCCGTGGGAGATCGCCAGTACATTGCCGAACAAGACGTTGGTCATCGTCCCGGAACTCCTGGTGGCCAGCGAGTTGAAGAACAAACCCAGACCCATGGCGAACGACAACACCGTGCCGGTGACCACGTCACGCTCGGAGGCGCGTTTGCCCAGATAGCCGATCACCAACGCACCGCCCACACAGAAGACGCCGAGCCCAAACGTCACGGGCAGGCCGAGGAGCACCGCACCTGTGGCGCCGGGCAATCCGATGTGGGCAAGTGCGTGCGCTGCGAACGCGGTGTGCCGCACCACGATGAAGTACCCCATCAGACCGGCGGCAAACGCGACGACAGTCCCTCCGATGAGAGCGTTGCGCATGAACGGCGACGTGAGGATCGTCCACCAGTTCTGCTGGAAACCCATTGCGATCGCCTCGATTTTCACAACACGCTCCTCACGTACAACTCGCCTTCCGCAGTGTGGGCCACCCGGATCGGCGTGCCGTAGAGGCGTGTGAGCAACGCGTCGTCCACCACCTCGGTCGTCGCGGCGTAGTGGGGATGCCCGTCAAGTAGGTAGATTGCGCTGTCGATCAGCGGCAGCAGCGGGTTCAAGTCATGCGCCACCACCAGGATGGTGACACCTGATTCGCGATGAAGCCGGGCCAGCAATGCGACGATCTCCCGCTGGCTGCGCATGTCCAGCGCGGCCAGCGGTTCGTCGAGAACCAACATCCGCGGCTTCGACACCAGAGCTTCAGCGATCGCCACCCGCTGACGTTGCCCGCCGGAGAGCATCGCCAGTCGCCGGTTGGCGAACTCGGTGGCCTCCACCGCCGCCAGGGTCTGCTCGACCTGCCGCCGCTGCGCGGAGGTGGCGCGTCCGAACACCCACCTGCGCCCGGTCAACCCGAGCATGACCATGTCAGCCGCCCGGATCGCCCCGCCCGCGCCGGCCTCGTAGTGCTGAGGAACATAGCCGATATCGTCGTTGTCCTCACCGGGGCGCCGGCCGAACACCCGAAGCCGGCCGCCCGCGGGCGGCAGCAGACCCAGGATCATGTGCAGCAGGGTGGTTTTGCCGGCGCCGTTGGCGCCGACGACCGCGACGACGCCGCCGGCAGGTACCTCGAAGGTCGCTTCCGACCAGAGCAGCCGTCCGCCACGCACCGCACTGACGTCAGTGAACGCCAACGCCGGAACGTCGTGGGGGGCGTCAGACGGCGACACCCAGCGCCTTGGCCAAAGCGGTGAGTTGCTCGTCCTGCCACCCCTCGAACGAGGCCTGCCCGGGGGGAACGGTTTCGGTGACGTCGACGACAGGGACACCGGCCCGCTCGGCGGTCGCTCGAATCTGCTGCGGGATCGAGCCCTCGGTTTGGGTGTTGTAAATCAGGACGTCGATCCGCTTACCGTTCAGCGCGCTGCGGAAAGCCTCGATGTCGGCCGGTGACGGGTCGGATCCGTTGACCGACGCGCGCTGGTATCCCACCGGGGTCTTGTTGACCAGTCCCATCGCCTCGGCCTGATAGTCGAAGATCGTTTCGGTCGCGGCGTAGGACTTGCCCGAGGCCTCCGCCCTGATCCTGCGGATCAGGTCGGCGGAGGGCCGCAATGACGTCGCGAAGGCCGATCGACGGTCGGCAAAATACCCTGCCGCCGCCGGATCGATCTTCGAGAGCGCGCCGGTCACGGCGTCTGCGACAACGGTGACCGCCGTCGGGCTGTACCACAGATGTGGGTTGGCCCCGTCCGGGGTGTTGGTGACCTCGGCGGCACTCACCACCGGTGCGGAGGCCGCGGAGGTGGCGGCCAGTTTCGAGGCCCACACGTCGTAACCGGCACCGTTCACGACGACCAGTTGCGCCCTGGCGAACGACGCGGCGTCTGCCGGGGACGGCTCAAAATCGTGTGGATCGACCGACGAGCCGGCCAGCACCGTTTTGAGACGGGCGCACGTCCCGCCGAGCTCGGAGACGATGTCGCCCCACTGATCGACGCTGACCACGACATCCACCGGCGGGCTCGGGCTCGGGCAGCCCGCCAGCGCTGCGGCGCCGGCGGCCGTCGAGGAAGCGCCAGCGGTGGCGCGGCGGGCCGAATTGGCCGCGTCGGTCTGATCGGAGCAGGCAGCAAGCCCGCAGCTCAGGGCGAAGGCGACACCGGCGGTGACTCGCACGCTACGGTGTGAACGGATACTCATAACGTTAATGATAACCGTTTTCAATAAGGCCGGCTAGGTCCTGACCGGTCGCGGATGCTCTGCCGTCGCCGGCCTCGATCTCAAACCCGGCTCAAATCCGATGGGTCGCGAACCGCCGAGACACCACCAGCGCCCGACGAGGCGTTGTGCCGGATGACCGCCGGCACCGAGACGATGCGCGCACCATCCCGGCCGCTTGCGCCCTCCGGTGCTGTTCAGCCGAAGCCGGCCACGGCGACCTTCCTGCGGCGATCCGGCCGGCGCCAGCCGCACCCGATTGCCCGACTCCCCAGCAGGCCGCCGATCGGCCTCCATCGTCGCCAGGCTACTTTGGCTGTCATGACGAATGCTGCCGTCACCGTTTACACGACGTCCTGGTGTGGCTACTGCCACCGGCTCATGACGGTGCTCAAGTCCAACGGGATCGCCTACGAGGCGGTCGACATCGAGGCGGACCCGACGGCCGCGGAGTTCGTCAGCTCGGTCAACGGCGGCAACCGGACAGTCCCGACGGTCAAGTTCGCCGACGGGTCGACGCTGACCAACCCGAGCGCCGCCGCGGTGAAGGCGAAGCTGGCCGAAATCGGCGGCTGAGCCGCCAGACCCCTCGCCCGCCGGCACTCGCTGCACCGCGCCAGTCGATCGCGGCCCACGATTCGGTGATCATGCGCGCGTCGGTGATCATGCGCGCGATCGAACTCGACCCGAGCGGCAGCAATCTGGCCCTCGGCACCCTGCTCTCGTTTCCGGCGCGGTCGCCGTCGTCACCCACCAGACAGGTCACCACATTCGGCATCACCCGGCGACGGGCTGGTTGCGCGTGAAACCTTCCAGCAACGCGGCCAACTCGGCGGGTTCGAGCAATTCCTCGGGGGCGAGGGTGGCGCCGGTGCGCACGTAGTGGAAAGCGGCACGCACCGTCGACTCCGGGACCCCGGTCAACGCGGCCCACGCCAGGCGGTACACCGCCAACTGGACGGCAGCCTGGCGCATCGCCTCCGCCCCTCGTGGCGGATCACCGGTCTTCCAGTCCACGATGGTGGCGCCGCCGTCGGGATCGGCGAAGACCGCGTCGATGCGACCGCGTACCACGACATCGCCGATCGGCATCTCGAAGGGCACCTCGACGGCCACCGGTGTGCGGGCCGCCCACCTCGATCCGGCGAACGACTCCTGCAACGCTGCGAGCTCCTGGTCGTGGCCGACCTCGGAGTCGGCCGCGCCCGGCAGGTCACCCAGGTCGAACAGCCACTCAGCTCCGTAGTACTGCTGCACCCAGGAATGAAAAGCGTTGCCCAGCAACGCATGCGGATCCGGCCGGGTCGGCAGCCGATGCACCAGGCGCAGCACGGCGCCGTCCGGG
>CAYVQQ010000153.1:0-7760 GCA_964453085.1 uncultured Mycobacterium sp.
GGAGCGCCCAGCCACTCCGGCACCATCAGCGTCTGCCGGTTGAGGTCGGGCTCCTCCAGCATCCCGGGATGCACCAGGATCAGCCTGCCGATGCCCGCGGCGGCCAGGTAGGTCGCTGCGGCGCCGCCGACACCACCGATCCCCGCGATCAGCGCGGTCGCCGCACGCAACCGCTGCTGTTGCTCCACCCCGAAACCCGGGACGGACAACTGCCGCTCGAAGCGGGCGCCGATCGTTGCAGTAGGCGGTGAGACCAGCATGAGCTCGTCCCCGGTCAGCACTGTCCGGCGAGCGCGACTTTACGCACTTCGGGAACCGCCTCGCGCAACCGTTTTTCGATCACCCCGGTCAGCGTCCCGGTCGCCATCGAGCACCCACCGCAGGCGCCGGTGAGTTCCACCGAGACCACTCCGTCGACCACGCTGACGACCGTGACATCCCCACCGTCGTTCTGCAGGAACGGCCGGATGTCGCCCAGCGCCTCTTCTACCCGCGAACGCAGAACGACGTCGGCCGCGCTCTGCTCGGCGCTTGCGCTCGCCGAGAACGAGTTCCCGCACCCGCAGGCGTCGACGGCATTGGGGTTGGCGAAGGTGAACCCCGACTTCGTGAGGGATTCGACGTAGTCGATGCGGATTCCGTCGAGCAGCGGTGCCATCACCTCGGGCACATAGACCTCGAATCCGTCCTGGGCCACCACGACGTCGCCGGCATCCGGCTCGGGTTCCAGCGCGAGGCTGTATTCGTATCCGGCGCAGCCACCGGGTGTCACACCGATACGCAGCCCGTAACCCGCTGTCCCCTCACCGGTGTCGATCAACGTCCGAACCTTGTTGACGGCCCGCTCGCTGAAGTTGATCATGCAACGTTCTCCTCTGCCAACAGCGTCTCGCCGGCCGCGGCGACGGCCTGCTCAATGAGGTCGTAGACCTCGATCGCGTCGATACCGGCGTCGGCGAGCACCTCGCGCGGCTCCGGGCCGATCTTGCTGCACAACACCGCCCGGCAGTCGCCCAGCATCCGGACCGTCTTCTGCAGGACCGACTCTTCTTCGCCGCACTCCGACGGCCCGTTGCAGAACCGCTCGACACTGCGGGTCTGAACCAGCTTCGCCCACCCCGGCGCCGCCTCGTACACCCAGAACTCGTCGGCATGCCCGAAGTGCTGGTTGACCACACCGCCGCCCTTGGTGGCCACCGCCACCAGCACCGTTCGCTCGGGTCTGCTGCCCTCCGTCTCGATCTTGAGTTCCTCGCGGGTGGAACGCACTTCCTCGCGCCAACGCTCGATCTCGGCGTGTACCTTCTGCCGGCCCTCCAGGTCGTAGATCACCTCGCCGTCGCTGTAGGTCTCCGGGCCGAACTCGTCGCTGCGGTCCTCGCCGAGCAATCCGACCGCGTCGGCACGGCACTGCCGGCAATGGCGCATCATGTTCATCTCGGCGCCGTCATCGTCGGCGCAGCGGTCTTGTAATGCCTTGAGCTCCTGTGGTGTCGGTCCACGCTGACCGGCCAGGCCGAACACCGTGCCGTGCTCGGGGGCGGACACCAGCGGCATCACGTTGTGCAGGAAGGCGCCCATGCCCTTGACCGTGCGCGACACCTCGACGAGATGGTCGTCGTTGATCCCGGGGATCATCACCGAATTGATCTTCGCCAGGATCTTGCGCTCGGTGAGCATCTGCAGGCCTTCGAGCTGGCGGTCGGACAGCGCCTTGGCCGCCTCCCTGCCGACGTAACGCTTGCCCTTGTAGTTCACAAACGGATAAATCTGTTCGCCCACTTCCGGATCCACCATGTTGATGGTGATCGTGACGTGGTCGACGTTGAGATCGGCGATCCTGTCGACGAAGTCGGGCAGCCGCAGTCCGTTCGTGGACAGGCACAACTTGATGTCCGGGCAGTCTTTGGCGACCATCTCGAGCGTCTTGAACGTCTGTTTCGGGTTCGCCAGCGGGTCGCCGGGGCCGGCGATGCCCAGAACGCTCATCTGCTTGATTTCGCTGGCCACGTGCTTGACCTTGTTGACCGCGTCCTCCGGCGACAACAGCGCGCTGGTGACTCCTGGCCGACTTTCGTTGGCGCAGTCGTACTTCCGATTGCAGTAGTTGCATTGGATATTGCAGGCCGGAGCGACCGCCACGTGCATGCGTGCGTAGTACTGGTGCGCCTCGGCGCTGTAGCACGGATGGTTGGCGATCTTCTCCTTGAGTTCCGGATCGTCGACTGGGCCGCTGGCACCGCAGCTGGTCTTGCTCTTGCATCCACTACCGGACGAAGCGGGCTTCGTGGCCGGTTCGGGAGTGATCACAGTCAAAGGAATTGAAGAAGTCATGTCAGTCCACTCCGTTCGAGACAGTCGCGGTCGGTTGAAGTTCGCGTTCCATGCAGCCGACGACCCGGCCGTTCTGGAAGGCGACCGCATAGATGATGTGCTCCTGCAGGTACACGCCCACGTTGAGGACTTCACCCTCGCAGCCCTCGGGCACCAGCACCTGTCCGATCTCGATCCCGACCCCGGGGTAGGTGCCGTCGTTGCGCAGGTCCTTGGTCGCGGTGACCAGATCACCGACGTCATAGGCGTTGTAGCCGTTCATCGCCGCGCCCGGCGCCCGTTGACGGTGATCTGTGCGGTCGGCACGAATGCCGTCGGCGCGTGGTCCTGCAGCACCTTGAAGACCCGGTGATCCAGCGCGGTCCCCGTGGTGAACGCCTCATACGACCGAATCAGCGCCTCCCGGTAGGCGGCGAGGACCTCGTGCTCGGGTTGTGGCGCGCCCCGTTGTTGGTGCAGTTGCTTGACCTGCCCGGCGAAGTGCTTCAGGATGTGCAGTCGGCAGATGTTGACCACTTTCTGGTCGTAGGGAATACCGAAGAATTCGAAGTACTCCTCGGCAGTTTCGCAATTCCGAAATCGCGCGAGATCGGCTGTCACGGTTGTCATGTCGTAGCCTCCTGGGCCAACTGGCTTTCCAACTGGGCGATGGTGGAGTAGGTGTCGAAGGTACGCGCCGCGACATCGGGGATGCGTTCCCAGTCGACCGGTAGGTCCTCGGCGAGGTCGTGCAGATCCATCTTCAGCTGCATCGCCGAATACTTGAGCTTCTTCAGTTGCTCGCGGATCTCAACCGCTCGCTCAGGATTCGTCACGTGCCGCCTCCTTGTGCCGTTCGACCGTCTTGACGCCCTCGGCCACCAATCGGTCGCCGTGTTCGGCAAGCTTCTCCGTCGATTCGAAGCCGAACCGCTGCGCGTCACGCAGCACGTCGGAAACCGCGATCAGCCGACCCGCGAACACGATGGCGCGGCCGAATCCCTCATGACTGAGATCGATGACCGCCGTGGTGAACACGCCGGTCGAACGTTCGATGCCCGCGGCGACCGCCTGATAGAACGAGCGGATCCGCGCCTCGGTGGCCGCTTCCACGTCGCAGTTGACCGCGATCCCGCGCTGCTCTGCGCGGGAGACCAGAAACGGCTTGACCATGTGATCGTCGCTGAGCCGGTCCAGCTGCCCGTACGTGTCGCCGGCGCGCTGCTGGTCGATCAGGTCCTTGAGGAATGAGCTCATGATGCTCCTGTCGGGGTCGGGGATGGGGTCCAAGCTGGGGTGTTCTCGCTGCTGTGCTGCCGTAACACTTTTCGCATCCAGGGAGGCGGAGTGCCGGACAGCACGTCCTGCAGGCGGGTGATGATCAAGCCGATCTCGGTGCCCGGCGGAATCTTGACCGGGTGGATGCGGGCGTTGACGACCTGGGTGGCGGCCGAGCCACCGATGTCGCAGACATGCAGGATCGCGACATCGGCGACGCAGGCGAGCCGGCTGGCGATCTTGCTCTGCTCATCCTCGGGCGCATCGTCGAGTTCGCGGACTTCGAGCAACCGGGCCTCACCGGCGCTGATTTCGTAGACGTCGAACCGCCGGCAACGGCCGAAGTGGTCGTCGACCGCGGTTCCGCCCTTGGTGGCGAAGGCAACTTTCAGCACATCGTCTCCTCGATCACGGCGGACTCGGCCCGCGCCGCCCCGGCGCGGGTATGTGGACTCGCGTGTTCCTGGTGGTCGAGCAGGCAGTTGGCGGCGTCGGTCAAGAGCCGCAGGCTGCCGCGATACCCGGCGGTGCCACGCAGCTGAGCGCCGAGCCGGTCGTAGACGGGGAACCCCACGGCCAGGTGCGCCGCCCCGATCCGATCGGTCAGTGCCCTGGCGTGGCTGGAGGCGAGCACGATCTCCGCGCCCGCCTCGGACGCCCGTTCCTCGAGGTCGTCGAGGTCGCCGACGACCACCTCCTCGCAGGGGAGCCCGGCGAGCACGGGTGCTGGTGTCGGTGACACCGCGGTGACGATCTCGGCACCCACGTCGTGGAGCAATGAGGCCATCCCGCACAGCAGGTCCGGTTCGGCGGCCAGCGCGACGCGCGCCCCGCCGAGCACGAAATGGGTGTCGAGCAGCCCGTCGGCCAACCTGGACCGCCACCGGCGTACCCGCGACGGGACGGTCACGTCGCTGTGCGACATCAGGTAGCGGACAAACGCGTCGGTGCTCTCCAGCCCGCACAGGTGTGCGTAGGTTGCGGCGTCCGCGCCGGTGCGCGTGCTGAGCGCCGCGGCGGCCGGCGCTGCGCTCGTACCGATCGCGACGATCGCTCCACAGTCGCCGAGGGCCTCGAGGTCGGCTCGGGTGGTGCCGCCCGTGGTCACCGGCGAGAACGCGTCGAGGTGCCCGTCCAGCGACCTGGAGATGTCTGGCACGAGGATCGGTGAAAGACCGAATGCCGATGTCAATTCCGTTATTTCGTCGGCGTCGGCGGCGTTGACCGCTGCCCCGGCGAAGACCGCCAGCCCGCGGCGCCAGGCGGGTGCGCAAAGCGGCACCGCGCGCACCAACGCCTCCAGCGCCGCCGCGTAGCCGTCGGAGAGACCCCCGCGAAAATCCGGCGTGGACACGCCTACGATCAGCGGTGCGGTATCCCCCAAACCCTCGACGTAGGCCAGCAACTCGCCGGCCACATCCTCGCCACTCACCTCGGTAAGGCCCGTGGTCAGCAGGCCGATGATCTGTGGGCGCTGTTTGTCGCGGATCGCGTTGAGTGTCGCAACCATCGACTCCCCGGCCCCCAGCACCGCGGTCACCTCGGTGACAGCAGTGGTCTGCAGCGGCACGGGTTCACGGAAATGCCTGGTGAGCAATGCTTTAGCGAACGACGCGCAACCCTGTGACCCGTGCATGATCGGCATCGTGGCCGCCAGGCCGAGGAACACCAAGGCACCGCCGAGCGGCTGGGAATGCTTGAGCGGATCGATTGCGGCCCGTTTTCCGCCGGTCACGACGCGCGCCATCATGCCACCTCTGCAAGGTCCCAGGGCGCGGGCGCGCGCACCTGTTCCCACACCGGGCTGGACAGCGCCAGCTCGACCCGGCGGGCCAGTTCGACCACCCCGACGTAACCGGCGTAGGGGATGTGCCGCTCCTGGTTGATGTCCAGGAACGGGAACTTGCCCTTGAGCGCGGTGTACTGATTGCGGCCGCCGGCGATGAGAATGTCGGCATGGGTCTCCGCCATGAGCTTGAGCAACTCGGCGGGGTTGCCCTCCTTGATGATTCGACCCTCCGAGCCGATCAGCTGGTGGATCTTGTCGACGTCGCCGTCGGTGCTCTTGGTGGACCCGGAGGCGACAACCTCGACGCCGATATCCTGCAGCGCCGACACCACCGACCAGCTCTTGTTGCCCCCGGTGTAGAGGACCGCCTTGGCCCCCGCCAGCCGTTGGCGGTAACCCTCAAGCGCGGCTGTGGTCCGCGCCTCCTCGATCGCGACGAGGTCGTCGGCGCGTCGAATCAGTTCGCCGTCCCCCCCGTCGAGCAGCCCGGCGAAGGCTCGGATCGCGTCGCTCATCGACCGCATGCCGTAGAAACTGCCTTCGAACCACGGGATGCCGTAGCGTTCGTCCAATCCGCGGGCCAGCCCGAGGAGCGCCTTGGAGCAGACCACCATCGTGGCCTTGGCCCGATGCGCCGCAGCGACATCCCGGTAGCGCACGTCACCGCTGATGCACGCCAGCACGCGGATGCCCAGCCGGCTCAGCACCGGCTCCACGTCCCACAGTTCGCCGGCGATGTTGTACTCACCCACCAGGTTGACGTCGTATTCGGTCGTGTATGCGGGTTCTTCGGTGCCGATCACGTGCTGCAGCAGCGCCTCACCGGCGAGCCGGTTCCCGAGGTTCTTGCTGCCGGCGAAGCCGGGTGAATTCACCGGGATGACCGGGACACCGTGTGCGGTGCCGGCAGCCGCGCACACCGCGTCCAGGTCGTCACCGATGGTGGCCGTGACACACGTTGAATAGACGAACACCGCGGGCGGGGCGAACCGGGCCACCACGTCGGTGATGGTGTCGTAGAGCTTCTGCTCACCGCCGAACACCACATCGTGTTCGGCGACGTCGCTGGTGAAGCCCCGCCGGTACAGGACGGGCCCGGAGGACAGACTCCCCCGGCCGTCCCATGAATTACCGGCGCAAGCGATCGGCCCATGCACCACGTGGGCGGCGTCCACGATCGGAACGAGGGTGATCATCGCCCCGTCGAAGGCGCACCCCCCGGACGTACCGCCCGGCTTGGGCTTCGGGCAGCCGGCCTTCTTCTGCTTCGCGGACTTACCGCGGTTGTGATCGCAGGCCGGCTCTTCAAATACGCTCGCGTCGACCATGATTCACCGCACCGCGTCGAAGCTGTGGTCAGGTGCGGTCCGGTCGAGCTCGTCGAGCACCGTGTTCACCATGGAGGTGAGCAGATGCAGGCCGCCCTCGTAACCGAGGATCGGGAACCGGTGCAGGTGGTGCCGATCGAAGATCGGGAAACCAACGCGGACCAGCGGAAGCTCGGCCTCGCGGGCCAGGTACTTCAGGTACGAGTTGCCGATCAACAGGTCGACCGGCTCGGTGAACACCAGCGACCGCAGGTGCCACATGTCCTTACCCGGCCACACCGTCGCGCTTTCGCCGAACGGGCTCGCCGCCAGCACCGCCTTCGCGGCCGACTCGAATTCCTTGTCGGCGTTGGTGCTCACGACGTGCACCGGCTCCATGCCCAGTTCCAACACGAACCCGAGCAAGCCCAACACCAGGTCGGGATCGCCGATGATGGCGACGCGCTTGCCGTGCAGATAGGCATGCGAGTCGGTGAGCGCGTCGACCAGCCTGCCCCGCTCCGCGGTCAACCCGGCCGGCACCTCCACCCCGGTCAGCCGGGCGATCTCGGAGATGAACCGGTCGGTGTTGCCGACCCCGATCGGCGGGGGCAGCACGACCGTCTCCTGCTTCCAGGAGTCGCGGACCAGCTCGCTGGTCTTCTTGGTGGCCGTCTCTTGAAGGAACACCGTCGCTTTGGCGTTGATCGAGTCCGCCGCATCCTCCAGTGAGGTGCCACCCGGAAACATCTCGTAGGAACCGTTGGCCGGCGAGTCCAGGGCGGCGCGGTGGTCGCCGAGGATGGTGTGCTCGACGCCCATCAGCTTCAGGATCCGTTCGATCTCACGCAGGTTGCCGATGTAGGTTTCGTAACCGGGAACGATGTTGATCTTGCCGTTGGGCTCACCCTTGTGGTCCTTGGCGAGGTACTCCAGGATTCCCCGCAGCATGTTGTCGTACCCGGTCAGGTGCGAGCCCACGAAGCTCGGCGTGTGCGCGAACGGCACCGGGTAATCCTCGGCCACCGAACCTTTCTCGCGCGCCGTCTGGATGAAGGCGTGCAGGTCGTCAC